>CALIJJ010000118.1 GCA_938017515.1 uncultured Pseudanabaenaceae cyanobacterium
AGCGATCGCCTCATTGGCACCGCAGAAGCAGATGAAATTGTCGGCGTGCGCAGCAACTCACGCAACCCTGGCAGAAATGAGCGCGATATGTTGATGGGCGGGGGCGAAGGCGATCGCTTCATCCTAGGTGACAGCAACCAGGTTTACTACACCGATGGCGACACCAGCAGCTATGGCACAGGCGACTTTGCTTACATCCGTGACTTCAACATGAGTGAAGGCGACGTGATTCAGCTCCATGGTGAAGCCTCGGACTATCGCCTGGGAAGCTGCTGCCGTCAGGATATGAGCATCCTGTTCCACAACGATGGCGGCCGACCGGAAGTTGTGGGTGTCATTCGCTCCCAGGACTCACTTTCACTCACCAGTGATGCCTTTGAGTTTGTCTAACAACTCTGTTCTTGCTCCTACCTATTCTCTCTCCGGTACCTAAGCTAGCTTAGCGGTTGCATCTCTCGTTGAAACGCGAAAGACCCCAACAAGACCTAAAAGCAAAGGTCCGTTGGGGTCTGCATAGCCTGCGCTTCAGCGCATTGAATCACGCTGATTGACCGCAGTAGTCGTTCGCTTACACAATGCGAATTTGGCTGGCGTTGAGGTTGGGAGAACCTTGGAGCGTTGCGATCGCCAAGGCTCCGGCTCCGCCGAATCCATCCGCATCAAAGCTCAACACACCCTGGCTATAGCGGAAGACTGAGCCAAAGGTAATTGATGCTCCTGCAACCAACCCAAATCCTTGGGCCAAAAGGCGAATTTCATCATCCGACCCAAAGTCAGTAATGGTATCGCCCCCATCCCCCGGGGTATCGTAGCGGAAAGCATCTGAGCCACCATTGCCCGTCAAGCGATCGCTCCCGCCTGCACCGACAAACAGATCTCCAGAACGCCCCCCGACTAACACATCAGCTCCGTCCGTCCCTGCTTGCAGGGACACAAAGCCATCCTGGGTATCGGTCCCCCAAGTTGCGAGGTAAACATCCTGAAGAGAACCACTGTCACTACTGCTGAACGGATTGAGATTGAATGGATCAGGATTGATGGCATCATCCGTTGTAATCACTGTGCCCTGACTGACGGAACCGAGAACCGCCGTGCGACCATTGCCCACAGCAATGCCCTGGAGATTACCCCGGCCCACATTTTCGGTAAACGGTGTCCACAAACGACGGGACTGGAAATCGTTGGCCACTACCAAGGCGGTGAGATCGCTCTTGGTGTAGGGACCGACGGTTTGACCATTAATTTGGTTGATGTCTCGGTCCTTAATCTTTGAGAAACCCTGGCCACTGATGTAGATATTGCCGCTTTCGTCTGCTGCGATCGCACCATTCTCCACGCGAAAGGCATTGGCGATCGCCGATGTATCCCCGTTCAACCGGGCAAAGGCCAATTGCCCCTTATCAATGGCTCCGGTCGTCGGATCGAGGCGGGCATAGTAGACCTGGTGAGGACTCTTGGAATTGTAGGGGTCATTATAGGCATCGTATTTAACCAGGGTCGGTGTGCTGCGATCCCGGCCATTCCACCGGAAGATCGAATTGCCCCCGGCCACTTCGCCCAAAAAGTAGAGCTGTCCATCATCACCGATGCTAACCCGGTAGCCCCGAGTATCGGCCATGTCGTTTTGGCCATTGCTGGTCAACGTATTTCCGTCAAAGCCCCAGTTTTGCCACTGGAAGGTTTCCAAGTTGGTTGGATTAAAGGCGTTGACATAGGCCACCTGCACCGGATTATTGCTGTCCAACGCATTGCGCTTGTTGTCAAAGCCTGTCACATAAACCTGGTTGGTCTGGGGGTGAATTTCCACGTCGTTGACGTAGGAACGCACCTGGGCATGCTGGGCAATTTGTTGCCCACTGCCGGTCCAAGTCGTAACGGTCTTACCCGAGAGTGTGACGACGGTACCATCATCAGCGATCGCAACCCGACTGACATTGCCTCCTAGGCTCCCTGGCCCCTGGGACCATAGCACCTGCTCTCCCGTCGGATTCAGAACAGCAACGCCAAAGTCACCACCGACGACAATATTGCCCGCCGCATTGATTGCCAGATCATTGACATCGCCTCCCAAATGCGTGACCGACAGGACGTCACGCCCACTGGCCGACAGTCTGACAAGCTGTGCCGGGCTCGCCGTTGTTGCCCCTAAAACAGCCTGAGCAGGCCCAAAACTCTGGGATGCACTGAAGTTACCCACCAGCAGCAATTCATTGCGCGGTGAAACCTCCACTGCCGCCGCCGTATCGTCACCAAAACCACCCAGATACGTGGCTGTGCTCACTGCTAGCTGATGGGATGTATCCGCAACGTCCGGCGTCGCCGATAGGATCAAGTCATAGTCCGTACCGCCTCCCGCTTCGATTTGCAAAACATAGTCCCCAGCAGCCAGGGTTTCAGCCAGAACCTCCGTGCGTGCACCACCATTTGCTGAGGAGTCCAGCACTGCACCCTTCAGCACCGCATCATCCAGCAATGTCCCATCCGCGCGCCGTAGCACCAGATCGGCGTTCGCGGTCAACCCTTCTAGGATGACGTTGACATCGCTAGTCTCACTGACGGAAAAGCGATAGGCATGGTCCGGGCCATCGCTGGCGAGGGCATCAGCAAAGGACTTCACACCGCTGAGGTTGCCAGCCTGGAAAATCACCGGGGGCTGGGGATCGTTATCGGCGATCGCAATATCCACCGTTGAGCCCACAACCGCAACGCCACCGGTCTCATTCACCAGTTCCAGTCGCAGCGTTTCACCACCAGGCTCATAGAGCACATCATCCAAGGTTGGCAGGTTGATAATCTGGGTGCCCGTTTCCCCATCAGCGAAGGTCACTGTGATGGGCAGTAGGGATGCCGCAAAATCTTCTCCGGCCACCGCATCCCCGGCGGCCTGACGGATATCCACAGACACTGCACCGTCGCTGCCCCCCTCTCGGGTGACGACCAGAACAGCTTCTTCGCCTTCCGTCACATTCAGAAATGAAGTGGTAAACCCAATCGTTCCAGGCTGGGGCAGGACATCAGCCTTTTCATAGACACGAATATCGCGAAATAGGCTTTCAGCGGTTGGATTGGAGACGTCATGGTCATTGACCAACGTCAGGTAAGCCATATCCCCCGTAAAAAAGTCCCCCACAGGAATGGTGTAGCTCGTCCATTCTCCTAAGGTTCCACCATCAGCCCCATCACCATAGTTATCAAACTGCCGCAGCCCCCAATTTTGGGTCCCGTGAAGTTTAAACGTGCGGTTGGAACTCAGGCTATTGTCTGAATCGAAGCCAATGCCATGGATTTCCCCTTCGCGACCACTGCGGAACTGGAACTCCAGCATCGTGTCCGCCGTCACGTCATAGGGAAAGGCCAACTTCTTCCAATTATTGCCTTGCAACTCGGCGGTGGACCCCGCATCCGTAATCACGGCACTGGGCCCACGGTCCTGACCACCATAGGAGGTAATGGAATATTGTGTCAGGTCGAGGGGCTGCTCATCATTAGCGGGCGGTGATATCGGATCCCCCTCAAACACCCGCACATTGCGAAACAGGCTCTCTGCGGAGGGGAAAAAGACATCGTGGTCATTCGCAAAGGTGAGGTATTGCATGGAGCCGGTATAAAACTGGCCCACAGGAATGCGGTAGGTCACCCAGCCATCGTCACTGACATCGGGGCTATAGTTCCGGAAATCACTGATCCCCCAAGATTGGGTCCCATAAAGCTGAAAGACGCGATCGCGACTCAAACTATCATCCGTATCAAAGCCAATGCCGTGAACTTCTCCGGCTTTTGTACTTTTAAATTGAAATTCTAAAACCGTATTTGCCGTGACATCGTAGGCAAAATCAATCTTTTTCCAGCCATTTCCCGTAATCGACAAAGATTGGCCTGAATCCTGAATGGAAGCTGATGAATTCCAGTCCTGAAAGCCACCATAGGACTGAAGCGCATATTGATTAAAATCCAGCACAGAAAACCCCTACCTTGGATAAGATCACACTTAATAAGCAAGAGAAACTAACCGAGACGACAAGCATCTAGGCAAATTAAATAAAGACAACAGGGATGAAAGCATGCCAGAACAGGAGACTCCTTGCCCCCTAAAAGCAATTTGAAGATGAGCTTTCAGGGGGGATTCAGGGCCAACCTTTCGACAGGCTTAGATTTCCCTTGCAGGCGATCAAAGGGGCTCGGTAGTCGTGCCCAATCCTAAGGCGAAATAAACCCGGGAATAATGTAGAAGTCTTTTTTTTTACATCAAATTCCAATGTATATGAACACCCATCATCAGTGGATTCACCCAGTCAACTGCGCAAGTCCTCACTCACGAGTCTCCGCAATGTCAGCATCGAGCCCACTCCCATTTAGGTATCAATTAAGCCGAACAGCTCTGTAGGGCCACATAATTCAGGTCTCTGAGAAATTTTCTAGTCAATTGCGGCGATCGCCCTGTAGAATGAGCGTTTGGAAATGAAACCTTACTTTTGCAAGGGCAGCGGAGAATCCCATGTCGCGGAAATGCCAACTGACCGGTAAAAAAGCCAACAACGGCTATGCCGTGTCCCACTCTCACCGCCGCACCAAGCGGTTACAGCACGTTAATTTGCAGAACAAGCGCGTTTGGTGGCCGGAAGGCAAGCGCTTCGTTCGTTTGCGCCTCTCGACGAAAGCGATCAAGACTCTGGAGAAGAAGGGCATTGGCGTGATGGCCAAGGAAGCCGGTCTTGACCTGAATAAGTTCTAGAGCAATAAGTTCTGGAGCGATTGTTCTCGTAACGTTCAATGCTGGAGCTTCTGAACCGAGGGGTTTTGGGGCACCTGGATTGGATAGGGATTCTCAAACAGTGGATAGCCGGAGGAAAGATTTTCCTCCGGCTTCTTTTGGTGGAAAAGATGCAGTTTGGAGCATGGGAAGTCTAGGAAATTAGCAGTTTGGGAGATTAGTAGCCTGGGTCATTAGCAGCCTCGGACATGGGGGATCGCAAGGTCGTAGAAATATCCCTAGGAGTCGGGCTGCTGGAAACGACGACCGGGTGGCAAATCGATAAAGACGCGATCGCCCAACTCAGCACCACTGAGCACCTGCGTTTGGTTCCCCACGGTCACTCCCGTGGTCACATCCTGAAATTCCGGCTCATTTTTGTCATTGGGCAGCAGCAGACCTCGCTGACCATCGCGCGTCACAATGGCCACCGTTGGAACCACCAGCGCATCTCCGATGGCGCTCCCAATAAATGTCAGGTCTGCGTTCATGCCTGAGCGCAGTTGAGATTCCCCGGTCGTTAGGGCGACCCGAATCTGAAACGAGGTCACATTTTGCTCTTTGACCGCCTCCGGAGAAATCAAACGTACTTCGCCTGCAAAGACTTGGTCGGGATAGGCATCGACTTGGACTTCTACGACTTGTCCTTCAGAAATCTGGCCAATATCCACCTCAGGAACATTGGCCAGCACCTCTAGCCCTTGAGCCACGGCAACAACGGAGGTTGAGGTGGCAGAGGCCGTCGCAGACGCAGAGGTCGTCGGCGTCACAAAAGCGCCAGGATCGGCATAGCGCTGGGTGACAATGCCGTCGAACGGGGCCACCAACTGCGTGTCTTGCATTTGCACTTCAACGGCACGGATTTGCCCCAATGCTTCCAAGACTTGGGCCTGGGCCTGCTCAACTTGCTCCGGACGATTGCTACCTTCAGCATCATCCAGGCGCAGGGTTGCTTCCTCCAGGCGCGATCGGGCCTGGGACAGGCTAGCCCGTGTCCGCATCAGGCCCGCTTGGGCCCGCTCTAACCCGGTTTGGGCCCGACGCGCCGACAACTTCAGTTCATCCAGGCGGTCCTGGGCCAAGGCCCCCGCCGCAACCAAGGGCACATTACGCTCGTACTGCTGTTTGTCCAGGGCGAGCTGGGCTTCCGCCTCCGCCACCTGGGCTTCGGCTTCTCGCACCTGAAATGACTCCAATTCAATTTGAGCCTGGGCCTGTTTAACGGCTTCCTGACGTTGGGCAACCACTACGTCCGTGTCCCCAGCCTCATTTTCCGCCAGACGCGCTTGGGCCTGGGCCAGTCGGGCTTTGAACTGAATCAGTTGGGCCTTGATGTCGCTGCTTTCCATCAACGCAATCAGATCCCCTTTACGAACGCGATCGCCCTGCTTGACCAACACTTGTTCCAGCCGTCCCGCTGTTTTCGGACTCAGGTTGACACTACGAACGGGAACAATGTTGCCATTGGTTCGAATTTTCAGGGTCAAATTCGTCGATTCAACAGGGGCCGTCAGGGCCAACATCTGCTCCTCAGGCACAGCCGCACGCTGGCGCACCACCACCATCATCGCCCCACCTGCCATCAGACCAAAGACCAGGCAAGCACCACCAACAAGCCAGGGCGAGATCGACTTTTTGTTACCCATGGAAGGATTAAACGCCCTAATTTTCTCTGACGATACTAACGTTGGCTTTGCGACCACGACAACTCCAAGGGAACGACATTCACAAATCCCCATCGCAGTCTGGAAATCCGCCCCGACCCGGTCTGCACGGGGCTCGCCAACCTGGTACAGTACTGAGTGTCAAATTTGAACTCAATCGGCACCCCTCCCCGGTCCCCCCCTCCTATGCTAAGAGCTGGAATCGTCGGCCTACCCAACGTTGGCAAGTCCACCCTGTTTAATGCGCTCGTGGCAAATGCCCAAGCTCAGGCGGCGAACTTTCCATTTTGCACCATTGAGCCTAATAAGGGCATGGTGTCGGTGCCGGACCCTCGGTTGGATGTTCTGACCCAAATTTCTGACTCGGAAGACACGGTTCCGACTCGCATCGAGTTTGTGGACATCGCCGGTCTTGTCAAAGGGGCTAGCAAAGGGGAAGGCTTGGGTAACCAGTTTTTGTCCCATATTCGCCAGGTGGATGCGATCGCTCAGGTCGTTCGCTGTTTTGAGAACGACGACATCATCCACGTAGCAGGCGAGATTGGTCCCACACGGGATATCGAGATTATCAACTTAGAGCTCGTCCTGGCAGACTTAGGGCAGATTGAGCGCCGCATGGATCGGGTCCGCAAACTGGCTCGTTCCAACAAAGACGCCCAGACTGAAATGGTCGTGCTCGAAAAGGTCGCAGAATCCCTCAACGATGGCAAGTCCGTTCGTCAGCTCGACCTCGATGAAGATGACATGGTCTTCCTCAAGCCCCTCGAACTCCTCACCCTCAAACCACTCATCTACGTCGCCAACGTCTCAGAGGATGAGCTAGCCACGGGGAATGACTGGGTTGAGCAGGTCCGTGGTGTAGCAGCAGCCGAGAAGGCCGAGGTCGTCGTCGTTTCGGCCCAGGTGGAATCAGAATTGATTGAACTCCCTGAAGAAGAGCGTGCCGACTTCCTCGAATCCCTCGGCGTCGAAGAAGGGGGTCTGCAATCCCTCATTCGCGCCACCTATGACTTGCTGGGTCTACGGACCTACTTCACCACTGGCCCCAAGGAAACGCGCGCCTGGACCATTCACTCCGGCATGACGGCTCCCCAAGCGGCAGGCGTCATCCACACGGACTTCGAACGGGGCTTCATTCGTGCAGAGACCGTCGCCTACAACGATCTGGTGGATTCAGGCAGCATGGGCGGCGCCAAGGAAAAGGGACTCGTACGCAGTGAAGGCAAAGACTACATTGTCAACGAAGGAGATGTTTTACTGTTCCGGTTTAACGTCTAGCCAGGGAAACGGTTAGGACGGAGCAGCGGAAGCCAAGACATGACTGGTCACAATATCTCGAAGCTTATTGGCGACCCAGTCTGTCTGCTCCAGCATGGCCATATGGCCACAATCAGGAATCTCTAGCAGGTTTTCCCCAGTACAGTCGAAAAGGCGGTGGAAGCTAGCCAAATGCCTGACATAGCAGGGCTGCATAATTGGATCCTTCGCTCCCCCCATGAAATACACCGGCTGGCGAAGGCGGGCAACAACCTGGGGCAGGCAATGGACTTCCCCCTCAGTTGTGCTCTCTAACAGGGAGCCCAGGGCAGCCTGGGGGTCCGCCGTCGTAAAATCCTGAAGACGCTGGCGACGCCAATGGCGGGGCATGGGTTGTTCAGTCCCCGCTTTCCAAAACATCCAGTCCAGCAGGGGAAAACGTCGCAGGAAAGGGTGACTCAGTTTCACCATGTAGCGGCCCAGCGCCCGAAAACGACGAAACTCTTCCTCGATATAAATCCCACCGCCAGCGTTGAGGCACGTGACCCCAGCAATGCGCTCAGGGCAAATATCTGCCGTGTGGAGGGCGATCGCGCCCCCGAGAGAATGGCCCACCAGCCATGCATTTTCAATACCGAGTTCACGCAGAAATATCGCAAGGTCTTCTGCATAGGACAGGGGTGTAAAACCGGATCGCGCAGACGCTGAGGACTGAGACTCGCCAAAGCCTCTCAAGTCATAGGCGCAACACTGATAACGGGAGGATAATTGCTGAATCAGCGGACCCCAATAGGTTCGGCTCAATAGCCATCCATGCACAAAGACCAGCACCGGAAGCGCAGTGTCTCTCGGCTTTGTGATGTCGTAGGTATGAAGCGAGCCCTGGATCTGAATGCTTGGCATATCTATATCCTATCTCGAAGCATCAGCCCTTAAAAGAGGGAGAGCTCCAACAAGACAATGGGTATGACCCCCCATTGGGGATTTTCCGGAAACCGGGGTGTAAATAATGCAAGCCTATTACTGACTTTCAGCGCTAAGCAGGCTTCGTTAATTTTTCTCTGACCCGCTCCGCAATTTTTTGCCCACGATAGTCGGGAATCGGATTGGCTTGGTGATCAACCACATAGAGAATCAGCCGAGTTCGACCCTGGCGCCAGGCAATGAGATTGGCGTTGACGACCAGCAGTTTCTCCGCGGTGATGGCACTGGCCATCTTGTAGAGCACCCCATCCTGGGTATCTGCCTCAACCAATAGGGCCGGGAGATGAAACACCTGATCAATATAGAACTCAGTCTGGGCACTGTTGAGACAATCGTTCTCAAACAGCTCCACCGACAACATCTCCTCCACTTCAAATCGTCCGGCCAGTGCTTCTCGCAGGGCACGACAAATATTTTCCTGGGTCTTGCCCGTCAGCGGCTTCCCCCCACGCGTCACGGTTAAGCGCATGAAGATCAGCGTCGGTGGCTTGACCTGACCATGCACGCTGAGATTATGGGCGGTCAGGTTATAGGCTGCCAAGACACCAAAAACATCGCGGAATAGGCTCGGCTGATTAGGGGCCGCAAAGTGAATCGCCGTTTTCTCTCCGTCCTGATCAGTCCAGATCACCGCTTGGCGGGTCTTATAAAGCTTATAAGCGAGCTTCAGGTTCTCCAGCTGAATGTCACTGCTAACAAACTGCTCATAGAACGGCGGAAAGAGCAGGTTGAAGCGCTTGAGTTTTTCCTGAGTGGATGGCTTGAGGCTCGAGGACATGGTTAGAAAACACCGAAAAGAGACGTAGACTGTCGGTTAGACTCTCGGAGGGATATACAATCTAGTACTGGTACTCAACGCAAACTGCACCTTATTTTGTCCGCATGGGTTTTTGGAAGAGCTTGTTCACGGGTACCGACGGTTCTGCCTCACGCGCTGGTGCAGGAAGTTTGGAAGTTCTTGACAGCAGATTTGTCGAGTTTCTACCTTACCAGGGCGAGAACGGCTCTCGGCTCTACTTCAGTACGGATCGTAATATCGATCTCTATGAATTAGAGGAACTGTGTGATGCAGTGGGTTGGTCAAGGCGCCCCCTTCGCAAGGTGCGTAAAGCAATTCAACATAGTTTCTTGGTCGTTTCTCTCTGGGAACAAAAAGGAAACCGTCGCCGACTGATTGGGTTTTCTCGGGCGACCTCAGACCATGCCTTCAATGCAACCATTTGGGACGTGGTCGTCAATCCGTCTTTCCAGGGCAAAGGGCTTGGGAAGTCCCTGATGAAATACATGATAAAGAAACTACGCGGCGAGGATATTAGCAACATCACATTATTTGCAGATCCTCATGTTGTGGAGTTCTATCAGGGGCTTGGCTTTATGGTTGACCCAGAGGGAATTAAGGGTATGTTTTGGTATCCGGATTAGGCGGTTTCAGATTTTAGGTCAGCGTCCATGTCAGGTTTCCGTTTTCCCCAAAAAGCAACCCCCTACCTCTTCCTTGCGCCAGCGTTGTTGGTACTGACCCTGACCGTCTTTTGGCCTGCACTTCAAGCCTTTTACTATAGTTTTACGCGCTACGATTTGATCTCTGCCCCAGAGTGGATTGGCCTAGAGAATTTTCAGCGCCTGCTCAAGGATGAGACGTTTTGGAAGACGCTACGCAATACGATCGCCTATCTCGTCTGCGTTGTCCCTCTGCTGATTATTTTGCCGCTGGGTCTTGCCATTTTGGTGAACCAGAAATTGCGGGGCATGACGGGGTTTCGGCTGGCCTATTACACCCCCGTGGTGATTTCGATGGTGGTCGCAGGTATCGCCTGGCGCTGGCTTTATGCGGAAAATGGTCTCCTGAATCAAATCGCAGGGGGACTACTGGGTCAAGCGGGTTTGGAGGCGGATTGGCTGCCCATTCCCTGGCTGACCAGTCCAGACTTTGCCCTATTTAGCGTCATGGCTGTGACCGTGTGGAAGGGCGTGGGCTATTACATGGTGGTTTATTTGGCGGGGCTCCAGGGTATTTCACCCGATTTGTACGAGGCAGCAGCGATCGACGGTTCCGACGGATTAGCCAAGCACTGGGACATTACGCTCCCGCTGATGCGCCCTTACCTCGTACTGGTGGGAATCATTTCCTCAATTTCAGCGACGAAGGTCTTTGAAGAGGTCTACATCATGACCCAGGGAGGTCCGCTGAGTAGTTCTAAAACCATTGTTTATTACGTCTACGAACAGGCATTTGGGCAGCTGGAAATTGGTTATGGCTGCACCATTGGTCTGGTGCTATTTTTAATTGTGCTAGTACCGTCGTTGTTGCGTTTAGCCGTGGGCGATCAGGGCAATCTGACAGACGTTTGAATTTCCACCTTGGTCTGCGTCTTGAATCGACGTCTTGAATCTCCGTCTTGAATCTCTGGGCATAAGAATTCATGTCCCAAGGCCTTCATTTCCTTGATAGGGGACCTCGCGTGAGGATGACGGTGCAGCGACTTTGACGGGCGATCGCTTCGGGAACGTTCCCACTCACCACCTTTTGCAACAGCCCCTCTCGGCTCACCCCCAAAATAATCACATCACAATGTTCATGCTCTGCCATGTCCACAACCGCTTCAGGGATTGAGTTTGCACAGACGGAGGTGGTTTGGATGGGGCAGTGGAGTTGGTGTTCGAGACGGTGGGCGATCGTGCTCAAGATTTTGGTGGATTTGCCCTTTGCCCCAGCAGGGGTCGCATGGGGCTTCTGGACCTGAAACAGCTGGATCTGTGGGGTTCCGCTGAGGGTCGTCAGGGCCGGCAGTAGCTCCAGGGCGGCTTGGGTGTTGGGACCACCGGACGTTGGGATCAGCCAACGGTTCAGGTGTAGTCGGGCAAACAACGACGGGTAGCGAATGTCGGTTTTGAAGGCTTGGCCTAATTTCACCAACATCACACTGCAGGGGGCCTGGCGAATCAGCGTATCCAGCGTGTCATTGAAAATCCGCCCCGGTCCCTCCTGGCTTTTGCCTCGCCAGCCCAGGAGGGTGATGTCGATATGGCGTTCCTGAATCGTTTCGAGGATGGCCTGGGAAACATCATGGGTAACACGAATCTGGGTGTGAACGGGGATGTTCCAATCCTGGGCCAAGCGCATGGCCTTGTGGAGCAGCAGCAGGCTTTTGTCAATTTGGACTTTGGTTTCGGCGGGGCTTTGGTGGCGGGGGACGGTGATCACTTGAAGGCATTCCAGTTCATAGCGATGGTGACGGGCGATCGCCCCTGCCATCTGCAACAACGTCGGCGCACTCTGGGGATTAGCCAAGGGCACCAGTAACCGACCCTGGCCCACATTGGGTCCCCGCGTTTGGTAAACCACATAGGAGGGTTCCGCAGGCTGGGGCATCAGCGTGTCTTTCCCATCCATATGTTCCGACTCTGCCCGGATAATATCGGCCCGCGTGATGATGCCCACCAAGCGCTGCCCTTCGGTGACGGGTAATCGGCTCACCTGATGGCGGGTCAACAAATGCAGCACCGTGGCCAAGGTATCCTCGGGTCGCACGGTAATGGGCTGGGGCGTCATGAGCTGGCGCAGGGGCGTGGTGTCCTTGAGCTTTGTACTCGCTGAAACCACATCCGATCGCGAAATAATGCCTATCAGTCGGCCCTGCTCCACCACGGGAAAACCACGATGGTGCGATCGATTAAAGGTCTGCCGGGTCGCCTCCAGCGACAGGTCTGCCTCTAGGGTTTCCACTTGGCGCTGCATCACCTCCGCCGCTCGAATCGCATCCCAGAGATTGGCACTACGGGTTTTGCTGCCCAGGTCAATGCCATCCATGGCCAGCAGGTGGTTGTACACCGAACCTTTGCAGATGCTGTTGGACACGCCGTAGGCCGTAATCGACGCCATCATCAACGGCAGAACCAAGTTAAAGTCATTGGTCATCTCAAAGACAATGACGATGGCCGTAATCGGTCCCTTGGTCACCGCGGCAAAAAAGGCTCCCATCCCCGCCAGGGCATAGGTAGAGCGGGAGATGATGACGATATTCCAAGCCTCTGGCCAGAACGGCATTTGGGGGAGGGCGATCGCCAAAGCCGACAATAAATCACCCAGGGCCGACCCCAGCAGCAGTGCCGGCGCAAACAATCCCCCCGGCACCCCAGCCCCATAGGCCAACAGGGTCAGCACAAACTTGAAGACAAACGCGACAGCGCTGGTTTGCCAGGTACTGCCCTGCAACAAAATTTCCTGAAGGCCCGCACTGTCCCGAAACTGCTGAGGCAATGCTGCCACCATCAGCCCAACAATCAACCCAACGACCAACATGCGCCAGGGCAAGGCCCAGCGAACTTTCTCTCGCGCAAAACGGCAGCTTGCAATAATGCCCCGGCTAAAGGCCCCTCCCAAAATCCCGGCCAAGAACCCCAGCAGCAACAGCAGCGGAATCTCCTGCAGCGTAATGCCTGTGGCATGGGCCATCAGACTCACTGATGCATCCAACCCCCCGCTGTCAAACAAGCGTGACACCACGGCCCCAATGAACGATGCAATGATGGCCGTACCTAGCGTCAGGCCGGAGAGATCCTGGAGCAATTCTTCGATCACAAACAGCACCCCGGCAATGGGCGCATTAAACCCCGAGGCCAGTCCCGCTGCGGCACCCGCTGCAATGAGCTGTCGCCGATACTCGGGGGAGGTCGGAACCCAGCGACTGAGCTGGCCCGCTAGCGCCGCCCCCACCTGCACGGATGGGCCTTGACGACCCAGGGGAATGCCGCTGCCCAGGGCCAGAATCGTGCTGACCAGTTTCACCAAGGCAACCCGCAGGTTCATGGCAGCGGGGGCAAGGGAGAGGGCGGTTTTAACCTGGGGGATGCCACTGCCCGCAGCTTCTGGGGCGAAGCGTTCGACCAAAAAGCCCACCAAGAGGCAGAGGGTCGCGGCAAAACAAGGAATCCAAAGCCAGAGGGGCAGGTCAAAGGCGGGCTTGAGTCGCCAGCCGCCGAGGATCGCAGTGCCCCGGCGGAGAGCGATCGCGGCCAGTCCAGAAACCACCCCAATAATGCAGGCTTCCAGAATGGCCAGTCGATTGGGTTTGAGGAGCGTACGGAGATAGGGACGGGCGTTGGCAAAAGCCTGCGAAAAAGCCTGAGTCAGGAGACCGGCGAGCGGCATGGCGCGACGACGGGGTAGGGATGTCCCCATTATGGGGAGAAGGCTGCCCGATTCCGACGAAACACCAAAATTTCACGAAGGGGCGATGCTCCCCCCCGAAGGCTCTAACCCTCTTTCAGCATCAAGACCGGCATGGCCAAAATCCCATGGACAGGTGGCAATGTATAAACGGTCAAATATAAACGGTCAAATCACGATCGAATCAATGGTCACGGCAGTCGCTTCCAGCTTAATGACCTGCCATTGCAGACCATTGCTAATGCAACCATAGACAATGGGAATCGCTCGTCCTGGCCCGGTATTAAACTGCCGAGCGGCCATCCTGTCTGCCATACACTGCCCAAACCCCAGACACTGCCCAAACCCCAGACACTGCCCAAACTCGGCTTGGCGATCGACGCACTAAACAATCACAGGAACCATAAACACAGGAACCATAAAATCACAGGAGCCATTCCAGCCCAGCGCCCCCTTGCTCGTCAAGTCTTCCCCTACAAAAGAAGCTGATTTGCTGCTGCAACAATCGCCGAACAGCCAGAAGAACGGGATAAATCATGTCTTCAGAATGCGCTTTTCACTGCCAGACGTTGCAACGATGGGCAGACTTGCTACCCAAGAATCGATGAGGGATTGAGAGGGCTGGGTGAGAGCGATTTAGGGTAAGCCGCGATTCCTTCGGAAGCTGGCGCAGCAATCGCCCTCGACGGTCGTGAGTCCAAAGGCTACCTTTGCTTGGGCGATCGTGGTGAACGGTCCGTAGGGCATAGGCAATAGGGAAAAGCCCCGTGGAACATTCCATAGGTACAATCAGCAGCCCGTCGGTATGATCAGCAGCAATGGCCGTGCCTCATGCCATAGACAGTCACCATCCAACAGCACTTCGCCCTTATCCGAGGCCAGAATTCACCAGGGGGCAGATATTCACCGGGGGGTCGTCCCTATTACAATGGTGGAGAGATTGAAACCTCTTTGTCCTTCACCTGAACCGAGTTCCGCAATGTTTGACGCCCTTTCTGAACGGTTGGAGCAAGCCTGGACTAGCCTACGCGGCCAGGACAAAATCAGCGACTCCAACATTCAAGACGCCCTACGCGAGGTGCGGCGCGCATTATTGGAAGCGGACGTCAACCTTGAGGTTGTCAAAGAATTCATCGCAGAGGTGAAGGAAAACGCCCAGGGCGTCGAGGTGGTCAAGGGCATCAAGCCCGAACAGAAATTCATCAAGGTCGTCCACGAAGAACTCGTGCGGGTCATGGGCGACAGCAATGTCCCCCTGGCCAACAAACAGGCTGATGGTAAGGGTCCCACGGTCGTCCTGATGGCGGGCTTGCAGGGTACGGGTAAAACAACGGCAACCGCCAAGCTCTCGCTACACCTGCGCAAGGAAGAACGCTCCGCCTTGATGGTAGCGACGGACGTCTATCGTCCTGCAGCCATCGACCAGCTCAAAACCCTAGGTAAGCAAATCAATGTCCCCGTCTTTGACCTAGGCAGCGACGCGAACCCCGTCGAAATTGCGCGCCAGGGGGTCGAGAAAGCGAAGGCAGACGGCATCGACACCGTGATTGTGGATACGGCGGGTCGTCTACAAATCGACGAAAACTTGATGGACGAGTTGGCGCAAATCAAAGACGCCATCAACCCCGATGAAGTCCTGCTGGTCGTGGACTCCATGACCGGCCAGGAAGCCGCAAACCTGACGCGATCGTTCCACGACAAAATCGGCATCACGGGCGCAATCCTCACCAAGATGGATGGCGACTCTCGCGGTGGCGCGGCGCTGTCGGTGCGTCGCATCTCGGGTCAACCGATTAAGTTCATCGGTGTGGGCGAGAAAGTTGAGGCGTTGCAGCCCTTCTATCCCGATCGCATGGCCTCTCGCATCCTGGGCATGGGCGACGTGCTCACCCTGGTGGAGAAAGCTCAGGAAGAATTCGACATTGCCGATGCCGAGAAGATGCAGGACAAGATCCTGTCAGCTCAGTTCGACTTCACGGACTTCGTCAAGCAAATGCGCCTGCTGAAGAACATGGGCTCCCTGGGCAGCATAATGAAGATGATCCCGGGGATGAACAAAGTCCCGACGGATGTCCTGGAGAAGGGCGAGGGCCAGCTCAAGGTGATCGAAGCCATGATTGGCTCGATGACGATGGAAGAACGCAAAAACCCAGACCTGCTCAGCAACACGCCGAGTCGCCGTCGTCGCATTGCCAAGGGCTCGGGTCATTCCGAAAAAGCCGTTAGCGATCTGATTCGCAACTTCCAGCGGATGCGCTCGATGATGCAGCAGATGGGCCAAGGCGGTGGCATCCCCGGTATGGGTGGTGGCATGCCCGGCATGAGCGGCGGTATGCCTGGGATGGGCGGTGGCATGCCCGGTATGGGTGGCATGGGCGGAATGTTTGGCGGCGGGCGGCCAGGAATGCGGGGCGGCCAGGGCAAGAAGAAGAAAAAGAACAAAAAGAAGAAGGGCTTCGGCGAGCTGTAAGACCTGCATCTTCAGGGTGATGACTGCCTTTGCGGATTTCAGGTCTGTCACAACGCTCGATGCGGGGAAATGTTGGCCTTGTATCGAGCCGCTCCTGATCTGGCGGGTGGTCTGCAAATACTTTCCGGAAGCTCTTGGGTCGGTGTGAAGGGAGCGTGGGTCAGCTTCAGCCTCTTACCGAAGACTCGCAAAGCCGGAAAATAATCGTTTACAATACAAGTCCTTGGCAGGGAGCCACAGCCGACGGGGCTGTGCTCAGCGGTGGGCATTCATAACAGGGCTCGCCGCTATGCTGCCGCTGGCAGTGCTGGCGCTAATCGCCCATCTTCCAAATGAACAATGCGATCGGCCACATCCAGGATCCGGTTGTCGTGGGTCACCAGCAAAATCGTGCAACCCTGTTCCTTGGCTAGTTTTTGCATGAGTTCCACGACATTGCGGCCGGATTTACTGTCCAGGGCGGCGGTGGGTTCATCGGCAAGGACTAGCTTGGGCCGACTGACCAAGGCACGGGCGATCGCCACCCGTTGTTTTTGGCCCCCAGACAGATCATCGGGGAAATAGTTGAGGCGATCGCCCAATCCCACTTCTTGCAAAATTTCGCTGGCGCGGGTACGCATTTGCGATCGCGAATACTGAGAATGCACTTCCAAACCCATCATCACATTTTCGATTGCCGTCAAACTATAGTGCAGGTTATGCGCCTGGAAAATATAGCCATTGCTGCGTCGGGCCAAGTCAAGCTCTCGGTTGCTGGCACCACAAAGTTCTTTTCCTAACACCTTGAGACTGCCTGCTTGAGCGGAGCGCAGTCCTCCAACAAGGGTCAGCAGCGTCGTCTTGCCCGAACCCGACGGACCCGTCATCAGGATGATTTCACCGGATTGGATATCCAGATCAATATCAAACAGGACCTGTTTTTTGAGACGCCCCTTACCAAAGGCATGGTTCAGATTTTGAATTTGAATCGCAGGAAACATGGTCATGTCCTAAAAGATATCGGCGGGGTCTGCAGCCTGGAGCTTGCGGGTGGCGATCGCGCCGGACATCACACACATGGCGATCGTCGCGATCAAAATGGAAACCACCCGCGCCGTGGTCATGATCAAGGGCAGCGCCGTCGCCGCCGCAGTCAACTGATAGAGCGCCATTGAGATGCCGACGCTGGGTACAAAGCCCAGCACCGAGAGAATCACAGCTTCTTCAAAGACCACTCCCAGCAAATATCCCTGGCGGTAGCCCATCGCCCGAAAAGTTGCATACTCACCCATGTGAGCGCTGACATCCGTGGCGAGCACCTGGTAGACGATGATGACTCCCACCGCAAATCCCATGGCACTGCCCACCCCAAAAATAAAGCTAATGGGAGAGTTGGTCTGAATCTCGTTGACTTCAAAGGCGACGTATTCTTCTGCCGTGAACAGCTTGATATCGTTAGGCAAGTGCTTCTCTAGGTTGACTTTGACCTGTTGCGGCTCAACATGATCTACCACCTGAATGAGGCCAATACTGACTGAGCCCGCATCACGTTTTGGGAACAGTCGCTGAAAGGTCTGGTCACTGGTAATTAGCGTACCGTTACTGGCAAAGGAAGCACCGAGGTCGAACAAGCCGCTGACGGTTACAGTGGTGCGATCGATTTCTGTCTGGAACGTTCCTCCCTGCTCAACTTGAGCCAGAGCCGCTGCATAATCTCCCTTCGTCAGACGATCCATTAACACTGTGTTGGGCAGTTTCAACGCATCCAGTTGCTGATTCACCTCAGTAATGAGCAGCGATGGGATATCTGGGTTGTGGCCCAGTACGGTCAGCGCTTCCTTTTCCCTATTTTCTGGATTGCGCCAACTGAGCTGGCCGACGTACAGGGCATTGGTTTGCTCAACACCAGTGACATCATTGGCTTGATAGAGCCGTCGTCGCGAGAAGGTGTAGGGGTTACGCAGATTGGT
>CALIJJ010000119.1 GCA_938017515.1 uncultured Pseudanabaenaceae cyanobacterium
TTGACTACGCCATCGCCATTGCTGTCAAAGCTGCTGAGCTTGGCAAAGCCTTCACCGACGTTACCGCCGAAGAGCTCAGAACGGTCGTCAATTTGGCCGTTGCCGTTATTGTCGATGGCCAGGAAACCATCCTCACCGGAAAGCCAGCCGGTCTGAATTTTCTCGCCGCTATTCAGCAGGTCGAACAGAATGCCGTCTTCAACGCTGAGGGTTTGGATGCCGTCGCCATTCAGGTCGAAGGTGATGGGGCTAACAAAGTCGTAGCGGGTTTGGTCGTAGATGGCCACATCGAGGTGGTCGTTGCAGACCTCATCAGCATCGGCGGAGATGACGCTCATGGAGAAGCGCTCGGTGCCTTCGAAAAAGCCGTGGTGGTTGCCCGCATCTTGGTCAACGGTGACGCGCTCTTTCCAGGTCTGGACTTGGAAAGAATCGGACATAGATTCGCCCGCAGCCACGGTGATCGTGACGGTGTTGCCCCGGTCAATGCGGCCATTGTTGTAGAGGGTGTAATCCCAGCTGGCGTCGGAGGGGCCGACGGCACGGCGATCGTCGCGGGTATCACCGGCACGGCCCTGGGGAATGTAGCCGTAGGTTTTCTTCAGCAGTCGGCCACCAATCCCGGCACGGGTGTCATAGTAGCCGCCCCACATGATGTCCTGGTTGCCCGCCCAGTGATCCACCCGCTGGGCAGAACCGTTGTCGATGCGGATGGTGAAGGTGCGATCGCGATCGCTCACCTCGTCCAATTGAATGTAGTAGTTGCCCTTGTTGCCTTCGTGAATGCCCGTGTCACCGACCAACTTGGCACAAATCGGCTCTTTCTCCTGCACTATGCCCGCATCAATGGTGGGGTTGTGCTCACCGGGGGCCAGAACGACGGTCTGACTCATACCGTTGCTGGGGTTCGCATCGGAGTCAATCGTGTCGTCGTTGCTGCCCATGGATGCGACCAGTTTGATGTCGTCCAGGTGAGCACCCCGGCCATAGTTTTGAGCGGTGCCTGTGGACAGAAACTCCAGTTGCTTGGTGGAGCCATCGCCTTCAAAGCTGACGGTGTAGGTTTTCCAGTTATAGCCAGAGTTGCCTCGACCACTTTCCTCCACTTCCAGCAGCGTTGCGCCGTCTAGACGGACTTCCATGGCATTGACGTCTGCGCTGTAGCCGGGACGGGGGGCGTACTGGAATGTCAGGGTGTATTGCTTGCCCGCTTCCGTTTCGACGTTGCGATAGATTTGGCTCGCGTCTTTGTAGTAGTCGAGGGCGTCATCGTTGAGTTCGATGTGGTTACGACCATCAGCGGAGCCACTGTTGCGGATCTCCAGGTAGCCATCCTTCGACTGCCAGCCCTCCAGGGGAGAGCGCACAAAGCCATTGCGGCTAGGCGTATTTTCAAAGCTGGACTCGAAGACGACTTCTTCGGTGATGTCAGCCGCATTGGCTTCCGTGAAACCGTAGCCCTCAGGCAGTTCAGAGAACGTGACTTTGTATTCTTCACCTGCATTGAGGTTGTCGAAACGATAGTTGCCGTTGCCGTTCGTGAACGTTGTTTCGGTTGTATCGTCAGCCGTGCCGATTTTGCCGTCGGCACCGCCGCCGGTCAGCGTGACTTTGACGCCTTCAACGCCTTGCTCTCCAGCATCTTGGATGCCGTCTTTGTCGGTGTCATACCAAACGCGATCGCCCAGGCTGGCAGGCTTGGCAACGATGCCCGCATCAATCGTGGTGTTGTTTTCGCCGGACAGCAGCGTCAAAATTTCGCTCATGCCGTTGTCGGGGTTCGCGTCGGAGTCCACCGCATCGTTGTTCCCCCCATCGACCTGGGTGAAGTCGTAGCCCTGGGGCAGGTCAGAGAACGTGACTTGGTATTCTTCGCCGGGGTTCAGATTGTCAAATTTGTAGTTGCCGTTGGCGTCTGTTGTGGTTTCAACCGTGGTATCATCCGCATTGCCGATGATACCGTCCGCGCCACCGCCGGTCAGCGTAACTTTGATGCCTGCAACGCCTTGCTCACCATCGTCTTGGATGCCGTCCCGGTCGCGGTCCAGCCAAACGCGATCGCCCAGGCTAGCTGTGTTGTAAAAGCCAGAATCTAGCGTCAGATTGCTGTCTCCTGGTGCCAGGCTCACCACATCTGTGAGCAAACCGTCGGAGTCCACGGCATCGTTGTTGCCCTGGTCCTCAGGACTAGCCGCTTCGAAGCCCTCGGGCATTTCAAACTGAACGCGATAGTCGCCGGGAACCACAGTGAAGGAATAGTCTCCATTCTCATCAGTGGTCGTGGTGGCAACGATTTCGTCTGTGTCAATGCTGCCATCGCCGTTGATGTCAGCGAGCAGATTGACGGTTGCGCCAGCAATGCCGGTGTCGTCTGCGTTCTGGATGCCGTTGGCATTGCGGTCCTCAAAGACGCGATCGCCCAACTGAGCCAGCTCCACCGCTGCAAACATCACCTGGGCATCGGGTGTTCCATCCCCATTGGTCTCCGGCACAATGATGACGCCCATCTTCTGGCCAAACGTGGGCACGAAGCCTTCGCCGTTGCTCTGGGCTGCCGCAATGATTTCATCCACGCGGCTCTGGGTCCACAGGAATCCCTCAGAGCCCAAGCCCACAATGCTTTGCGTGTCGTCAATCAGCGCCCAAATCGCCCGCTGGACATCGGCAAATGTGTACTGGCCACCGCTGGGAGAATCCTGTCCGGCGAAGTCTTGGTTGATAATCCAGTTGAGTAGGTCCAGATTCTCAGGTTTTTCGATCAGGCCCGAGCCGACTAGCTCCTCGGGCAGCGTCTCATAGCTGGAGTAGACCTTGGCGGAGTAGCTATCGCCCACTTCGCTGGCATCGATGGTGCCGTTGCCGTTATTGTCGAGTTCAAAGTCAATCAAGCGATCGGCATCAATGCAATAGCCATCGAAGGTGCCATTCAGCAAGCCACCATCTTTAATCACCAAATCAACATAGCTCTCGCTGCCCGATGCATCGGGGTGAGCATAGGAATAAATTACCTTTTCGAGGGTCACTTGATCGGGCAAAGCGGCACTGAGTTGAGCAATAGTCATGGGAGTTAGGGAAATAGAAAGATGTCTGCATGAAATGTGAAGGGCTTAGCACGGGAATGAAGTGCTGGCTAAACCTCTTCTTTGGATCACGACAGTAAAAGAGTCGGTGGGATCAACCCTTTTGCTGTCGTGATTGATTGATGAATGTGAGCTAAAAACGGTCAACCAAACAATTCGTAACTGTGATCGCTGGTATTGGATTGAGAGTGTTCTGCCTGTATGGGCAGAGAGGGCGATCGCAGCCACTTGCCCCGACGGAAGTCTGCTCTAAGCGCACGTCATGGGCGTATCGCGAATGTGAATGGGTGAGTTATGCATTGTCGCGTCTACAACAAACTTGGCGAGGTATGGCTTCGGCAACAATGCATAGGTATGAGAAGCATCGGTATGAGAAGTGCTGGGGCTCAATGAGCCATGGTCTTGAACCTAGCGTCCGCGAATGATGCGCTGGGCAACATAACCGCCACCGATGATGAGCGTCAGAATGGAAGAAGGCTCAGGGGTGCTTTGGGGCGTCGGAGATTCGCAGCCGGGCAAGCCCATTTCGCATTGAGGCTCAGCGGATGCAGAGGGTGCCACGGAAACAACAACAGCACTTGCAACAATAGCGGCGAAAGCAATTTTCTTTAGCATGATTGGGAACTCCAGAGTGATTAAAAACTCGGCTCCCTGACTCTTGTGTATCCGTTATAACAACCGAGTAAATCAACTGCCGTAAATATGCGATAAAAGTTTTCTACCGCTCTGACGGCAGAAAATAGGTGTTTTCCAGTGTTTTATTTAGGCTCTAGAAAACGCAAAAATAAATTGCGTATCTTACACGGATTTACTATCTAAAAAAGATTACTTTATCCGCATAATGGCGGTTGTTGCGGTTTATTTTGAGCATAAATTAATTCATATTCCCCAGGAATTGAGCCTGGAAAACACCGATTTTTCAGAAAGAAAGGGTTGAACCTGCACGGACAGCATTTTTTCGGCTCGCCAGCAAAGCATCGACCACGATACATCTACGGTCTGTCCTCCGTATTGCCCCAGAGGGGGTCAGCGTGTCTCAGCTGAATGCGATCGCGCGAAACGTGCGAACTTTAGCAAACAATACTTACAGAGATGACAAACGCAGTGCCCAGGGGGATGCGATCGCCCATAGTGAAACCCTGAGCCTCGCCCACCGTCACCCCCGCCGGAGCATCATGCCCACCCGCCCCCATCTGTTCTATGGCCTTACGAACAGCCTTTGCTCGAAGTGTCTGACCAAAGTCGAGGCTAAGATCCTGTTTCGCGACGACAAGGTCTACCTACAGAAGCACTGTCCACATCACGGCGCAGAGACCGTCCTGATTGCCGACGACATCGACTATTACAAGCGCTGCCAGGAATTTATCAAACCAGGCGACATGCCCCGACGGTTCAATACGCCGATCAAGCACGGTTGTCCCTACGACTGTGGCATCTGTGCCGATCACGAGCAACACGGCTGCATCACGCTGGTGGAAGTCACGGAACGCTGCAATCTCTCCTGCCCCATTTGCTATGCCGATGCCGGAGCCGAAGAATTCTCCGCTCAGTCCAACCAGCGTCGCCGCCACCGCACGCTGGCTCAGATTGAAACCATGCTGGACGCGATCGTCGCCAATGAGGGGGAACCGGATGTGGTGCAGCTCAGTGGTGGGGAACCGACGATTCATCCCGAGTTCTTCGAGATCCTGGCGGCGGCGAAGCAGCGACCCATCAAACATATAATGATCAACACCAATGGGGTGCGCATTGCCCAGGACCGAGACTTCTGCCAGCGTTTGGCTGAACAGAAGCAAGGCATTGAGGTGTATCTACAATTTGATAGCTTTGAGGAAAAGCCGCTGAGGGAGTTGCGTGGGGCGGATTTGCGCGGGGTGCGGCAACAGGCGATCGCCCACCTCAACGAATTCAATCTCTCCACCACCTTGGTCAGCACGGTCAAAAAAGGACTCAACGACCAGGAAATTGGCAAAACCATCGACTATGCCCTGAAGCAGCGCTGCATTCGCGGGGTCACGTTCCAGCCGATCCAGGCAGCGGGGCGGCTAGAAGGGTTTGAGGCGGAGCGCGATCGCTACACCCTCACCGAAGTCCGCCGCTCTATCCTGGAGCAAAGCAGCGTCTTCAGCGACAACGATCTCCTGCCAGTCCCCTGCCACCCCGACTGCCTGGTGATGGGCTATGCCCTCAAGGTCAAGGGCAAAACCACACCGCTGACGGGTCTGATGGATCCGTCGGAATTTATCAAAACGGTGCCGAACTCGGTAGTCTATGAGCAGGATGAGGAACTCAAACAAAAAATCTTCAAGCTGTTTTCGACCAACCATTCCCCAGCATCCTCGGCCACGGCCCTCAAACAGTTGCTCTGCTGCTTGCCCCTCGTGCCGGTCCCCGAAAGCATGGGCTACGAAAACATTTTTCGGGTCATGGTGGTGCAGTTTTTGGATGCCTATAACTTTGATGTGCGATCGGTGAAGCGGGCCTGCATTCATATTGCTCATCCCGACGGACGCATCATTCCCTTCGATACCTATAATCTGTTTTATCGCGAAGGCTGTGGCGGTGAGGCCTATGTGAAAGCCTTAACCCATCCAGTCAAAGCAAATCATCTTAATCCCGATGGTGCCCATGTCGCTCCTGCCCTGCCCGAGACTGCCTCTCCGCAATAATGCGGGAGAATGCGCTTCCTCCTCGCTTCCCAGATCCGTGCTTCCCAGGTCCGTTTTGGCCCCGAATCTGCGATATTTGCCGTAATTGATCGTCAATTCATCGCACAACAAGCTCAATTGGGAAGGCTAGTGGTGGGGTGCCCGCGAAGCAGCGTCGAGGTATTCCGTGGTTAATTGCTCACGGACAGAGTCAAGGAACAGGTGTGTCTTCCCCATCTTATTTTTTGTCGGTCTTTTTTCAGGCCAGGCTTTCCCGCCGACTTGCACTGTGGGTGTTTGCCAGCATTGTCCTGATTGAGATTATTTTGCTGGTCCCCTCCACCTTTCGGCGGGAGCGGGAAGTTCTAGCTCAAATTGAACAATCCACCATTCAAGCCAGTCAACTCGCGATTCAGGTTTTGCCTCGCGATGCCTCGGAGACCGAAATTCTCGACAAGCTTTACACGCTACACCAGCGTTTTTCGCTGGGTCTGAGTGTTTACAGCGCCACGGGCGATCGCCTGGGTCAGTTTGGGGAGGCGCCAGCACTGTCCTGGGAACAGGCTCAGAAAACATCCAAGCTAAGGACGGGCGATCGCTACGATATCGCCTGGGAAACATCCCCGCTGGATGGCCGCTCCTATGTGTTGATCCTGCGCCAGGATGCATCTGACGTTTCCCGAGAGGTCTATGGGTTTATCCTGCGCGTGACGGGGCTGGTCGTGATTATTTCGGTGGTGGTGACAGGCTCCACCATGGTGGCTCTGGGCATGACGGTCATTGCCCCCATTTTGCAGCTGCGCCAGGGTCTCGTGCTGGCGGGCAAATCCGTGCGACAGGGGACTCCGGCTCCTGTCTTTGCGCACCAACCCGATATTCGGCGAGATGAGTTGGCCGAGGTTGTTGGTGCCTTTCGAGAGATGTATTTGCAAGTCATGGCGGCGATCGCCGAACGTAAAACCGTAGAGCAGGAGCTGACCCAGCTCAATGAGCAGTTGGAAGCGCGGGTTCTGGAACGAACCCAGGAAGTGGATGAGAAGAACCGCTCCCTGCTCACGACGCTGAGGCAATTGGAGACGACCCAAGGCGAGCTAGTCGAGTCTGAGAAAATGGCTGCCCTGGGACATTTGGTGGCCGGGATTGCCCATGAAATGAACACGCCCCTGGGGGCCATTCAAGCCTCGGCGGACAACCTCGCAGGGGGGCTGGAGCAATTGTCGAAGATTTTAGCGGAGGTTTTATTGGGGCGTCCGCTTCAGCCGGGGGAATCGCCCATACAACCCGAGCATCAAGCCGTGTTTGGGGAGCTATTGCACCAGATCCACACTGAACCGCCTTCGCGATCGAGCCGGGAAAAACGTAAACTCCGGCGTACCCTACGGAAACAGCTGGAATCCGAGGAGATTCCCCAGGCTAGCGAGATTGCCGAATTTTGTGTGGACCTGGATATCCATGGGACTTACCAACGCTTTTTGCCCGTCTTTACGGGAGAACCGGCATGGATGATGCCCTTCCTCCAAACCATTCATCGCCTGCATGGAAACAGTCAAACCATTTGCACTGCGGTGGCACGCACCTCGAAGACGGTGTTTGCGCTCAAGCATTATGCTCAAATCAATCCCAGGGGTGAGCCCCGAATGCTGGATATCCACCAAGGACTAGAGACCGTGCTGGAGCTGTATCACAATCACTCCAGACGGGGATTGACGTTGACCCGTCACTACGGTCAACTGCCAGCGGTTTGGTGCTATCCCGATGATCTGATTCAGGTGTGGACCCATCTGTTGCATAATGCGGTTCAGGCCACGGTGGGTCAGGGCGAGATCCGGGTTTCGACGTCGGTACAGGGGCATGCTGCCGTGATTGCGTTTGAGGATTCCGGTCCAGGTATTCCCCCGGAAAATCAGGCGCGGATTTTTGAGCCCTTTTTTACCACCAAGCCCCAGGGCGAAGGCAATGGCTTGGGCCTAGGCATTTGTCAGCAGTTGATTGAGAAGCATCAGGGCGTGATGGATCTGGTGAGTCAGCCGGGGCGAACCATCTTTACGGTGCGGATTCCCCTCGCAATCTCAAAAGCCGCCTAGAATGGACGGGATGATTTACGGGAGGCAAAATTTATGACGATCGCCTGTACCCCAGCGAACGCCTGGATTTTTGCCGCTTCCTTTCAAAAAAATAGCCCGACTTGGGCCTTTGAGACCCTACGCCGTCGCGTTGGAGAATGGTTTGAGCTGAAGATTTCCCAACTCAAGCTGCCCGATGGTCCCGACTTTGCCCCTTTTCAATGGCCTGACTGGATTGGCCAGACGTTGGGCTGGCTGTGGGAGAACTGGACCATTAGTTTCATGGTGCTGGTGCTGTTGTTGGTAGGGGTCGGTCTGTGGCGCTTTTATCAGGGGAATACCTGGGAATGGAAGCCCAAAGCATCGCGATCGCCCCGGGATGAGTTTGCCAACAGCACAGCAAACTATTGGCTGAAGGAGGCCCAGCGCTTTCAAAAAAATGGTCAGTATAACCGTGCTTGTCGAGCTCTTTACATGGCTTTGCTCCATCGTCTGGATGATCGCGACCAAGCTCCCCACCAGGTGAGCCGCACCGATCAGGAGTACTTACAACTAACTCAAAATCTGCCCCCTGAGCAGGCGTACCAACTGTTATTGGAAACCCATGAACGGCTGTGTTTCACGTCGGATTCTGCCACGGCTGATTTATTTCAGCAGTGCAAGCAGGCTTTTGATGAGATTGAGCGGGTTCAGGCGCAGTTGGCAAAATCTCAGGCCAACCGCTCCCAGACCAATTCTTCTGCGGGGGCTGCTTAGACGATGAAAGCTTTTTTCCTGAAGTACCGCAAAACGATTGGGATCGCGATCGCCGTCATTGTTCTCCTCACGCTCCTCTTTGCCCCTGCCCGTAACCAGGACAGACGTGGTTCGACCTACAGCCGCGGTCCCGGTGGCTACGGGGCCTGGTATGCCGAGATGGAAACGCAGGGCGCTGCGATTCAGCGGTGGCGGAAGCCCCTGGATCAGCTCTTGTCCCGTGACCCCTCTGAGGGTCCCATAACCTTGTTGCAGGTCGGACAAACATCCCAATGGCTTCAGGATCGCGTGACCTACCGAACGGAGCTAGAAAATTGGGTCCAGCAGGGCAATCGTATGATTATCTTGGGCGGCGGATTCTGGCAGGGCAAGGCGATGCCGGTGACGCTGGCTCCGTTTAATTCTTCCCATGACACAGCCCAGGGAGCAATCGCCATTGCAACGAGTCGCCGTTTTGATTTGGCTGAGGTGAATCGGGGCTTGGAGAGGAAGATCTTAGACAGTGATGCGTTGGAAGGAGAGGATGCGGCATTGCCGTCGAGCCTTGCACCTGCGACGGTGTTGGTGGGTGACAAGTTTGGGGGGATTGCGATTCGGAAGGTTCGAGGGGAGGGCGATCGCATTGAAGCGGTGACGCCATACCTGGCGGCCAATGCCTATCAGGATGTGCCGGGGAATTTTGCGTGGTTGGCGGCGCAAGTGGGGGATGGACCGATTTGGGTGAATGAGTTCAGCCATGGTTATAAAGATCGCGATGCCTTGGTTGAGGCCGGGGTCAAGACTTGGGGGGATTACTTTTTGCGATCGCCCCTGGTCCTATTCCTGATTCAGGGAGCGGTCATTCTGGTGGTGGCGGTTGTTGCCCAGAACCGTCGCTGGGGTCCGAAGCAGCCCGTTGTACCACCACCTGTCAACAATAGCGAAGCCTATATGACGGCATTGGCGGGGGTGTTGCGGCGGGCGGGCAACAGCAACTTTGTCTTGGAACAGTGCAAGGCGGCGGAGCAGCAGCGGATTCAACGGCAGTTGGGTTTGGGGACGCGTCCATTGCCGTTGGAAGAATTGTTGCATGATTGGGAGGCGCGGACGGGGCAGTCGTCGGAGGAGTTACGCAAGTTGCTGGTGAGCGATCAGCCGAGTCGGCAGGTATCGGAGAAGTATTTGGTGGATTGGTTGAAGCGATCGCAAGCCCTGCGGCAATCGTTGGTGTCAACCTAGGCCCCGAGCCAGAAACCGGGTTTTGCGACAGTTTTTGGTGTGGTCAAAAATTCTGACCAAAAACCCGGTTTCTTGGTGGGGAAAATGGTTTCTTTGCCTAGCCTTTCACCATCAAAGCCGAATAGCTCATGCAAAAAAAGAAATTTTCCTATTGATAATTGTCAACGCCTGAGAACATCAATCGGTTCAAATTGGGAATCTTAAAGATGACCTTTTCGATTTTTGCAGATTGTTTGGAACAAGTCATGGATGCAACTGCAGAGATTCAACCGGATGTCAGTCAATCAATTCAGCTGCAGTCTACTGACTTTCAGTCCATCAATGCTGCATTGGTCAACATTAGCGGTCGCCAACGCATGCTATCGCAGCGGGTTGCCATGTTCTGCTTGATGTTGGCGAGTCGTCCCCAGCCCCCTGAATGTACGGTCCTACGCGAGAATTTACAACAGCTCATCGTACTCATGGAGAAATCCCACATGGGGTTAATTGAGGGGGATGCAGCGCTGAATCTCCCCGGCTTTCCGTCTGATGCTGTTCGTACAATGTACTTTTCTCCGCCGTTTCACATTGATCGGCAGGTACGAAGTTTTATTGCTGCGGTCCGAGCGTTTCTCCAGCAGAACAATGCCGAGCTTGATCTTTGCGATCCATCCCTAAAAGCCATCACCAACGCAGCCTCTACACGTCTCTTGCCAGCATTAGATGCGGTTGTGGCCCAATATCAAAAAGAGAGCGAAGCAGAGCAAAAGGCACTGGAAGATAAGCGCTTGCAGGCACTGCAAAAGGAATCAAGACTACTGCAACAGGCACAGCAGCGATCGCTGGAACTCAAAGTCGCTAAAGAAAAAGCAGAAGCCGCCAGCATCGCCAAGAGCACCTTCCTTGCCAGTATGAGCCACGAACTTCGTACGCCCCTCAATGCGATCCTCGGCTTTAGTCAACTCATGAGGCGCGATGCTAATTTGACCCATGCACAACAAACGACCTTAGCCACAATTAATCGCAGCGGCAATCACCTCCTAGACCTGATTAATGACGTTCTAGAGATGTCAAAAATTGAGGCGGGTCAAACGACGCTTAATCCGAGAGCATTTGATATCAACGATTTGCTCAATTCACTCCAGCAGATGTTTTGTCTGAAGGCAGAGCAAAAGGGGATTCAGCTGATTATCAACCTTCCCCATCATCAACACTGTTATGTTTTCGGTGATGAAAGTAAACTGCGTCAGATTTTGATCAATGTCCTGGGGAATGCCATCAAGTTCACCAACCATGGTCATGTCAGCCTCAGGGTTCATAGCAGTTTGCTCGCATCGCATCACAGCCTCTCCGAACAACCATCAACGACTGATCCCCAAAAGCTTCGTTTTTACTTCATCATCGAGGATACTGGCGAAGGAATTGCTGCGGATGAGCTGGAGCACATTTTTGAGATGTTCACCCAAACCTTTACAGGGAAGCGTTCGCAGGAAGGGACAGGCTTAGGGCTAGCCATCAGCCGTCGATTTGCTCAACTCATGGAGGGGGATATTGCGATTGAGAGTCAATTTAACCAAGGCACCAAAGTTGAGGTACAAGTTCAGCTGTCTGAAGGAACATGTCGAGATGATCAAGAACGCCCTTCTTGTTTGATTACTGGCCTTGCCGCTGACCAACCGAGCTATCGTATTTTAATCGTAGAAGATCGCCCAGAAAACCGTCAACTATTAAGCCAATACATGACAATTTCTGGGTTTCAGGTACAGGTTTGTCATAATGGTCAGGACGCGATTGAATGCTGGAAGCAGTGGCGTCCTCATTTCATTTGGATGGATTGGCAAATGCCTATTATGAATGGCTATGATGCCACCCAAGCCATTCGTGCCTTGGAACGTCAACGCTCCCAAAAGCCAGCAGACGATTTTGAAGACATTTCTGATATCCCTGCTGCACACTGTTTTTCACCCCTTGATAGAACCATCATTGTGGCCTTAAGTGCTAGCGTTTTCGAGGAAACAGCATTCCAGATTACAGAAGCAGGCTGCGACGACTTTGTCCGCAAACCCTTCTACGAATCACAACTGTTTGATACGCTACAAAAACATCTTGGAGTGCGCTACGCCTATGCGGATGTTTTGACGATCGCGGCTGCGGACCCAAACATTCAGGCCATCTCAGATTTGACACCGCTCGTGCTGAAGCAACTTGAACAGGCCATGGAACAAATGCCCCATAACCTGCTCTCGCATCTGCAATCCCTGGCGAGCAATGTAGAAGAAAAGCGCTTGCAGGAACTCATTTCGTCCATGCGGCTGCAATATCCAAAACAAGCTTCAGTGTTGCAACTTCTCCTGGATAGACTACGGCTTGACATCATCGCAGATTTTGCGCAACAAGCCCTGGCATCTCCAGGCTCCAATTGTTCTGTGCTTGCAGAGAATCCCTCAGGGACGTAACAACGAACGAATCTTCTTCCAGCCTGATTTTTAGCCAAAATCTTGAGCAAACCCAAAATGACTGCAAAAAACTGGTTTCTCTGCAATTTACTGTTGAGTTGTCCCTAATCCTCCCGTAATAAGCCCTACTTTTATAGTTCAACTCTCCTAATTTTATCAATTGTTTCGATGCTCCAATCCACTTCTTGAAGGTGCTTCTCTCCCCATAAAATCTTTGAGAATTCAATTTTTAGGGACTTCATCTCGATCGCATCCATCCAGCACAAAAACTTTCTACCTGCCTCCTCAGAAGCATCAATCAATAGTGCTTCTTGAACTAACTTCATTGCCCCAAACCAAGCCTCATGTTGTATTGCAACCATGGCTCTCTTAATGCACCACTCGAAATGAAAAGTACGAGACCTTTGGCCAATCTCTTCTTTCCACTCTAGGGGGATATAACTTTGAGCAATTTCAATCGCCTGTCGGTGGGCTGTCCCTGACACACCGTTAAACGAATCCTGTAGCGTCAAGCTATTGGAATATTGTCGGTAATGCGCTAAGGTTCTGGGCTCATGCCACCAGTCATAGGCCGCAGCAACTCGCATGTACAATTCCCAATCGCAAGTATAGGGAAGAGCTAACTTATAGCCACCGACGGTTTCATAGGCCGTTCGACGAATCACCACAGAAGGAGGGCTGGTTGGGTTGCTCACACCGATTTGCTTGATCCAGTCCTGAACAACACCTCGATACTTGCCCAAACCATACCCTTGCGAGAAAACGACATGACGCCTCTCATCAATATTTTCATAGTTCGTAAATGCTGCCCCAACGGAATCTGGACAGTTTTCTAAACTGTCTCGAAGCTGATCAAAAAATCCTGGCAATACATAATCATCGTGTTGGAGCAGAAAGATCCATTCTCCCTGGGCAAGAGCGACCATTGTATTCCAATTTTCTTGGAGAGGAATGGTCTTAGGCAAGCGGACATAGCGAATGATTCCTTTGCCAAGTGCATTAACGATGTCAAATAAAGGAGGCTCACTGCCATTGTCCAAAACTAGAATTTCCATGTCTGTGTGCCCTTTCCATTGGGCAAGGACACTTGCTAAGCACTCAGGAAAATACTCAGGACGATTGACCGCTGGTATGACCACACTCCAAAACGGACGCTTGATATGATCGTCAACAGGCGGAATTTGAGGGAAGTGATAGTCACCAACCTTAACCTCAGAAAATTGGATAGGTGCTGGTTGATATTGATCGAGATTGGGCTCTAAATCATCATCAATGCTTAAGTCCTCTTGCTGAGTATAGAGAGGATTAATAATGCTTAAGTACGCCTTAAAAGCATTGATCGCTTCACCAAAGTTGCCTCGCATTTGATAGGTTCTGGCAAGCTCAACATAAACCATTGGTAAATCCTTTGGCTGAGCCGCTTGAACATTGAGAAGATGCTCTAAGGCTTGCTCCAATTGATCCGCTTCACCTCGCAGACAAATCCCCAAAGCTAATTCTGCTTCTGCAAATCTAGGCTGAAGTCTCATGGCATGGCGAAAATAGCTCAATGCGGCAGACGAATGACCTTGGGATTGTTGTCTGTTTCCTAATTGATAGTTCAGTCTTGCATAGTATTCAATTTGTGTGGGATGCAGATTACCGCTTGCATGAAGTGCATTGCCTAAGTTGGCCTCTGCCTCTATGCAGGTGTGCCGTATTGCTAGGGCTTGTCGATAGAGGT
>CALIJJ010000120.1 GCA_938017515.1 uncultured Pseudanabaenaceae cyanobacterium
GCAGCCATTGCCCCAAACGCCATGGATAATCGTATTGATACCCTGGCTTTTGTAGTAGCGAACACGCTCGCGAATGGTGGCTTCGCTGGTGTTATTCGTAATGTGGTAACGGCTCAGATAAATGCCGCGCAGATTGGTTTGCTTCCAGGGCTTTGCCGCGGGTGTTGGCGTGCTGGGTTGAACGGCGACGGTTTGGGCTGTCGTGGATAGGCTAGGAGCTGTGGCAGTGGTCGCAGCCGGTTCAGATGGTGTGACCGCAGTCAAATTTTTAGGAGATGTTGCCGTTAGGTTCGGAACAGGGGTAGAGGGGGCTGGAGCCTGGGGAGTGGGTGCATTACCTGAAGCTTGTTGATGCCCTGAAACTTGTTGATGCCCTGGCACTTGCGGATGTCCCTCCCCAACCGGCTGGTGAAGGTTGGGGACTGGCGGCGGCGTGAAGCGGGGTTCCACACCAACGGGGTCGGCCAGCGTGGCATCCAACGTAGCATCGGCCTCTGGCGCAGAGCCCGTGAGAATCGTACCCACGAAACCCTTGCCACTGCTGATGAGGTTATCAGCATTCACCTTGCTCAGCATTGCATCAGCATTACCCAGGTGAATCAACCACCAGTAGCCTCCGCCCAAAAGCAGCAGAATGAGCGAGAAAGGAATTTTGGCGCATCCGCATCCGCCTTTTTTGGTTGCATTCGGCATGGTGGCAGGCTCAATCCTGGGTGATCGAGAAGGGTCTACATAGGTCTATCTACAAAAGCATCTCGGCATTATCCCAATAAGAGCCAAAGCATTTGGGAGCCCGGAACGAAAACCGATTTGCCTTCGTCCAAGAAAAATAAGTATTTCCACGCAAACCCATTCGAAAAACCACAGATAAAATATTTCTAGAGTTAAGGATTCATCACTCGCATTTTTGGGCAATCGCATAATCCCCAGAATGCAATGCCCAGAATGTAATGCCAAGAACGTCGTTATCTCCCAACAAAGCTCGAGCAGTATTCGCTCTGGTGGAAGTTTCTATGGAAAAAATTAGCGCAGCGTGGATTTTATTAGAGAGGTAATGCTATTTCAATGAATCATCTATATAAATTCTTCGGAATGATGCCAGCAATGGCAAACAAGAAATCTCCAACCCTGAGTTTTCTGGTTGGGTTTCTATCTAGCTTCTGGGGTCTCAGCCTTTACTTCAGAACAACGGTTGACCTGCTGATCGCCATTACCTTCACCTTTTTGGTTCTCAATATCGCAGGCAGTGAAATGAATCCATGGCTGGTCAATCCCATGGTTGACATCCTGATCTGTGCGAATTTCACAGGCTTTTATGCTCTCTTTCGAGCAGTGGAGTCCAATCGACGAAGTAGGAAGCGCGTCAGTAAACATTTCGAGTAGAGGCTCGCCATATCAAGCCATTGCCTCACAACCAAGCCATTGCCTCACCCCCCTCAAAGCCCAACAACGTCAGAGCTTTTGCTCATCGTTTGTTGGGCTTTGAGTTTCTAAAAATAGCCTAAGTGAGCCAACACAATGCTCTTGCTGACCAGCTTCGACTTTGCCCAGCCCTCGGCCCTAACAGGCTCACAGTTTCGCGGGTTGAGCAGAGCCGGTCCCCTTGAGCTTGTGTCGAAGGGAAACCAGTAGAGGCAAAGGCTATGTTGATTTCAGGCCACCGACTTCAATGTTTGGGTTAGGCAACACTGTAGGTCGCACTCAAACAGCATTCGCCACCCGCCGGAACCTCCACCACATCCGTGGCCGCATTGGTCGTCTCGACGCAGACAAACGTCTGATAGGACTCATCTTCCAAGTCAGCGGACTTAACGGAGATGGCGCTCCAGGGATTCCAAACCACTGCCGTTTTGCTGCCGCTAGAGGCGATGTCAATCCGGCGTTTCCCATCTTCGATGGCCAATGTAGCAGGCACGTCCAGATAAATCCGATCGACCTCTCCGGCAAACGTTACCGCACCATCTTGAGCCTTTTCTGCACCACCATCTACTTTGTCAATGTACTGTGTTGCCTCCAAGCCCGACACCTTGACCTGATGGATATCAGCAATGGAAAAGTAAGTGTGGAGGGCCTGGGTAATGGAAAAGGCAGCATCGCCTTTGTTACGGGTAATGAGGTCGATGTGGAGGGTCTTGCCCACGGTGATGGCGATCGCCAATTCAAATGCCTGGGGCCAGATTTCCCGAGTTTCAGCCGTATCGCTGAGACCCAACACAACCTTCGTTTCTCCACCAGACAGTACTTCCGTGCTCACCACATTCCACATCCGGTTGCGCACAAAACCGTGGGCTGCACGTCCCTTGCCCTCTGGATCGGGGCCAAACCAAGGCCAGCACACCGGAACCCCACCTTTAATCGCTTTGCCCTCAGCGTAATAGGCTTTCTTGCTCACAAACATGATGTCAGTGGCACCAGCAGGCTGAAACGAAAGCACCTGACCGCCGTACACTGAGAGGGTCGCCTTGGCCATGGCGTTGCTCACCTGCACCATGGGGAAACCATTTGGCCCGGCGGTAAAGCTCACGGACTCTAGGCCATGGTCTGCGTTTAATTGCTCGATCGTCTGGGCCATCGCTGCTCACCATAAATGCGTCTTGGACCAGTATGAGCGAAAGGGGCGTTAAGGGAGGGTTAAAAAAGCAAGGCTTAAGGCATGTCAAACTCGAATCCCCACGACCGTCAGGCCAGGAATCAGGCCAATAATCAGGCCAATAATCCGGCCAGTTTTAATCGGGGCTGGATCTACCGCGATCGCGTCAAGCCAGCCTCGGCAGGGCTCAGCCTCTTAAACTACTACGCCCAAACCTATCGACATTCCAGTGAAGGGGAGTGGCGATCGCGCATTGAACAGGGTCAAATCCAAATCGACGGTCAAACAGCAGTTGCAGACACACAGCTAGAGGTGGGTCAGACCCTGACATACCATCGTCCGCCCTGGCAAGAGCCACCGGTTCCCTTGGGGTTTGAAGTGCTGCACGAAGATGAGGATGTCTTGGTGGTGAATAAGCCATCGGGTCTGCCTGTCATGCCCGGTGGTGGGTTTCTAGAACACACGTTGCTTCACCAACTTAAGCAGCAGTTTCCTGAAGAAACACCTGTACCGATTCATCGCCTAGGACGGGGGACGTCGGGGCTGGTGCTGTTGGGGCGATCGCCCCTGGCAAAATCCGAACTCACCCGGCAAATGCGCGAGCGGAAAATCACGAAGATTTATCGAGCCCTAGCCAGGGGGGTGGTTCCCCCCGAGCCCTTCACGATTCAAACCCCCATCGGCAAAATTCCCCACCCCAGCCTAGGCCAAATCTTTGCCGCTAGCCCCACAGGCAACGTTGCCCACAGCGAATGTCAAGTCCTCAGGCAACATGCTGACACAACATTACTAGAAGTCCAAATCTTCACGGGTCGTCCCCACCAGATCCGCATCCACCTCGCGGCGGCCGGATATCCCCTGGTGGGCGATCCGCTATATCAAACCGGTGGTCTACCCCAGCTCACGCCCGATAGCACAGGACGACGACCGGTTCCAGGCGACTGTGGCTACCACCTGCATGCGTTTCGCCTCGGTTTTGTTCATCCGAGAACAAAAGAAGCACTAATGATAGAGGCTAGCCCACCCGATTGCTTGACCTAAAAAAGTCAGACAGACGAGAAAACCAAGCATCAACGACGGTTTAGGCAGATGCAGCCGCAAAAAGCGGTAGCACAGTTGCAGCAGCTCCCTTAATCAGGGTGTAAATACTCCCCCCTTCATCGTGGACCGCAATATCAATCACAAGACGGCTTTGCGTCTTAGACACCAGCATCACCGTTGTGTAAAAGGTTTGACCATCTGGGATGTTGCGATAGTTCTGAAACTCACCCATTTGGGTCGGCAAACAGACCGCATCATAACAGTGCTGCAACCACACCCAAATTGAATGGAGTTGAACGTCAGAAATGAATGGATTAATGTTGCGAATCGGAAACTGTCCCTGTTCACGAGCGGTCAGCCCAGGAAAACAGTACTCAGCAACAACACCGCTTTCATCGAGATTGAGAATGCGCTGAAGCCCTTGCAGAGAAGGACCATGAAATAAAGGTTTGGGCCCCCGCTGGTAAAAGTCTTGGCCTTTGAGTAAGACTTTGCCATCGCGATGGAGAGCAACGGTTTCCAAGACTGGTGCAGTAGGCATTTGACGGACCAAACGAATACGGCTACTGAAGTGATACCGCAGCTTTTTATGTTGGTCTCGGCTCCAAATTCGACTGTCTAAAATCACTTCATGGGGAGAGCGTTCACATTCCTGAAAATCAAGAACATACTCATCCGCCAAACTATCGTCAAAGACGATTCCCTTCAGCAACTTCGCCGCTTCACAACTAAAGCATTGATAGCCAGGATATCGTTGCTCCGCGACATTCGTCGTCCAAGACAACAAACAAGTAAAGGGTAAAACGGGTTTACCTAGGATTCTGTGATCGGCGACAAACGGATTCTGAGCCAGTGAGAGCTGTTGGCGCACCTGATGCTGGGTCGCAGGCACAGAAGCGGCTACGGGAATGGGCGACTGCGCCAGGGACGTGGCTAAGGATTGAGCCAGCGACGTTCCTGAGTCCTCCGCCTGACGATGGTTTATTTCCTCCACGACCTTTTGCGTGACTTCATCCACCGACAGAATATCAATGCGACATTGGTCTGTGGTTTGGGGAGAGAGAAGCGCAGCACTGTGGGGCGGTGACCAGTTCACGGCCACAACACGGCAGTTCGGTTGCCGCTGCTTCACGCCTAAAGAGACTTGCTCGACCTGAGCAATCCCCTGGGCCACGGCCTGATGAATCGCCAGGCTGCCCTCTGGAGCAGGATTGAATTCCTGGGTGAAGTCTCGATAGAAGTTGGCAATGGATGAAAACAGAACAAAATATTGGAGCTGATCAATGGCAATCGTTTCTAATAGAGTACCGAGGCGGGCGAGTTGAGGGGTTGAGGAATGCTCGTGCCCCTGACTAGCACTTGCTTGAGCAACAAAATTAGAGGGTTCAGCATCTAGGGGAGCATCATCTAGGGGACCGGCATCGTGGATCAAGCCAGTAATCGGACCCAATCGACGGGTCAAGGGCATCAGATGAGCTTTGAGTGAGGCTCGGTGGCGAAGGTCCGCGCTACAGTAAACGGCCTCTCCTCCAAGGGCTTGCAAGCGATGGATGGTCTCCTTTACCTCTCGGTTCTGTTGCAACCATTGGTAACTCCGATTGATCACCGCAGGTTTTACCGGCTGGCCCCGCCGTTCTAAATGCTGGATGATCTGCCGCCGGAGTTCCTTTTCTTCATAGCAATCCCTAGCCCATTCTGGTTCTACATCGACAAGGGTAGAACGCCCCAAAATAATCCACTTGCAACGCCTGGATTCAGCAATTTTGAGCGCACATTGAGTTGCGATCGCACGATGGCGCTGGAGACGATCAGCGCAGCCATCGGCACTGACCAAAAAGACACCAGCATCAGAAAGTCCAGCTGAAGTAGCCATAGCGGCCTCAGAAGAAAAATAAACGTCAGCCAACGCCCCAAACGCTCAGTGCGTTTTGAGTCGATGGTCAATAAAAAGATCAATAGTTGTCAGAGGCTTCGATCCAGGGCCACATTCATCCCTGCACGCATCCCTGCACACACCAACAATGCCAACACAACAATGCCAACACAAATACCATGCAAGCTGAAGCAGGTGGAGCAAGAATATGACCGAAGCAATACCATCGGGGGTTAGTAATAAATTACACCACCTATTAAGCTCTGACGGCTCTTTAATATCACTTCAACTTCAGAGCAAAAAAAGGTAAAAGTCCCCCCTTGATTTACCGCGATTCCGTCTTCCTAAAGCCGCTCTGCCGCTCTGCGCGTTGCCCGCGTCGTAATCGCCATTTCCGTCAGCGTCGGACTCTGCCATCCCGAGGAAGGCCAACAGGCTCCATCTGTCACCAGCAGGTTAGGCGTTTCCCAAACCTGATTATGCTCATTCAGCACTGAGTTGCTGGGTGTAGTCCCCATGGGCGCACCACCCACTTCATGGATGTAAAACCCTGGCGGTGCTGCAAAGGCCATCATCTCTTCCATACTGCGAATATAGCTCCCCAACACGGGCACATGGTAAATATCCGTCAGGGCCATGACCTGTCCCCCTGCCAGCTTGATAATTTCTTCGATTTGCTGGTTCATATGCCGCAGCATACGTTGCTCATTCTCGCCCCAGGCACAGTCAATGTGGGAGGTTGGAATCCCCCAGGCATCGACTTGTTCCGCGTTCAACTGCATCTGATTCTCGTAGCGCGGCAAGACTTCGCCGTGGGCAATCAAAAAACCAATCGCCCCCTTACCCACTTTGCGCATAAATCCAGGTAGGTCCGAGCGCTGCACCCCTCCCCAAATGCCATAGCCCCGCAGGAAGTCCTGATCTTGACCCTTCAAGTTACAGAAATTGGGAATGAAGAAACTCTCGCTTCCCGATAGATCAAATGCCTGCTCCGGCTGCTCGACACCGGGAATAAAGAAAAAGCGGCAGGTGGAAACATGGTCCATGAGGTTATGCCCCAATAGACCTGATTCATTGACCAAGCCACCGGTCTGGTGGGCTTCTGTGGAGTGGAGCAGAATACGGACGGACTCTAGGCTGGAAGCACAGAGGACAACAAGACGCGCCTGGGCCGTCTGTGGCGTTTTGGATTGGCGATCGACAAAGCTGACCCCTGTTGCTTTTCGCGTGTCTGGGTCAAAGGTAACGTGACTGACAACGGAGTTCGATCGCAATGTCACGTTTCCCGTTGCGATCGCAACCGCCAGGGAGCCCCCTTGGCTGGAGGAGGCAGGCCAGGGTTTCTCGGTGGAGGGCTTATGGAGCGAAAAGCCTCGGGAGGGAATCAGTTGGCGATCGGAATAATGTTGATCAATCAACGTCTTGAGCTGTTCTTCCGCAGGGGTTAGCGGCTGCGGGGGGAGGTAGTCGCCATCGGGGAGATTGGGGATTTGGTTGCGATCGCCCTGCACGCCCCAGAATTGCTCTAGTTCGCTGTAGTAGGGCGCCAGATCCTCGTAGGCAATCGGCCAGTCCTGCCCATGGTTGTCGCGACTGGCGGCCTTGAATTCGTAGTCGGACATGCGCAGCGTAATCCCCCCCCAGGTGAGACTCTTGCCACCGACCTGCCGCCCACGCATCCACAGGTAGGGCTTGTCGTCGGGGGTGGTATAGGGGTTCTGGGTTTCGTTGGTAAAGAGGTCGGGATTCGCTTTCCAGTAGCCGGGGTGGGCAGCTTGGAGCGATTGTTGTTTGGTGACAAAAAGGTTGGAAAGACGTTTGGCCATGGCCATGGGGCCATTGCGCAGATCTGTCGGGGTAACGTCACGGCCCGCTTCGAGAACGAGGACTTTGAGCCCTTGTTCGGCCAGGGTTTTGGCGGCGACGCCACCGTTAGCACCGGAGCCAACGACGATGGCGTCGTATTGTTGGTTCGGATTAAAGCCTGCCCCGTTTTGATCTGACCCGGTCATGATGCGATCGCCCTTGATATCTGTGCCTGCAATGTTTGAACAGGCCGTTTCT
>CALIJJ010000121.1 GCA_938017515.1 uncultured Pseudanabaenaceae cyanobacterium
GGACTGTCGCGTCAAGATCTCCGCAATCGTCTCCGCCGCCGCACGACTCTTGGCAGACTCAGCGGAGAGGAAACGAAAGATCCGCTGCTTGGCGACACGGCTGCGATTCACCTGGCCCAGCACAATCGTGAAATAGGGCTGGAGTTCCCGCAGGCGCTCGGGATGATTGGCCGCGTAGCCCTCCAGATAATTCGTGGCAAAGAGCTGCATATCCTGGGCGGGATGTTCACTGAATTTCATCAGATATTCCTGGCCATCCTGGGTTTTGAAGCAGCGGCCCAGGATATCGCGACCGAGCTTGCGGATGTCGGGCAGGTTGTTATCGCAAATGCTAACGATGAGCGACGGCGTAAAGTCTTCGGGCTGGAGCTGTTCCGTAAAGAGCTGGAAACCAAAGTCACGGGCATCATCCCAGGGGGATTCCAGAACAGAAACAGCATAGAGCAGCTTTTCTGGATCAACGCGCAGCTCCGGCAACCGCTGCTGCATCATGGCACAGCCCGCCGTGCGAACGGACTTGATCTCGTGGTGGGTTAGCTCACCCATTTGGGGCAGCGTGAGCTGTTGGTGCCAGGTTTCAACGCGCGATCGCAAAATATGCCCCGCCAATTCCTGGGCAGCGCTCGCCTCGGCTTCCAGCAATTGCCAGGTCTGCTCCGTTGTTGCCTTGGCCATCCAGTCCGTCACGTCTTGGCCTAGCAACCGAACCAGAAAATCATGCACACCCTCGTGCGCTTCAGGCTGTTGGAGTTCCAGAATCAGAATGGGCAGAAGGCGATCGCAAAAGTCGGGATAGCCTGTCAGCAGCCGAACCAAGGCCGGACGAATCGCATCACGCATATCCGGCAATTCATGGGTTGCCAGGAGCATCAGCAACTCCGGCTTGCGCATCAGGGCTGCGTCGGGCAAGGTTCCCAGAAGCTGCACACCGATGACACGCACCGGCTCAGTGGGCGATTCTAGGAGCGCATCAATCAAACCGGGCGGCAGATCAGCGGCAGCCGTTTCGTGATTGAGCAACAGCCATGCACCAAAGACCTGGAGCGGCTCAAGGCTGTGGCGCAGCAGATTCAGCACTACCGTGAGGCCAAGGGGTTTGAGGGCGTCCACAAAGCGGTCCTGGAGCGTTTGAATCGCATCCTGGGCACGCTCAGCCTCGGGTTCTTCGAAGGTGAGGAGGATCGCGATCGCCTGTCCCGCAATCAACTGTACGGTTTCTGGGGGCAACAGTGCCACAGCACTGAGCAACTGACGGGCATAGGCGCGGGTTTCCGCTTCGGGGCTAACCATCAACGCAGCAATCAAAGGAGCGTGATTGAGGAAGCGATCGCGCTGGGCTGCGATCCAATCATAAGCTTGGGCACGGGCGGGGGCGTAGGCACAGTTGGCAACGGCTAGGACCAGATCAAGATTGGGGTCATCGGGTTTATAGCGATCGCGGGCCAGATCAAAGGCCAATTCCGCCGTAGTGGCGTAGGGCTGTCGGAACAAGTCGATCAAACAATCCAGATCAAGGCGTTGGCAGAAGTCTTCGCAGGTGCGCAGGGCCTTGGCGGCAAACTCATGTACGGGCTGGCACTGGCTCTCTAGGAGCAGACGCAACAGATGGGATGGCTGCTGCTCCCACAACGTTGGGAACGCCTCTTCCCGCTCCGCTGGGGCCGGATCTCCCGGCTGATAGTCCGCCTCACAGCGCCATGCTTTCTGGCCATGCTTGTAGCTGTAGCGGGGGCTATGGGTGTAGAGAATGTGGTTGAACGCGACGTAACCGGCAAAAGAATCCCAGTGAACTTGACCCGATTCAGTGCGTCGCCAATTGCGGTCCCAGCGGTAGCAAGTGCGGCTGCGAATTTCTTCAGCGTCATCATCAGCAAATTGCAACAGCAGATGGGTTGCTAGCGCAACGTAGCTCGGATCATCGAGATCACCGAGACGTTTGAGCGATCGCCACACGCGCCGCGTCAGATAGTTCTTGGTATTCTCACTAAAGGCAACCTTGGCATTGGGGCCGCTTAAAGCCTGCACAAATTCAGGATTCTCGTCCTGCTCCCAGCGACGGGTCTGGCGGTTGTACTGTCGGTGGATGTAGCGTGAAATCCACTTGCCCTCAGCGGTGCGGATATACCAGTGACTGCCACGATAGCCTTTTTCTTCTTGCTCGAAGCGGTAGGCCAGGATCGCGAAGGCTTCGGCATCCTGGTTGTATTCCGCCAGTTTGAAGATGTGGCGTAAACATTGGAAATAGGGGGGACGGAATGGGGCAGTTTGCAGCACCTCCAGCAAGGCGGGACGGACATGCTCATTGTTGATTTGATAGATCAAATCCAGCATCGTCACCTGCTGGGGTGAGGCACTCTCTAGATCTTCGCGCAGAGCCGCTGCAAAAGCTTCAGCGGGTCCGTTAGTTGCCAGGGCTCGCAAATGCTCTGGGAGCTGGTTGATCAAGTGTCCCCGTCGCTGGTCTCGCTGCTGGGGGTTGGAGAGCTTGAGCAAGGCGGCAAGGGCAATGCGGCGAACGTGGTTGAGAGCATCGCTGTCGCAACGGGCGTAGAGGTCGGAGAGGGGAGCGATCGCAGCCGGATCTCCACAGTTGCCTAAGGCCCAAGCTAAGCAGTAGTTACGCAGCGGTGAGGTACGCAGGGGCGATCGCGCCAGCAGTTGAATCAACAACGGAGCCGCCGCCGCCATCCGCAGCTCCCCGGCTCGCCAGATGACGCGATTGAGCGGCCACGACTTGGCTGGCGCACCGGTCAATTCCGGAATGTTTAGGCGCAGGGTCATGCCGCGACCGCTGGTGTCCACTGAGACGTTGGGGCCAGTCCCCTCATCTCCTCGTAAGCCAAGTTCTAAACGTTTTAGGATAGCGGCGACACGGGGGTCTGGAACTGAGTCCGCAGGTGTCGTTGCAGACGCTGTTTCAGGCGTTGTTGCAGCCGTCACATCGCTGCCACTCTCCGTCGCTTCTGGCGGCTCAGCGGCCATGGGGTCCAAGGTGGCAAGATCTTGGCCGGAGACATCACGATAGCCTTTCTTGACCTTGGCCGCGACCAGCTTGTCAAAGATTGTTTGGGCCGCATCGCAAGAGATGGGCTCATCGGTTTGGACGCCTTCACGCAGGGCTTTGCCGCGTCTTCCGTAGCGGAAGTTGACGACGTATCGTCCCTCTTCAATCTGGGCCAGATCGACTTCGTAGACCTTATCGGATTTACCGGATTGGTAGAGCAGCGTCGTGCGTTGGATGAGCTGCATCGGCGATCTCCTCAAGCGAACATGGATGACCTAGTCTTAGGAATCCCAAAATGGCAAATCAAGCAACGTGGCGAGGGCCACGTAACTAATGACATAGAGATGGATTTCCCAGTTTGGGTGTGATGAAAATCAGAGAAAAATTTTTACCCCTTCGAAAACTCCTCGGGACTCGATTGCTCAACTCGAGCGGGTCCAGCCCTAGGGCGCTGCATTGGGTTCAGAGAACCCGCACCGCAATCGCGCCCTAGGGCTGAAGACCCGCATAGTTAAGAGCAGGCCAGTGGTGCGTGGCTGAGCTAAACACAGGAATGGCGATCCACCATTCGGGTTGCAAGGGGTAAAAATTGGTTGTCGAGAGCGTGGCTGTTTGTTCTGAAATTAGTATATCGCAGATTCCATAAAATGCAAACTACAGATTACAAAAGTCGCACCTAACGGTGAGAACGCAACTGGGTTGGAGCAGTTCTAAGAGGTCTGTGCAGGATGAGTTGCGAGATGTGAATGGGCTAGTGGCAGGGGGTTGAGTCTGATGATTAAACTACGGGGGAAGGTTGTGTAATTGGATGCGTAATCTGGATGCTGTTTGAAGGATGGGCAGCGCTTACTGGTGCGGAGTTAGCAACGCTGGTCTTCAAAGATGTGTTTGGCAAGCTCGCACAAGCAACCTTGGAAGATTACGTTAAGGACTTTTTTAAGGACAGCATCAAGTCTGGTGTCGTCGGTATTCAGCGGCGGCAGGCTTTGCAGGTTGGCATGGCGGAGGCCATTGCAGCTCTCACCCAACTTTTTGACAAGGAGCTACGTTTTCGGCGGGTGGACTCGGCCATCTTTGAGCAAGAATACATGTTCCAGGAGAACCCTCGAAAAATTGCTCTAGCATCTCTACTTAGTCAAGCGCCTAAGGAGGCTCAAGTTATCTCCCTGTTGCGCGATCGCGCTCAACATGACAGCAACGAACAATTTCGAAAGTGGGCTCAGCAACAACTCAAAAGGCTAGCGATTAAATGATTCCAAGGCAGATAGAGCACAAATAATCTAAGCTCACCCTCCAGCAACATCCTGCTGAGTCAAAGCCCGAGCGCCCACCCCATCACCGCTGCAACAACTCAATAATCGCCGCATGGCCCTCACCCTTATGGTGACCTTCTCGCTGACCGATCCTGGCATAACCCAACGCATCCTCAAACTCCTCATCATGGGTACGCTGGTAAGGATCAGCGCCAGCCTTCAGCAAGATTTCAACAACCTCTAAATACCCCTCATAGGCCGCCTGGGCGATCGCCGTCAACCCACTCCTCCAGCCCAAATTCACATCAGCCCCAGCCCCGATCAACCGCTCCAGCAACACAACATTCCCCTTCCCCGCCGCCGCCACCAGCGCACCGCCATCCCCATAATTGACATTAGCCCCAGCCCCCAGCAACGCATCCACCTTCGCCACATCGCCCAAAGCTGCCGCCTCCACCAAAGCTACATCATTCAGCCCTTCCTGTGAAGCACCGGCTTGCGTCAGCAACTGCTGCACCGCCACCGTCCCCAACATCATCGCCGTATTCCCCTCGCGATCGCGCAGATCCACATCCGCCCCCGCCTCAATCAACGCCTTCACCGCATCCGTATTCTCCCCCGCCGCCATCAGCGCCGTTTGCCCCTCCTCATCCTGAAGATTCACATCCGCCCCTCGGGAGATCAAAAAGGCAACCACCTCCGCCCGGTTATTGGCCCAAAAACTACTGACCGCATACATCAACGCCGTCTGCCCCTCCTCAAATTCCTCATCACTGCCCAAATTCGGGTCTGCCTCCGCATCCAGCAACAGCGCCATCACCGGGATATGGCCATACATCGCCGCCAACATCAGCGGACTCTTGCCACATTCCGTAATCCCATTGACCTCCGCACCTGCCTCCACAAGCTCCTGGACCTGGGCGAGTTTGCCATACATCGCCATATCCCCCAGCTTTTCAGTCAACGCATTCGTCTCTCGCGGATTATCCCCCAGGACAATCGGGGTGGGGGTCAAAATCCCATCCTTGAGCCCATCATCATCCTGCTCAGCCCAATCCTCCTCACCACCCCCCATCATGTGGGCCAGCCCCGCTTGGACAAGCCCCCCTGCGACCTGCAAAAAGCCATGGCCGGAGCTGCTTTCCTGGCGCATCGTGTATTCATCCACCATGCGGGCGATCGCCAACAAATCCCCAAACACCGCCTGCGCCTCACCACAGTGCTGCTCATACGCGACCAAGTGAACCTGATGCTGAGCCAACAATTCACTCACACTGAGCCCAGGGTAGGAAATGCGGAACAGGCCCTGATCATCGTAGGCCCCCGCCACAACATTCGTCGTTGTAGTCGTCAGGAAGCTACCGTCAGCAAACCGACTGACACAGTCAACCCCTTGCAAGCCCCCCTGCACGCCTGCCACATCGACCATCACTGAGATCGCAGTACGCTCGTCATCTGTCCTGTAACCATAAACCTCGATCTGGGCAAAGCAAGCGCCCGTCAGCTTACCGCAATAGATCAAACCCTGAGCCGCCAGCGATCGCCCCACCGCCAGCACCGGCTCCGGTAGCGCCTCCGGTAATGCTCCGTAGTCCGCGCCAAAATAGCTCCCAGCCTGTCCCTCAAACAGCAATGGCATGGGTTGCTCGGGGTTTTGGCTAGGGTTTTGAGCGGAATTCATAGCAGGAGTCCAGACGAACAGCATTGGGCTTTTCCTAAGAATTCCCGAAGCGCAGCCAAACAGACGCAAGCCCCTCATACACTGAAAACGTTGGCGATCGGCATATCGCAATGCTTCAACTCTCCTCCGTCGAACACAAGTTCTTAATTCAGTTGCATCAACAAGACAATCATTGTTTGCCACTGGATCAAATTCATCCCAATCCCAAAACCCCCAGGGCTCAATGCAGATCCGCCGCGCGACACCTTCAGCAACTCGCCTTAGTGGACTATGACGAGAGCATCCAGAGCATTGGCATCACCTCGAAAGGACGGATTGTCTTTGAGGTGGAAATGGCAGCGCGTCCCGTGACACCGGACGAACTGCTGATCCTCAAATCCTGCCGCTACCACAGGATTAGCCCCAGCGAAATCACCCGCAAGGTGCCGGAGAGCATGCGGCGATCGCTCATCGATGCGCTGGAGAACCGTCGAATGATCACGACAAAACGCAGCATTGCCAACGTTTGGTTAACCGCCGCAGGATTGAGCTATTGCCTGACCCCATCCCCGGATGCCTGCAAGGCAGCACGCCCCCAGAAATGAATTATGCTCTCCGGATTGGGAACCATAGACGATAAGAAGTCAGGCCGAGCAACGCATCGGATTGCGAGATTCCGTCAAATCATCCTGCTAGTCATCCAATTTCATAGAGATCTACCCATCCTCAGCCCCTGGATTCGATGCACCAGGGCAACGTTGAGCATCCTCACTCCTAAGATCTCGCATCGAGACTTGCTTCCCAATGATAGATTCTTTGTCGAATCGCGATCGTATCCAAGCCGGTATTTCTAGCATCCTCCTTGTTATTTTTCTGATCACCGCATCCACCTGTGGTTGGCTCGGCTGGCAAGCAGAAATTCGCCAACAGAATAAGTGGCATGAGGCCAATCGCCTAACTTATTTAGCATTAGAAACTAAATTTTTAGCGGCGGACTTCAATGGCTGGCAAACGGCCTATGCCTTCGATGTTGCCCGAGGTATCTCTAACGCAACCGATGATGAATCGTTCAGTCGTCGTCACTTCCTAGAGTCAGCCCAGAGCTTTTCCCAAGAACTGCACCTGATCCAAGATCATCTCCAAACCGACTCTGAATATGAGCGTTGGGAAAAAGCCTACGCCCATTACAAAAATTTTATGGACGTCGATCAAGAAGTGATCGATGCCTATCGAGACGGAGATCAACAACGAATCCAGCATGCCAATGAGTTAGTTTTAGGGCGAGAAATTGATCATTTCAGTCACATCATTCAGTCCACCGAAGAACTGATCGTTATTATTCTCAACCTATCGAATCAAACACTCCTTGAGGCTCGCCAGGAATCTGATCTCGCTCATATCCTCATGCTGGTCTGTGGTGCCTGCATTCTCGTATTGATTAACTTCTTTGTGTCCCGGGCTAATCGTTATATTAAGCATCAATTTAAATTACTTCGCAGGGTTGACCGCATTGCTCGCACCGATGGGCTAACAGGAATTGCCAATCGCAGGGTTTGGGACGAGAGCTTAGCTAAATTTATGGAGCAATCCACCCTGCAAACCAACCCGTTGACGGTGGTAATCCTTGATTTGGATCACTTCAAAAAATTCAATGACTCCCGAGGCCATCAAGCTGGCGATCGCCTCCTGCGTGAATCCGCTCAAGCCTGGAATAAGCAGTTACGGGAAGGCGATCTCTTAGCCCGCTATGGAGGAGAAGAATTTGGCTTACTGCTGCCCAAATGTGAGCCAGAAAATGCCTATGCCATCGTGCAGCGTTTACGCCAGTCCGTGCCAGAGCAGCAAACGTTCTCCGCAGGCATTGCCCTATGGGACGGCCAAGAAGAAGCTTCTAGCTTTGTTGCCCGTGCAGACGCCGCGCTCTACCGTGCCAAGGCCAAGGGACGCAATCGTTCAGAAATTGCTGAACTTTTTGTCAACGAATCCAGTGCCAACGAACTCAGTACCAGCGAAGCCAGTACCAGCGAGCCTGACGGCAGCCCCGACCAACGTCCCACCGACCCCGTGGATGCTGCCCAGCAAACGTGCCCAGAGCATCAGTGCCTAGAGACCGTTTAGAGCGGCTGTTAACAAAGCGCTTGTTCAAACCCTGGGTGCTTTGGCATTTCTGAGCGATCGCCAATCATCAGCGATCGCCAATCATCCAAAATTGCCGTGCAATCCCCACCGTCTTAAAGGTGCGCCCAGGGACCTCAGTGGTATACCAGCTCAAAACGCCCCAGTTCTGCCGCTGCGTCGAAACATTAATCACCTGTTTCACCACCCCACGCCCAACCAAATCCGCCCCATGGACCAAGGAGCGGCACAAATCCTGGGTCGGCAAACGCACCGCATCAGCAAGGTTGATGTCTTTTTTGAGCGCTTTGCACTCCTGCTTCAGGGTTTTGGGCAACCGCTCAGCGGCATAGTCCACATAGGCGGATTGACCCGGATTGGTGATGGCGAGGGCGATCGCCCCCACCGCCAAACCCAGGCCTAGGACTTTGAGTTGAGGCAAGCGCGGCATCTTGGACACAGCAGTCGAGGAGGAAAATGTAGAAGAAGCGGGTTGAGAGGAGGAAGGTTGAGCTGAGGGCTGAGGTCCGGCGTCCATGATGCTCCAAACAATGTCATCCAGGGATTATCCAAGCTTTGCTCACCGATTATGTGACGCCCCCCTAGGATGCTGCCTGAGCGGCGACAGCGAAAACGTAGACAGGCCCTAGACAGGCTCCTAGCCTGGGTCTACGTTGCTTCTTCATCCTGGAGAAACGTCTCAAAGAAGATCTTCGTTTTCTCCCAGGCATCCGCTGCAGCCTCAGCGTTGTAGCGTTTGCCCGAGGGGTTGGCAAAGGCATGGTCCGCATCCTCATAGATATAGATCTCGGCAGGCTTGTCCAACGCTTTGAGTGCTGTTTCAAACGCCTTCACATCCGCCACGGGAATCCCCTGATCCTTTGCACCAAAGAAACCGGCGATGGGCATCGACAGTGTTGCAAGCTGCTCTTGATCCGTCACCAGCCGACCGTAGTAAATCGCCACGGCATCCAGCTCATTGGGCAGCAGCAACCCCGTTTTCAACGACCAAGCACCGCCGAAGCACCAGCCAATCGAGCCCACCTTGGGCGCATTGAGCTCGCGCAACAAATAGTCATAGGCTTGGCGTAGGTTTTCCTCCGCCGGTTGGGGATCGCCCATTACCGACTGCATGAGCGTCTTCGCTTGGTTGGGATCTTGCGCCACCCGTCCGCCATAAAGATCCACCGCCAGGGCCGTATAGCCTTCGCCCGCCAAGCGTTCAGTCACCGCCCGAACGTTATCGTTCAACCCCCACCATTCATGAATCGCAATGATCGCAGGCAGAGGTTCAGTGGCGTTCTGGGGCTGGGAGAGAAAGCCTGTGATGGGCTTACCGTCCACAGTTGCATAGTTGACCGAAGCCGAGACAATCGCCTGGGCAGGCTTCAGTGTCGCGATCCCCGTTGCCACCGGGCGATCGCCTTGGTGCTCGGTGGCCATCCGTTCCGTGAAGGTCTGCCCTGAAGCGGCGGTTTGCCCTGAAGCGGCGGTTTGCTCTG
>CALIJJ010000122.1 GCA_938017515.1 uncultured Pseudanabaenaceae cyanobacterium
GTGAAATACCTTGCCAATACCGTGGCCGCAGTATTCGCGTACAACAGAGTAATGGCTGCTTTCTGCATGTGTTTGGATTACGTGGCCAATATCGCCCAAGTGTGCGCCAGGCTTCACCTGCTCAATGCCCTTAAACAGCGCTTCCTCCGCGACTCGGATGAGGGTTTGAGCCTCGGGCTTCACTTCACCCACGCCAATGGTGATGCAGGAATCTCCATGGAATCCTTGGAAAAACGCACCCGTGTCCACCTTCAGCACATCGCCTTCGCGGATAACCTTTTTCTTATTGGGAATGCCGTGGACGACTTCATTATTGATGCTGGAACAGATGGAGCAAGGGAAGCCGTGGTAACCCTTGAAGCTTGGGGTTGCACCCATCTCGCGGATACGCTTCTCGGCATACTTGTCCAGGTCCATGGTGGTCATGCCCGGTTCCACCATCCCCGAAATTTCTTTCAGGACCGTGGCTACGATCTTGGACGCCTGCCGCATGACTTCGATTTCGCGTTTTGACTTAATCTCGATGCCGCGACGCTGGCGTTGAATCTGAGGGCCCTTATTCTGTTGCGTCAGGAGACTGCCAAAAATGTTCATAGCGAAATTGCGGGAAAGGCGTGATGGGTAGCGGGTCAATGCTCTATCTAGGCTAGCAGAATCTTGAGGGAGCGGTGGGGATTGAAATGTGTCTATTGCCCCTCAACTTGAATGCTTCCGACCATGCCTGCTTCAGTGTGTCCGGGCACCACGCAGCGCAGGGGGTAATTTCCGGCTCGAACCGGTACGAAAACCCAATCGGCATAGGCCCCAGGGCGTACCTCAATCTCGTGAATGGCCCCTTTGACTTCTACGCCCCCGGTATCCACTTTTTGGTTCCACACGCCATCGGCAAAGTCCTTGGCTGTGAAGTAGTGCTTGGTCGGGCTGTCGTTGACCAGATGCAGTTGATAGCGACGACCGGCTTCGAAGGCCAGTGTATTCGGATAAAACTGGAGGGATCCGTCCGCATCGCCGAGCCGAACTTCGACATTGATTAGGGGTTGCTTGGCTAGGTTTTGTGGGGCAGCAAGGGCGGAGGCTGTTGAGAGCTGTATTGCTCCGGCGATCGCCACCACGATCAGAATTCTCAGCATAAAAGCCCTGAGCCAGAGCCTCAGCGATTTCCCCTGGAGCACTTGTTTTGAACTCAGCATTTTTGGAACCACCGTTTTTGGAATCACCATGCAATGCGTCCCCCCTCGTGGCTTTGATAACTCAGCTTTGATATCTCAATATTCTGCGGTGTAACCGTGTGGTTCGAACTGCTGGTGCTCCATACGCAAGAATATTTGGGAAAAGCTGGACGGGAGGGATAAACGTCGATAGTATGGTAAATCGTGAGTTTTCGGCACGGAATCATGAAAGGCCAGGCCCTAATCCGCTCTATTGAAGCGGAACAGATCAAGAGCGATTTGCCCGATATTTACGTTGGCGACACTGTTCGCGTCGGCGTTCGCATCCGTGAGGGTGAGAAGGAACGGGTTCAGCCCTACGAGGGCACCGTCATTGCCATGCGCAATGGTGGTATCAACGAGACCATCACTGTTCGTAAAATTTTCCAAGGCGTTGGCGTTGAGCGGGTTTTCTTGCTCCACTCTCCCCTTGTGGAAGGTATCAAGATTATTCGCCGCGGTAAGGTACGCCGCGCCAAGCTCTACTATCTGCGCGATCGCGTTGGTAAGGCGACCCGCGTGAAGCAACGCTTCGATCGCAGTCTGTAGGCCATGAACCTGCGAATTGCCGAGTAGCTAAACACGTTTCCGTGTCATAATGTTGAGGAACGAATTTTGGTACTGCGTCTCCATCGTGAGCCTGAGTACCGACCGTTTGTTTCTCTTCTTGCGTCCTTAGTTCAGTTGGTAGAACGTCGGTCTCCAAAACCGGATGTCGGGGGTTCAAGTCCTCCAGGGCGCGTTGTGTCGGATTCGAGTGATCTGCGGTTTTTACTCCAAAAGATTTCCTCGAAGAAATTTGTTGACAAATGGATTTCTACTCTGCACAATGGTGAAGCCCGCGATACGAAGGCGGCGCAACACAATCTGGGACTGTAGTTCAACCGGTTAGAGCACCGCCCTGTCACGGCGGAAGTTGCGGGTTCGAATCCCGTCAGTCCCGTTTTCAATTCAAAGCTTCAAGGCGAAACGAGTCACATCGTTTCGCTTTTTAGTGTGTAGGATTGATCCCTGTCTCCGTTACTCCCTTCTTTACCCCTGTACTGCCATGTCTGTTCGCGTTCGCATTGCTCCGAGCCCCACCGGGAACTTGCACATCGGAACCGCACGAACCGCTGTGTTCAACTGGCTATTTGCACGCAATCAGGGTGGCACTTTTATTCTGCGTATTGAGGATACGGATCAGGAGCGATCGCGCCCGGAATTCACCGAGAACATCATGTCTGGCCTGAAGTGGCTCGGTCTCGACTGGGATGAAGGCCCGTTCTATCAAACGGAGCGCATGGACCTCTACCGCGCTGCGGTGCAGGAACTACTCGATAAAGGCTTGGCCTACCCCTGCTATTGCACCTCCGAGGAGCTGGAGGCCATGCGTGAGGCTCAGAAGGCGAACAAGCAGGCCCCACGCTATGACAACCGCCATCGCAACCTCACCGCTGAGCAGCGGGCTGCCTTTGAAGCGGAAGGGCGTGAGGCCGTGATTCGCTTCAAAATCGACGACGAGCGCGTCATCCAGTGGAAGGACATGGTGCGGGGCTCGGTGACCTGGAAAGGAAGTGACCTGGGGGGGGACATGGTGATTGCTCGCCGCGCCCCCGCAGGCACCATTGGTCAGCCGCTCTACAACTTCGTGGTGGTGATTGACGACTCCGATATGGAAATCACCCACGTGATTCGTGGTGAGGACCACATTGCCAATACGGGCAAGCAGATTTTGCTCTACGAAGCCCTGGGGAAAACCGTGCCCCTGTTTGCCCACACGCCCCTGATTCTCAATCAGCAAGGACGTAAACTCTCCAAGCGCGATGGCGTTACCTCTGTCGCAGACTTTGAAGCCCAGGGCTACACGTCCGACGCCCTGGCCAATTACATGGGCCTGCTGGGCTGGTCTCCGCCGGAACCCATGACCGAGCGTTTCACCATGGCAGAGGCGGCGGAAGCGTTTAGCTTTGAGCGGGTGAATAAGGCGGGGGCTAAGTTCGACTGGGACAAGCTCAATTGGCTCAATAGCCAGGTTCTCCATGCGGTGCCGTCGGAAGAACTGGTGGAAGAGCTGCTGCCGCTGTGGAAAGCGGCGGGCTATGAGTTTGATGGGGAGAGCGATCGCCCCTGGTTACTAGAGCTAACCGAATTGGTCAAACCCAGTCTTGTGAAAATTAAGGACTGTGTGGAGCAGGCTGCCCTTCTGGGCCACGCTGCGCTGGACATGCAGGATGCCGCGGCGGACTTCCTCAAGCAAGAGCATGGGGCCGGGATTCTTCAGGCGGTGCTGGATGCGGTGTCTGCGTCGGAAAGCTGGACGCCGGATGAGGCCAAGGCTTTGATCAAGCAAATTACGAAGGACTTGGGCGTTAAGAAGGGGGTGGTGATGCGATCGCTGCGCGCAGGGCTCATGGGGGCACTCCAGGGACCAGACCTGATGCAGTCCTGGATGCTGCTGAATCAGCGGGGCTGGGACGTGAAGCGCCTGGAGCAAGCCCTGGCTGTTGCCAAGTCCTAGATTGTCTTTCAAGCCTGGGTGAGTGCTGGATGGCTGAGCCGATGCTCTGTTTGGTTCGGGGCTTGCTGCTCTCCATCCTTGCTGCTCTCTAATGTTTTCAGTCTGGGTTTTCAATCTGGGCTCTCAATCGGTTCTCAATCTGGGTTGGGAATCGTTTTCTGACAGAAAAATTAGAATAATCGGGTACGATTCCGATAAATTCTGGTGTTCTTGTTATGGGGAGTAGGGGCAATATGCAGATTTCTGAGGGTACGGTGCTGCGGTCAGCGGCGTTTGGAGGGGCGACTTTGGCGGCTGCACTGGCAGTGGTATTGGGAGCCCCGTCCCCAGCATCAGCCCAGGTGGTGCGTAGCCAGCCCATGTTTACGGACGTGACCCTGGCCCCTCGCTTTATTCCTGACCCCACCCTGGTGCGGGGACTGAGTGGCGGTGAGGTCTACACCGAGGAAGTGGCGGGACGTCTCCAAACTGAAACAGGCTCCTGCGTGGGATTTGTCAGCGAGAAGCCGGACCATGAGCTGACCCTAACTGAGTTTTTCCGCTATCTGAATTTGCAGGTCGTGAGCTCTGCAGACACCGTGCTGTTGGTGCGTGGTCCGGGAGGGACCTGGTGCAGTGACGATCGCACTCAGCTGGGTCCTAGCATTGCGGGGCAGTGGATGCCGGGGAACTACGAAATTTGGGTGGGGTCTTTAGACCTAGACCAGTACGTTCCCTACCAACTTCAGTTCACCGAAGCCCGCTAGTTGACCCTTCGAAGGGAACCCCACCCAAAAAGAACCGTGAAAGATCCCACATCCAGGCAGACTTGCCCTACAATCTCTGGTCAAGCTGGCCTAAAGACGCAAGGGAAAGGCTGCCTGGTCTTAAACAGGTGGTGGTAATCTTGCCAATCATCCGGAAAAGCGCCTATATTCTCCGCATGTAAGGTCAAGGGTTGGTGATGAAAAGAACGACATTTCCCCACTATTGGAGGGTGTTGCTTCGCTTCAGTCATGTTTCTCCCTGCTTTTTCCGTTAAGACTCTGCTCGTACCCCCTCTACTTTTCAACCCCTATGCGATCGCAAGCCGTCGGCACCCCCAGCATCACCTTGCCAACAGCGTCCGCGAACCCCTTCCAGCCCCTGAGCGACTATCTCAACCAGCGCTGGCAGCAGGTCAGCAAGCTGCCGTTGGAGATTGGTTGTGCGCCTCGGGGTGAGGGCTTGGTGGTTTTGGTGGAGCATGCGATCGCCGTGCAGCCCAATCTGATCAAGACGTTTGGCCAAATCAAGGACTTGATGGAGTCTGCTCCGGCGGAGGTTTGGACGGCCCAGCTTGAGATGGAGACACCTCCTAAAAAAATTAAAGTCAACATCTTCGTACGCGTGGCGAACCAGGCGCAGTCCTACGGGGAGGATGAATACGATGTCATCCCGCTCAGTCAATTTCCAGGGGCAAAATTCAGCGGATTTAGAGCCTTTTCCATGGCGGATGATTCCGCCTTGGCAACCCGTTCCCCCGATGCAGCCGAAGTCCAGGAAGCTGATCTATCCTTGCCCGAGGTGACCCAGGAGCCTCCCCTGGAAGATGCCCTCGGATTCTTGGGGCCGGATTTATCAGACCCAAATTTTTCCGATGACGTGGCGATGGATCCGGAGATGACCGCTGCTTTCTCGCCGGAGCATTTGCGATTGGAGCCGCTGCCAGAAGAGGGGCCGGAAGAGGGGCCAGGGGAGTTGCCAGGAGAGCGGCCAGCCCCAGACAGCCACCCGCAGGTGGAGCCGTCTCGCAGGTCGGCCAAGAAGACGGCTGCGGCAGCACAGCGTCCTTCCCAGGACGAGCCAGGGGAGCATCACGAGGAGTACGAGCAAGAAGAGCCGATCCGTGAGCCCCTCCATATTCCAAAGTCCGTATGGGCTGCGGGGCTCGGACTCTGTGTGATGACCTTTGTCGGCAGTTTTTATGTGGCGTCGCGCCCCTGCTGGTTCCGTAGTTGTCCGCCCCTGGCCCTGGCTCAGCAGCAGGGTCAGGATGCCAATGATCGCCTTCAGGTTGCGAGTACTTGGAATGATCTAGAGCAGGCGCGTCTGGGGCTGAATGGTGCCGTGCGAGAGCTGCGCGGGGTTCCTGGCTGGACGTCCTATGGTCAGCAGGCGCGAGGTCTGCGTCAGCGCTATCGCAAGGTGCTGAAGTCTCTGACTCCCATGCAGGATGCCCTCAAGCAGGCGGAGTTGGCCCAAGAGAAGGGTCAGAGCAGCCTCCTCAAGACGGAGCAATGGGAAGAGGTGCAGGTCTACTGGGAGGCGGCGATCGCCCAGCTCAAGGGCGTTGCTCCCCAGAGTCCCATGTATGCCCTGGCCCAGGATAAATTGGCCCAATACGAAAAGAACTTGGCGACCGTCCAAGAACGACTCCAGGAAGAGCAGGATGGCCAGCGATTGCTTAATGAGGCCCGTAAGTTAGCCAGCAGTGGTCTAGACAAAGATGCTGAGGAGCGAGATGCGCTGGAATTTTTGCAGCGGACCCAGTTGCGCTTGCAGGATGCGCTCTATACCTTGCGCAAGGTTCCCCGAGGCACGACGGCCTATCAGGAAGCGGTTCAACTCATGTCTCGCTACGAATCGGAGCTGTCGATTAACGAGGGGCAGCAGAGCAAGGAAGAGTTTATTGTCAACAGCTATCGGGATGCCCTGGGTAGTGCTGAAGCGGCCAAGGTCTCTGAAATCCAGGATCGCTGGGACGATGCTTTGGACCAGTGGCGTTCGGCCATTGCGAGTATTAACCAAATTCCGGCCTCTTCTTCTTACTTTGATAAGGCCCAGGGATTGATCTCGGAGTATGCCTATGCCTTGCAGCAGGCGGAGAAGAAGGCGGAACAGTTTGCGGCCCTGCGTCGGGTTGAGCGGGACCTGGACGAAATTTGTTCCGGGTCGCCCCTGGTCTGTAACTACAAGGTGACGCCCCAGCTCATTGCAGTGACGCTGACGCTGGACTACGAGCGGGCGGTCTTAACGGCGGGGGCTGTCGGTGATGAGCAGAGCCGCATCGGTGCCCTCAACCATGTCCATGCGCTGGAGACGGCCCTAGAGGAAACCAGCAATGAAGCCCAGATCCCCCTGGAACTCTATGACCCCGACGGCATCATGGTGGGCATGCACCAGCCACGAGCCTCTTCCCTTGGAGCCATCTAATTGGCTGAGACTTTCCCCACAGGAAACTTAGCGGCAGAGAGTGGAAAAGCTTGGAGCGATGATCATGCTCGGCTCCATGGGCTGCTTCGGCGCCCCCCTGCTGGCATCTCTTCCTTGCTGGGATCAGGACAGAAAATTTTGATTGCGCTGTCTGGTGGGCAGGATTCCCTTTGCCTCGCCAAGTTGCTGTTGGATTTGCGATCGCGTTGGCAGTGGCAAATTGCGATCGCCCATTGCAACCATCGTTGGCGCGAAGATTCCGATGCCAATGCGGCTCATGTGCAGGCATTGGCGGCGCAATGGCAAGTGGATAGCTGGGTTCGAATGGCTGAGACGCCGCCCCGAGGAGAGGCTCAGGCAAGGGCATGGCGCTACGCTGTGCTGACCGAGTTGGCAGCGGAGCAGGGCTGTGATGTAGTTGTGACAGGCCATACGGCCAGCGATCGCGCTGAAACTCTGCTCTATAACCTGGTGCGGGGCAGTGGGGCCGACGGCTTAGCCGCGCTTACCTGGGAGCGGCCCCTTTCCGAGACGGTTCGCCTCGTACGACCGCTCCTGGGCTTCACCCGGACTGAAACCGCAGCCTTTTGTCAGCGTTACGGCCTACCCATCTGGGAAGATTCGACCAATCAATCGCGCCGGTATGCCCGCAACCGACTCCGCTTGGATGTGTTGCCCTACCTGCGTGACCATCTCAATGGGCAAGCCGAGCGACACTTGGCCCAGACCGCAGAGCTGCTTCAGGCCGATGTGGCCTATCTAGAACAGCAGGCCACGGCCTTGGCTCAGCAGGTGGAGCGGAACGGAAAACTGGTGCGAAAACAACTACGGGCACAACCCCTCGCCCTTCAGCGTCGGGTCGTGCGACAGTTCCTACGGCGACAGTTGCCCCATCCCCCCGGTCACGATGCCATTGAGAGCGTCGTGACCCTCCTGGTAGCTCCCAACCGCTCTCAGAGTGCTCCCTTGCCGGGGGGCGCGATCGCCCGAGTGGAGGGAGACTGGCTGGTCTTGGATACGCCTCTTGCAGGACACGAGACGTCCTAGGCGATGCTTTGGGTCCAGGCGGTTTGGGCCGCACGCGATCTCCGCAGCCAGGCTAGGGTGGTTTGGCGTAGGGAGGTCGGAAAATAGCTGAGGGCTAGACCCGCGATCGCCTGAGCAAATCCGGCGCGCCGACCTTGCCAGAGATTCAGGCGTCCCGGTGCTAGCTCCTCCGCTTCAAGTTGCCGTAGTCCCAGAGATAGACAAGACGCTGCCAGTCGTTGCTGACGAACGATTTCTAGCGACTGCTTTGAGAACTTGAAAAAGTCAAGATAGGACACCTTATCTTTCAGGTATTGCAGCCCTTGGGATAGTTCCTGGGAGGGGCTGGGCTGACGATATTCCATCAGCCGAGCACTGAGGAAATAGGCTTGTTTGTTCGCCATGGCCAACCGCACCAGCAGATCGCTGTCTTCACAGTGCTCTAAGCCCAGACGCAAGTAATCCACTTCATCCAGCACGCTGCGTCGGAACAGTGTTGCTTCCACTTGCAAGCTCTGGTGCAAAAAGGTCTCAGTGACGAGGTCTGCGATAACGCCGTCATTGAGGCGTGTACGCCCCCACTGGACTGCATTATTTTCAGTGCAAGCGAGATCTCGTCGCCCGGCTCCATCGATGAGCCAGTGGCCAGTGGAGACAAAATCTAGCGCCTCTTGGGCTTCCAAAACGGCCAGGGTTCGAGCCAGGTAGTCCGGGGTGAGGCGATGCTTCTCGTCCAGTTGAACAAAGTATTGACCCTGCGCTGCCGCAAAGCCTGACCGGAGCTGAGCCGCTCGACTGGCCCAGGTTGTGCAGAGATGATGCACGCGTGGATCGTTCAGGGATTGGATGTGCTCGCTCAGATCGCTTTTGATTTCAGTCGTGTTGTTGCTTGGTTCGCCAGATTTTTCCGACGTGTCTTGTTTCGCGGTGTCCGTGGGATGGGTCTCAGCGGATGCGGCATCACAGATCAGCAGCTCAAAGTCAGAAACGGTTTGCTTGAGGATGCTGGCGATCGCTTGTTTGGCGTAGTCACGTTGATGGCGAACCGTGAGACAAACACTAATTTTGGGTGGTTTTGCGGCTGAGTTGTGGGTGGATGAGAAGTCCTGGGACATGGCGGCAAGAGAGAGGAGAGTCTTTGGCTCAATGTTCCCGACCAAAGCCAGTCTCTCAATGCTGAAATGCGGAGTGATTCAGGACTTTAATTGAGTCCTGCTTTACTCAAAAATAGGATGAACCTTCAGGAAAGCCAGCCTTCCGACTTGTATCCCCTAGGCTTGATTTCCTACTGAATTTCCTACAGAGGAATGCTTCATCCCATGCTGATTCCCTCGCTGCCGAGGGGGGAAATCTTCCGACCCCTAGAGCATGCTTTGGGTGCGGCGATACAGAACTGGAATGCTAGAGCCCGTGAGGCGTTCCACCAGTGTCACGCTAAAGGGTTGGATGTCGTAATAGCGACGGACTCGGCCCTTATAGTCTGGGATAGAGCTGCATTCTAGCTCGCTGCCTTGGCAAGGGGTTCGGACGGGGAAGAGAACGGCGAACATCACAAAGGCGATCGCAGTATATCGAGATAAAAACATAATCGGCGGCTCCTGAGAAAAGTGCTGCTGCAACGTGAACCCGTGATCGATCGGGTTACTTGATTCGGCGGTAAGGTGTGGCCAATCTGCCCTAGCCCAGGTCGCGAAATGCCAAGGGACTAAACGACTGAATGGGTTCAAACTTGACGCTGAACAATGAGAAGGCTGGATGCATGGCCGCCTGACTTGATCATAATTCTATGTTCAATATCAAACCATTCTAGTCATAATTTCTTCCTCCGGGAAATTCATGGCTTTGAACCTTTGATAGGGTAGTCACCCCTGAACCTTTTACGAAATATTGCTGATTCCTTCCTGTAAAGAATTGATGTTCATTTGAATCCGTATTTTGAGATATCTTGAGCCGTTTAAACTTTGTATTTGTAATGTATTTTCAATGACCATTAGGCAGAACCCTGCCTGGATTTTTCCGGTTCTACGAAGGTGCCTTGTCTCCCATGCTTGTCCTGCTCGCTGATGCGTCTGCCCGCTGATGCGCCTGCTCGCTGATGGGCCTGCTCGCTGATTCGTTTGAATCTCAATGTCCCCTGGCGAGAAGTCGGGCTGAGTCTTTCCCTGGGGCACGATAAAATCAAGTTCTTCTGCTCCCATCCCCCCTTCTTCGGCGTTACTCTCCGAGCGGCATCTATGAATCTTGTCTTGCTACTGCTGCGCGAATCTTGGTGGCAGGCCGCCCTTGCGATTGTGAGTGGCCTGGTTAGTGGTGCCTGCAGTGCCCGTCTCATTGGACTAATTAACGAGGTGGTGAGCAATCCGCAGCAGTCAGGGCTGGTCCCCCAATTTGTTGGGTTGACGCTGGTGGTCCTGCTCACGGCCCCCATTGCTCAGTACTTGCTGATCACTCTGTCCCAGGGCGCGGTGTATCGCCTGCGAATGCGTTTGAGTCGGCGCATTCTTGCGGCTCCCTTGCGACAGCTTGAAGCCCAGGGCATTAATCGGCTCCTAGCAACGCTGACCGATGATGTTGCCAATTTGTCCAATGCGGTGTTTGCGATTCCGTTTCTCTGCATTGACTTGGCGATTATTGTGGGATGCCTCGTTTACCTGGGCGTATTGTCTGGGCCCGTTTTTGCGTTTACCCTGGCGATGATTGGCTTTGGCGTGAGTACGACGCAGGTTTTGCTCAACCGTGCCCGGGTGGACATGCGGCGATCGCGCAATGAGCAGGACAATTTGTTCAAGCATTTCCAGGCGATTACCGAAGGGGTCAAAGAGCTGAAGCTCCATGCCCGTCGCCGTCAGGACTACATGGATCGACAGCTTTCGGTCAGTGCCCAGGCTTCGCGGCGCTACACAACGGCGGCGTTGACGGTGTTTGCGATCGCCTCTTCCTGGGGCAGCCTGCTGTTTTTCTTCATCATTGGTGGACTCATCTTTGTGTTGCCGAAGCTCATTGCCATCGAACCTCTGGTTCTGTCGGGCTTCGTTCTGACGATGACCTACCTGATGGTGCCGTTCAAGAACCTGATGGAGCGCTTACCCATCCTGCTCAAAACGGGGGTCTCACTGCGCAAAATTGAAGACCTGGGCCTCAGTCTTGCCGAGGCTGCCGAAGATCTGAATGCAGGACCGCTCAAGCCGCTTGACTCCTTTCGCAGTCTGGAACTCCAAGATCTATTCCACACCTATGGCGGTGAGCTTCCCGAAGATCGCTTCAGTTTGGGACCCGTGAACTTGTCGTTTCAGGCCGGGGAAGTGGTTTTCATCGTGGGGGGAAACGGTAGCGGTAAGTCTACGCTGGCTAAGATCATCACCGGCTTGTATACCTCTGAGGTCGGTACCATTCGTTTGAACGGTGAGGCGATCGATGCGAGCAATCTAGAGTGGTATCGACAACATTTTACGACCGTGTTCTCGGACTTTTTCTTGTTTAAGCAACTGCTTGGCTACAGCCATGATGACCTCGATGACAAGGCTCAGCTCTATCTGCAAGAACTTGGGCTCGATCACAAGGTGCGTATTGAAAAGGGGGAGTTATCGACAACGGCCTTGTCCCAGGGGCAGCGTAAACGCTTGGCCTTGCTGACGGCCTATCTAGACGATCGCCCAATATACCTATTTGACGAGTGGGCGGCGGATCAGGATCCGAGTTTTCGAGCGGTGTTCTACGAGGAGATTTTGCCGCAGTTGCGATCGCAAGGAAAGCTCATACTGGCGATTAGCCATGATGATCGCTATTTTGACCTGGCCGATCGCGTCATAAAGTTGGACTACGGCAAGATAGAATACGACCGACGGAAAACTACCTTCTGACAGTAGAGAATCGAGTCTGCTGGGACTCTATTCATGGAGGGAAGCTTTTAATCGATTGTGAATCCTCTACCTCATGCACCTCTCTTTTTCGAATCGTTACTGCCAGAGTCTTTTGAGTTGTGTGTTGGCGGTCGTCGTCGTTGGGGGGCTTTTCTTGTGGCAGGGACACTACGGCCTCAACCTGGCTGATGAGGGATTTCTCTGGTATGGTGCCCAGCGCGTTCAGCAGGGCGACATCCCCATTCGAGATTTTATGGCCTACGATCCGGGGCGCTATTACTGGTCTGCCCTGTGGATGAACTGGGAGGGGAGTCACGGCATCATGGCGCTGCGGCGCTCGATTGCTATTTCTCAAGCCCTTGGATTGGCGGTTGCTGTGACACTGGTTGCCCGCATGCTACCACGATCAGAATCTTCCAAGGCCAGAACACTGTTTCTGGCGATCGCAGCCCTGGTGTTGGGCCTCTGGATGTTCCCGTTCTATAAAATCGCCGATACCACCCTGTCGATCTTACTTGTGGCAGCCCTGGCCTTTTTGGTGCAGCGTCCCACTTACTATCGTTATTTTTTCACAGGAATTGTGGTGGGACTTGTGGCTGTTTTTGGCCGCAACCACGGGGTTTATGGTCTGGCGGCGGGGTTTGGTGTGACAGTCTATCTGGCGCTGACCCGCAGAAGCTGGGTTCATTTTTCTAAGGCTTGTTTGGCGAGCAGCATCGGTGTCATGAATGGGTTTCTTCCCATCCTATTTATGCTGACCCTGGTTGAGGGGTTTGCACCGGCATTTGTGGAGAGTGTTCGCTTCATTTTGTTTGAACTGAAGTCCACAAATTTGCCCTTGCCAGTGCCCTGGCCTTGGCGCGTTCCTGTTGCTGAGTTGAGCCGTTTTGATGCTTTGGTCAAGGTGTTGGTGGGCTGTTTCTTCCTCGCTGTGGCTCTGTACGGTGCTTTTGCCATTGTTGGAGTGTTATGGCGAGGATGGGTTCAACGAAAACCTGTCGCGCCGTTGACCATCGCCACAGCCTTTACGGCCTTGCCCTACGCCCATTACGCATTTTCCCGGGCTGATTTTGAGCATTTGGCCCTGGGTGTTTTTCCGTTGCTGATCTTCTGTTTTGCGGTGTTGGCGCGGCAAAATGGCTGGGTGAAATGGGTTTGTGTTTCGGTGTTTGCCATGGCCAGTCTTGTCACCACTGTGCCTCACCACATTGGCTGGCTGCTCGGTCCCCAATGCCGTTCGGGACAATGTACGGACATTGAAGTGGTGGGCGATCGCCTGACGTTGCACCAAGCCACAGCCACAGAAGTCCGATTATTGCAATCCTTGGCCGATGAGTTTTCACCGAATGGTCGCGCTATGATTGCGACTCCGTTTTGGCCGGGTGCCTACGCTGTGCTAGAGCGTAAGTCTCCGATGTGGTCGATCTACGCTCTGTTTCCCCGTAGTGAAACCTTCCAAAAAGCCGAAATTGAACGGATTAAAGCAGCGGATCCAGGCTTTGCCCTCGTGATGGATATGCCCCTCGATGGACGGGAGGAGTTGCGCTTTTCGCAAACGAATCCTCTGATTTATCAGCACATTCAGAAGACGTTGACCCCTATCACGGATCAAGCTCCAGGATCGCCTTACCAGCTCTTTCGGCATCCGTGAGCTGATGAATTGGCATGAAGTATTTCAAACCACAATGAATCGGAGTCTAAAACAGGGGCATGACAAAAGTTGCTATTCTCCAGTCGAACTACATTCCTTGGAAGGGCTATTTTGACCTGATCGCATCAGTGGATGAATTCATCCTTTACGACGATATGCAATACACTCGCCGAGACTGGCGAAATCGAAACAAAATCAAAACGCCCCAGGGCTTGCAATGGCTGAGTGTTCCAGTCAAGGCAAAGGGGAAATATTTACAGGCAATTCGAGAGACTGAAATTCGAGGGACGGATTGGACAGAGGATCATTGGAAAGCTTTGGTGTGTAACTATGGGCGATCGCCCTACTTCTCGACTATTGCGGCATGGCTGGAGCCCTATTATCGCGATCGCAGCTATGGTCATTTGTCAGTGCTCAATCGCGATCTAATCGAGGCCGTGTGCCGCTACTTGGGCATTACAACCCGCATTCGCAATTCCTGGGACTACCGACTCATGGAGGGAAAAACTGAGCGATTGGCGGATCTTTGTCGCCAAGCCAATGCCTTGGAATATATCTCGGGACCCGCAGCCAAAGCATATCTCGATGAATCAATCTTTCAAGATCAAGGTATCAAGGTTACTTGGTTCGATTATGGCAACTACTCAGAATATCCCCAGCTTTGGGGAGAGTTCACCCACGGTGTTACGATTCTGGACATGCTCTTTAACTGTGGTCCTGAAACCCCCAAATATATGCGGTATGTTCAGCCATGAAGCTGTCTGTTGTTGCAACACTCTACCGTTCTGAGTCTTATGTTCACGAGTTCTGCTATCGAGCAGGTGAAGCTGCAAAAAAACTCGTGGGAAAGGACTATGAAATAATTTTGGTTAATGATGGATCGCCGGACCAAAGTCTAGCCGTTGCAGCGGCGATGAGTCGTGAAGAGCCGCATGTGAAGGTTATCGACCTAGCCCGAAATTTTGGCCATCACAAAGCCATGATGACTGGATTGCTCCATGCGGAGGGAGACTACATTTTTTTGATTGATAGTGATTTGGAAGAAGCTCCAGAATGGCTGCTTGAGTTTTATCCCCAACTCACAATAGAGGATTGTGATGTCGTATACGGAGTCCAGAAGCAGCGGAAGGGGAATTGGTTTGAACAGCTTACAGGACAATGGTTTTATACGCTATTTAGAGGGCTGACTGGCTTAGCATTACCCCGCAATGTTGTGACGGCGCGGCTGATGACCCATCGCTATGTTAAAGCCTTGGTTAGCCATCAAGAACGGGAAGTCTTTATGGCAGGCCTATGGCACATTACAGGGTTTGTTCAGCGACCCTGGTATGTCACGAAACAACATAGCAGCGAAACGACTTATACGTTTCGTCGCAAGATGTCTCTGCTAATCAATTCAGTCACCTCGTTTAGCAATACGCCTCTAATCGGAATCTTTTATATTGGCTTGATTATTTTTTTCATGGCCAGTTTGTTCACTGCCTATTTAGTGATCAATCGACTATTTTTTGCCAAGCCACTCAGTGGTTGGACCTCTGTAATGGCTTCTATTTGGCTGTTGGGTGGATTGATCATTTCATTTATTGGTGTTATTGGAATTTACCTTTCAAAGATTTTTTCCGAAACTAAGCAACGCCCTTACACGATTGTGCGACAGATCTATGACCAATCCAATGAATGATTTATTGTCTGAGGTGGCAGGCTACTATTCTGCAAAGATTGCTAAATATGGCGATACCCCCCAGGGGGTGGATTGGAATGGTGTAAAGAGCCAACAGCTACGGTTTGAACAGCTCACTCGCATTTTGCCAGCGTCATCTAGTTTTTCGATTAATGATTTGGGTTGCGGCTATGGTGCATTGCTTGATTACTTAATCGATCGACACAGTGAATTCCGATATGTGGGCTGTGATGTTTCAAGCGTAATGGTTGAAGCAGCCAAAGCACGCACTAATCTTATTCAAAAACAGACTCTAAAATCTAATTCTCACGATTATGAGTTTCACGTTGGCTCTCAGCCACTAGAGGTCGCTGACTATGGCATTGCTAGCGGCATTTTTAATGTAAAAATGGAGCGCAGTGATGCGGAATGGCAATCCTATTTTGAATCTACCGTTGATGCTTTGAATCAAACGAGCCGTTTGGGCTTCGCCTTCAACTGCTTAACAGCCTACTCCGATGTGGAAAGGATGCAGGATTATTTGCATTATGCAGATCCTTGCTTTTGGTTTGACCGATGTAAACAAAAATACTCGAAGCAGGTGGCTTTATTGCACGATTACGGGCTGTATGAGTTTACAATTCTGGTGAGGAAAACAGGATGAAAAAACCTTTAGTTATTTTTGGAACAGGAGACATCGCACAATTAGCGCATTATTACTTCTGCCATGACTCTGATTATGAAGTGGTGGCATTTACGGTAGATGCTGAGTTTTTGAATGAAGAAATTTTTCTCGGCTTACCAGTTGTTCCCTTTGAAGATATCCAGTCACATTATTCTTCTAATGAACATGAGCTGTTTGTTGCACTGAGCTATAGTCGGCTTAATCAATTACGACAAGAAAAGTATGAGAAAGTAAAAGAACTTGGCTACCTTCTTGCAAGTTATGTCAGCTCCAAAGCAACGGTCTTAAATGAAGGCTCTATTGGCGATAACTGTTTTATCTTAGAAGATAATACGATTCAGCCGTTTGTTCAGATCGGCGATAATGTGACGCTATGGAGTGGTAATCATATTGGCCACCATTCCATTATTCATGATCATTGTTTTGTCGCGTCTCATGTTGTAATTTCGGGGGGAGTTGAAATTCGGCCATTCTGCTTTATTGGGGTCAATGCAACGTTACGAGATCATATTGTCGTGGGTGAACGCTGTGTGATTGGTGCGGGGGCTTTGTTGCTTAAAGATGCTGAGCCTGATGGGGTTTATATCGGAGCTGCGACAGAGCGATCGCGTGTTCCTAGCAGTCGGCTGAAAAAAATCTGATTAACATAATGAGATGGAAGAAGCTAGGGCGGCTCTACGAGCCTCAACCATTGCACCCGAAATTAGTTAGCCATGCGGCTAACCCACTCCCCATCCTGTTGGAGGGTGATGTCTATCGAGTTTTTTACAGCGGTCGTGATCGTCATAATCGCTCATCTGTGAGCTATGTAGACATCGATATTGTGCAGCAATCGGTTATCTATATTCATGAGAAACCCGTTTTTGAACACGGCCCAGAAGAAAGTTTTTACTCCCACGGTGTGAGCATTGGAAACTGTTATGAGGTGAGCGGTCAACGCTATATTCTCTTTATGGGATGGCAATATCCTTCTGGTGAGCATTGGCGGGGCGAAATTGGTCGCTTAAGGTTGGATGCTAGTTTGTCGCTTGTTCTTGATTCTGAGCATCCGCTGATGGCGATTGACTCACTCGATCCGATTAGCCTTTCCTATCCTTGGGTGCTTCAGAATTCGGTAGGACTCTACCAAATGTGGTATGGCTCCACAGAGACATGGGATGCAGGCAATGGTGAGATGATTCATGGTATTCACTATGCCCAATCTCAGGATGGTCACCAATGGCATCGACAGGGCCTGGCACTTCCCTGTCAAGTCAATGTCGCTCAGGCCTTTTCCCGCCCAACGGTTCTTCAAGCAGACGATGGAAGTGCCGAAATGTGGTTTTCCTATCGCAGTGGTCGAGGAGAAAGCTATCGTCTTGGCTATGCAGTCAGCCAAGATAGTCAAGATTGGATACTGAAACTGAGTGAGACAGGGATCGATGTATCGCCAGGGGGGTGGGACTCTGAAATGATAGAGTATCCGTTCGTTTTTCGACATCATCATCAAACTTATATGCTTTATAACGGTAATCGTTTTGGCCAGACAGGTTTTGGATTAGCAGTGTTCACAGATGACTAGGCATACCATTCGCTTGAGAAAAAAGCAGATATTGCAGCTCATTCGTTATGGCTTGGTCGGCATCTCTAGTAACCTAGGAGGCTATGCCGTTTTTTTGCTGATTACTGCTTTGGGTCTTCACTACAAGCTGGCTATGACATTGCTCTATATGGTTGGAATTGTCATCGGCTTTCTTGGGAATAAAAAATGGGTTTTCTCTTATCAGGGTGGACTTGAAAAAGCTGGCTATAAATATGTTTTTTCTCACTTGTTCGGATACCTTTTAAATTTATCAATCCTGTTATTCTTTGTGGACTTTATGGGCTATTCCTACAGGATTGTTCAGGCGATCGCGATTCTGATCGTAGGTTTCTTCTTGTTTTTTCTGTATAAATTCTTTGTATTTGGCGATCGCGAAGATTCTTCTGGGTCCAGAAAGAAGCAAACTCTGAGTCAGAGAGGAAAGTGATGAGAAAATGTCTTACTTGTGGCAAGTGCTCTACCTCAGCCTCATCACAGTGTTCAAACTGTGGAAAAATTATACAGAAGATAAGTGGTTTTTTTGCCTATGCTCCTGAACTAGAAAGTTTCAGTAGTGGCTTTAGAGCAGGCTATTTTCAAGAGCTATTTGAACTTGAAGAGAACCATTTTTGGTTTCAAAATCGAAATAGTTTGATTCTTTGGGCAATTCAGAAGTACTGTCCACATTTTCGATCTTTTCTTGAGGTTGGCTGTGGAACAGGTTATGTGTTGTCTGCAATTGCCGATCGCTATTCTAAGCGTGAACTCGTAGGTAGTGAAATCTTTACTGCTGGTCTCAACTTTGCAGCTCAGCGTCAGCCGAATGTTGAATTTATCCAGATGGATGCTCGCAAAATTCCATTTGTTAATGAATTTGATCTGATCGGTGCATTCGATGTGCTAGAGCACATTGAAGAAGATCAGGAGGTGCTCTCCCAATTATATGAGTCCTTATTGCCCGGAGGGATGCTACTGCTAACAGTACCTCAGCATCAATGGTTGTGGAGTCCTGCAGACGATTATGCTTGCCACGTGCGCCGTTATGCGTCAAATGATTTACATCGACAGCTTGCGACTGCAGGATTCAAGATTCTGCGGAGCACGTCATTCGTTACAGCATTGTTACCCATAATGCTGGTATCGCGAATGCTAATGCGGCAACATGCTAAGAAGACTGAAGCTGATGTGATGGCTGAACTCAGGATTTCAGCCATAACCAATTCTATTCTGTCTAGGATTTTAGCGCTAGAAGTTAGGTTGATTCGTCTAGGCATTGACTTTCCAATTGGGGGTTCTCGGCTCATTGTCGCTCATAAAATATAATATTTCTCCATAAAAATATTGGTTTATAGCTATGTCGTTGAGCATGATTTGTTGAAAATGCTAGTTTCGTGTTACCGGTATGCTTTGCTCCTCTACCTAATTTTTTTCTCGGTTTTTGTCATACCCTATGGAATCAAGGGGAAAGTTGTTGCGCCCCATCTCCAAAGTCTTGAAATAGCATCTCGTCAAGACTTGAAGTCGATATATCTCGAGAATCGAAAATTTACTGATTTTAGCCATGCTTATATTCCTGAGATTAACGGCTTGCAAGAAAATGATAGATCTTCAAAATTAGCATTGTGGAATCGCTCCAATGAGCTCGGAAGGCCGTTTTATCATCTTTCTGGCTTTAGTCCGGCCTATTCCCTGTCTTGGCTAATTGCCAGAATTACCAATAATCCACTGCAATTTAGTACGTTACTTGTTCTTTGCCTATGCTTCTTTGCTGGACTATTTGTCCTTGCGCTATGCCGTGAATTAAAACTTGTACCTATTGCTGGAATAGTTGCTGCAGGCAGTTTAGCAACATCACCACTATTCATGTATTGGCTAACTTTTCCTATGTTCCCAGCCGTGTGGTGCTGGTCTGCTGGTGTTGCTTACAGCATAGTTCGGCTTGCTAGAACAAGAGACTTTTGGGTTTGGGGGATTCTAGCTTTTAGCATCTATAGCTTACTCATGACAGCCTATCCTCAGCCCGTTATTTTTCATGCTTATATCTTAACTGGATACGGACTTTACCTCACTTATCACCATTGGAGAAACTGTGGTTGGTCTTCTACCTTTCGCTATCTTGGTTTTATTTTTTGTGCGTTAGTTATTGGTGCATTTCTTGCATTTCCGACTTACCTAGATCTAGCCCACACAGCATCTGAGTCTGCCCGTGTTTCTCCAGATTTATCCTTTTTTGCAACATTCTTGCCAACGATCAATTCCTGGAAATCTGCACTTCAAATATTTTCATTGAGTGTTTTCCCTGAAATATTTGGAAATCCTATTGATCCTAGCTATCCATTTAGCTATGACGGTCTTAGCCTAACTCCTATTATGCTTTGGGCCACCACTTTTAGTCTAATACTTCGATTTCGCCGCGCATTGGTATGGTGGATTTCCATATTTATCTTTCTAGCATTGGCCTTTTATCATCCGCTTTACCTATTGGCTGTTCAATACTTAGGGTTTAATTTATCGCCTACTAATCCTCTTGGTACGCTTCTTCTACCTGTCACTATTATTGTTGCTTATGGCATTGATGCATTACTCCGGGGACGAAATCAGTCTCTTCATGCCCAGGTAGCCTTGGGGACGAGCATTTTTTGTGTGATTGCATTAGCTACTGCAATTGCTTTTGGTTTGCAGCAGGGCTATGCCATTCGATGGGATGCTTGTCTGTTGACAACACTTGTATTTTTTCTATTAGCTGCTCCCTGGCCCAGGATTCGGCCTATCTTTCTTCTGACGACCTTGGCAATTGTTGGTAGTTATATTTCCTTCCCTCTAATGTTGCTCCAGGACCCCCAGGCAATCGCAACTAACTCGCCTTTGATTGAAGCTATTAGAGAGGATTTGCCGAAACACGCCCGTTTTGCTATCGCAGAGCCTGGCTTAGAGGTCCTACCACCAAATCTAAATGCTAGCCTTGACCTACCTTCAATTCACACCTATAACAGCCTTTCCTCTTGGCGCTATCATCGGCTGATCGAGTCCATGGGCAGTGAAGTGAGTACCTATGGACGCTGGAATGCTGCGATCGCTCCAGACTATAACAACAGCATGTTTTGGATGAGCAATATTGCGTTGATGCTATCTCCTAATCCCCTTAACCATCCTAATTTGGAATACATCAACAGAATAGGGGATGTCTACTTGCATCGTGTTAAATCGCGTATGAAAGATACATTGCAGCTCTCCCTATCAAAAGAATTGGTCAGTACAGACAGTCTTCGCCCGATAGATCCCAGGCAGTTTGAATCTGAGGTTGCTGAGCGAATCATAGACCAAGGCGATCGCCTCACCTTCTCTACTGTCGAACAATCTCGCGAAACGCTATTGCTTATCAGTCAGAAATTCCATCGGGATTGGCAGGCCAAAGCCTTAACCTCATCTGGTTGGCAAGTTACAGAAACGATACCGGTTAATGGAGTCTTTCAAGGTGTCTTGTTGCCACCGGGGAGCCAAAAAGTTGATTTATGCTTCTTGCCTTGGGTTCGTTTTGCCTGGATTGCACATCTCTTTTGGTCCATGATGCTCTCTATAATTGCCTATCAGCTACTGCGGGAAAAACTCAAACCGCATGTCACCGAACCAAGGCGATGAAGTATGGATGAATCCAAAATTCCGTTTAACTGGCCCCACATGACCGGTAAAGAGCTTTACTACATCGCAGAAGCTCATTTTCAGGGACGCCTAGCGGGAGATGGACCCTTCACCCAACGGTGCCACAATTGGCTACAACACCGGAGCGGCTGTGAAAAAGCCTTGCTGACCCACTCCTGTACCGCTGCCCTCGAACTGGCTGCTTTGCTGCTAGAGCTTCAGCCAGGGGATGAAGTGATCATGCCTTCCTATACTTTTGTCTCCACTGCTAATGCCTTTGTGCTGCGAGGGGCCGTGCCTGTGTTTGTGGATGTGCGAGAAGACACTCTG
>CALIJJ010000123.1 GCA_938017515.1 uncultured Pseudanabaenaceae cyanobacterium
CCGATCCAGCATTGTCAGTGGCGAAGTCTCCGGCGTCAGCGCCTCTTCTACTCCCGACGGACTGCCGTGAATCATCAGGCAATCCAGCTCCATCATGCCGAACTCCAGCTGAGACAGCCACGGCAGCAGCTCCCGAGGCACTGCCTCCCAGAGTTGCGTAATCATCTCACCACCATAGCGCTCAACCATTTCTGTGGGTTCATCCTGCCGACCCAGAGCATAGAGAATCATTGCCTGCTCTTCCCACCAGCCCTGACAAACATCTGGCGTCGGCTCACCGGGCTGAGGCGATTGTATCCGCTTTACCAGTTGGACATTGTCCGGTGTTGGCCCAATGATGTCGCCAATGATAAACAGTTGCTCAATCGACTGCTTTTGGCGTTTGAGGTCTTCTAGGACCGCCTCATAGGCCGCTAAATTGCCTTCAATGCCGCTCAAAATTGCCCAGGCCATCCTTATTCCTTGAATCTTTTAACTTCTGCTACTTCTAGGCAGATGGACTGCAATAAACACAGCCTCTACCTCCGCTGGTTTCGGTTCCGCTCAACCCGCGTAACTGCTATTACGCCAAAGCCGAGGGCTGAGCGAAGCCGAAGCCCGGTCAGCAAGATGTGTCCGCTTACTTAGCGCTCACAGACGTGGGTGGGGTCGTCGGCGCGTTCTGCAAATTCCAGTCCCTGGGACAGACGCCAGGCAAAGATAGGCGGGAGACCCTGATCGAGAATAGCAGCGCAGGTTTTTTGGTAGTCGTACTCGACCTCGCGCAGGGTGGTTTGCTCGCTGTCCGTGTCGTAGAGGACGTAGGTGGCATTGGGTCTGCCGTGGCGCGGTTCGCCGACGGAGCCTGCATTGATAATGCGTTTGACCGGAAACTGAACAGGCTGGGACTGTGAGGGCTGTTGACCAGAATCCAGCTGACCAGAGCGCTGCGGGACTTTCACCCGAATCTGCAGCTGGCTATCGCGCAACTCCCGCACATAGGGCACGTGGGTATGGCCGCAAAAGAGCACGTCACAGCCCAGGCCCATGACCCGTTCTAGGGCAGTAAAGGCATCCATCTCGGGCAGCAGATACTCGTGCTGGCTATTGGGGCTGCCGTGGACAAAGGCAAGATTCTTGTCACGATGGGTGAGGGGCAGTTGTGCAAGGAACTCTCGAACTTCAGGGTTAATTCTCTCGTCTGTCCAGGCATGGGCCGCTTTGCCACGCTTTTCCGCCAAGAGGGAGGGGTAGCTACAGTCACAGGCATTGAGCCCATCAACAATGTCTTCATCCCAGCAGCCCTGCACCGTGGGAATGTCGAGGGAGCGAATCATTTCTACGACCGCATTGGGGAAAGGGCCATAGCCGACCAGGTCCCCAAGGCAGATGATCTGGTCGGCTTTGTGGCGATCGATATCCGACAGGACAGCATTGAGGGCTTCGTAGTTGCCGTGAATACAGGAGATAACCGCAAGTTTCATGGGCGTGCCAATGGGATAATTACAAGTTGATGTGTGTCGATAATCTTGGTAGAAACCGCTGTTCGTCCGACAAATGCTCGGCATCTGTTCATGACCTGGATGTAACGGCCTGGACGAACGGCGGTTCGTCCCTACGGGGCCTGGGACGCGTATTCTTGCTGCATTTCTTTTAGCTGAGCCTGATGTTGCTGGAGCAAGCCGTCGCTGAGCAAACAGTCCTGAGTTGTGACCACAATCGCTTTGCCGTCCAGCTCACGCCCTGTGACTTCCAAGGCACTGGGATAGGACGGTCGTCCGTCCAGACAGGCATCTAGGCGCAGGCGCGTGTAGGTGCTCTCATGGCCGCTGACATAGCTGAAGTAAAACACCGGGCCATCGGCAAGGCAAAATACCCCTTTGGCACGGTGTACCGACCCGTAGGCTCCACCCGTGACTTCCTGCCACAGCACATCGAGACTGGCTGGATCAAACACTTGGCCTGTCAACTCAACGGCACAGATTTGGACCTCTGCGGTCAGCGGCTGGGTGGCAAACGATAACTCAGTGGGGAGGAGGCGATTGCTCCAGGCTTCCAGCTCCTGACTCCGCCATCCCTCTGGCAAAAGTGCCACTTTCTCCGCCTTAAGACCAACGGGAAAAGCCAATTGAGCCAGGTCCACACTGCTGTCAATTTCGATGAGCAGCGGACGGTGCTGGGCGATTGCCTGCTGCAATGCTCCGGATGTGGGCTCAGCCACGATCTCTAGCTGCGGGCATTGGGAAGCCAACAGCATGCCATCCAGTGTTGTGCCTGCCCCTCCCAAAGCCCAGTAGAGCGGGTTGCTTTGGGCAAGCGCTTCAGCCTGCTTTGCGATCCAGGTGGTTTTACCGCTACCTGGTGGACCGGCAACAGCGACAGTGTGGGTCATGGTTTTGGGAGAACTCGGTCATGGGAACAATGTCCATGAGAATGATAACGATTATCATTCTTTGTGTATAGTGGTGGCTGGTAATTCTTCCTGCCCATCGGTCCAGCGATGCCCGGTTGCTGATGCCCGGTTGCTGATATCCGTCCGTTTCGCCTGCTTCGAGCTAGAGCCTTGATGAATTCTCTGCCCGCATCCCCAGATCTCGCGATAGATCTCACCTTAGACCTCGCCATTGTCGGCGCTGGCCCCCATGCCCTCACGCTAGTGACCCATCTGCTGCAAAAACGACAGCAACTACGGGGCAAGTTTC
>CALIJJ010000124.1 GCA_938017515.1 uncultured Pseudanabaenaceae cyanobacterium
CCAATCTATGAAAGGACTGTTTCGCAGCTTTGAGGTTGGCGATCGCCATCCCGTGACGCTGCATTTGGCCACAGATCAACCCTTGATTGAAAATGGGCTTGGGCATTGTCTTGGGCATTGTCTTGGGCATTGTTCTCATCCCGATCAATCACCCAATCACATCTCTAAGCTAGTCAAAAGCCCAACCGTCGCACATTCCAGACTTCAACCAGTCCCTAAAAAATCTAACCCAAACCGAAAAAGAATAATGACAAAGAAAAATGTCCGAGCATAACGATCTCTCCTTCGAGGGAGCATGACGTTCAAATCTCGATCGACTTGTGTTAGATTAATCTGAATATGAATTTAATTTTGGTTTAACAATTCAGCGTACGTATTCACGAGGTCTCAAGCAGCACGCCTGCGATCGCAATTTGCGATTTAGGTGTCCGGGCAACTTGCCCAAGACGCAGTTTGCAAACATCCTCTATCCCTTACCAGTCCACAGACCCGCATCGGTCTTGGTGAGGGAGAGCGCGTCTCTGAATGGGTCATTCTAAGAAGCTTTCGCAGTCCTGTTACTGTTGGAGCTTCTTGCTTTTTTAAGCCCTTTTTCAGTTTCACTTTTCCTCTTTTTTCATCACCATTGCACACCGAACTAGCAGGGTTTCCCGTGGTTTCATCCCCCCAAGCCGTATCTACCAAAGCCCTGAGCGACAAGCTCAACCGTCAGATGATTGTCATCCTAGACTTTGGCTCCCAATATTCTGAGCTGATCGCTCGACGCATCCGTGAGACGGAGGTTTATTCGGAAGTCCTGTCCTACCGCACGACCCCGGAGCAAATCCAGGCGCTCAATCCTAAGGGCATTATTCTGTCCGGTGGCCCTAGCTCTGTTTATGCCGAAGGCGCACCGCACTGCGACCCTGGGATTTGGGACATGGGGATTCCCATTTTTGGGGTCTGCTACGGGATGCAGCTCATGGTGCAGCAGCAGGGAGGCAAGGTCGAACAGGCGGATCGGGCAGAGTACGGCAAGGCATCCCTCCACATCGACGACCCCAGCAATTTGCTTGCCGACGTGGAAGAAGGCACCACGATGTGGATGAGTCACGGAGATTCTGTGACCCAGATGCCAAACGGCTTTGAAGTGATGGCTCACACGGAGAATACTCCCTGTGCTGCGATCGCCAACTCCGAGAAAAAAATGTACGGCGTCCAGTTCCACCCCGAAGTGGTCCACTCCATCGGCGGCATGGCGCTGATTCGCAACTTCGTCTACAACATCTGCGAGTGTGAACCCACCTGGACGACGGAAGCCTTTGTGGAAGAGGCTATCCGTGAAGTCAAGGCACGAGTCGGTGACAAGAAAGTGCTGCTAGCGCTGTCCGGCGGTGTCGATTCTTCAACCCTGGCCTTTTTGCTGCATCGAGCGATTGGCGATCAGCTCACCTGCATGTTCATTGACCAAGGCTTCATGCGTAAGGGTGAGCCAGAGCGGTTGGTCACGCTGTTCGAGGAGCAGTTTCACATTCGGGTGGAGCATGTGCAGGCGCGCGATCGCTTCCTGGAAAAGGTCAAAGGAGTAACGGACCCAGAGGAAAAACGTAAGCGCATTGGCCACGAATTTATTCGCGTTTTTGAGGAACAATCCAAAGAACTCGGCCCCTTTGATTACCTCGCCCAAGGCACGCTCTACCCCGACGTGATTGAGTCGGCGGACACCAACGTAGACCCCAAAACGGGTGAGCGGGTCGCTGTGAAGATCAAGAGCCACCACAATGTCGGTGGTTTACCCAAGGATCTCCAGTTCAAGCTGGTGGAGCCGCTGCGCAAGCTATTCAAGGACGAAGTCCGCAAGGTCGGTCGTGCCCTGGACTTGCCCGATGAAATTGTCAATCGTCAGCCGTTCCCCGGCCCCGGACTCGCCATTCGCATCCTGGGTGAGGTGACGGCGGAGAAGCTGAATATTCTGCGGGATGCAGATTTCATTGTGCGCCAGGAAATCAACCGTCGCGGCATTTACCACGATTTCTGGCAGGCGTTTGCGGTGCTGTTGCCGGTGCGCAGTGTGGGAGTCATGGGTGACCAACGAACCTATGCATTCCCGATTGTGTTGCGCATGGTCAGTAGCGAAGACGGCATGACGGCGGATTGGTCGCGGGTTCCCTACGATGTGTTGGAGGGAATCTCGAACCGCATTGTCAATGAGGTCGATGGTGTCAACCGCGTGGTTTATGACATTACCTCGAAGCCTCCTGGAACCATTGAGTGGGAGTAACGGTGGTTGCAACGTTATCCCATAGGTAGTTGAAAGCTCATCCCCTAATCTGAATTCAGGTTGGGGGATTTGTCTGTTGAGCCTGCATCAAATTGATGCCGCACCCCAGCCCAAGCATCATGCAATAGAGGGCTGCCTGAGATTCCGTACTTTCCTGCGATCGCAGCCTTTATTCGCCGTCGTTTTGATAACCCAAGAGGACCAGGGTGGTTCGCGACATGGTCAGCAACATGGTCATGAATGCTGGGTTGGCGATCGCCCATACTTCCATCGCGGCATCATCATCGTTCTCTAAGGCTGACCGGTTGATGCCCACTTGATGCCCACTTGATGCCCCTGAAGCCCGTCGCGACAATTACTACAAGCAGAGAAATATAAACAAAATATAAACATTTATATTTTCACGAACCAAGATTTGACATTATAAATAGGAATTCAAGGACTCATTAAGAGCCAGTCTGATCACATTTTTACGGCTTATAGACGAGTCGTAACTCAAGTATTTAATGTGTCTAAAATTACTTGAAAATTTGGATTTGGCTGAAGACTTTACTGATCCTTGTCTTGCCTGTGATTGAAGTGGTCAGGACTTTTCTCGCAGTTTCTTGAAGCTAATAAGGACTTTGAGCATGGGTGCAGTTCTCATATCAACAGAGCTCTTAATTGCAGCTTTCTTTTGTGGTGTTCTTTATAGCACTTTGGAATGGGGTAGTAGGCAGCTTGCCTATGCTTCCAGTGCGACCTTTGACCAACAACGTTTCCAACTCTGGAAACAAAATCTTCGCGGCATAACGCTTTTGTCGTTTGGTATCGCATTCACAGCCATTCTGGGATTTAACGGTTGGCTGCTCTATGAGGGAAGAGACGTCATTGAATATACGATGCAGCTCTTCAGAAGTGTTCCGAGGCGCTTTTGGATCAGCCTGACCCTAGGAGTAACTCAGTCGGTATTTCTCCTGTGGCTGGTTTCTCGACTTTTGAAGCCCATGCGAAAATGGCTCAGAAAAGCCAGCCTCTGGGCCCAGGCATTTGATGATATTGACGCCAATGATTTTAGTGTTGATCGATTCTTCCTCTCCCTATTCCGCTTAGTCCGTGTTGGTCTTTGGCTCGCTGCCTTGTTGGCCTGCCTGAAGTTTTTGCAGTTGCCTGACATTGCGTTGAAGTACCTTCACGTTGCCCTCAGTATCTATTTGATTGTGTCTGCAGGCATGTTGCTCCTTGCTGGGCTCGCTGTCTTTTTTGACAGTGTTGATGGCCTAACCGTCAAATATTCAGACTCTGTGAGTATTTTTCGCTTCTACAAGCGCGTGCAGGGAATCGTTCCCTTTCTGAGGCGATGCTTTGAATGCGCGATTTGGGTTTGTGTCGCGACCTTGGTCGTCTCTCAAATTGAGATCGTTTCCAGCCTTGCAACCTATGGCCCCATCTTGGTCAAGGTGATTGGTGTGGTCTCCATCACTCGTATTCTGACCGAAGTGATTCACCTCTCTCTGGAACGCCTTTTCCTCGGAACAGCGGCCAGTATCGATGAATTGAAATGCAAACGGCGAGGAACAATCCTGCCACTGCTGGAGAGCATCTTCCGCTACATCATCTACTTTGGTGCGGGCATGGTTGTGTTGAGAACCATCGGGTTTGACCCAACCCCCATCCTCGCCGGTGCTGGTATTGTCGGTCTCACGGTGGGCTTGGGAGCTCAGAGCATGGTCAGGGATATTGTGAGTGGATTCTTTATCCTGTTTGAGGATTGTTACCTGGTTGGCGATTTCATTGAAACGGATGCCGGTATGGGCATCGTGGATTCGATCCAGCTCCGCACCACGCGCATCATGAATCCCAATGGACAGATTCATATCCTTCGGAATGGTGACATTGGTACCATCACCAATTATTCCAAGAATCCCATTGATGCTGTGGTGAAAGCATCGATTTCCTATGAAGCGGATCCGAAGCAAGCCTGTGCCGTCATTCGACGCTTAGGAGAATCTCTTTGTGCCAGTGACCCCGACGTTTTAGAACCGACCCGTATCGAAGGCATTGAACCGTTTGGCGAAACCACCATTCACATCTTTACCCGCACAAAGGTTTCCCCAGGCAAACACCTACGGATCAAGCGGCTGCTACGTCACCAAATTCTGATGGCGTTCCTGGAGGAAGATGTGGAAATGGTTCCGATGGATACGAAGCTAATGCTGAAGGGAGGAAGGGTTGCTTTTTCCGATGACAGTACAGCAACCCTGTCTTTGACCTAAGTCCTGTCCTGGATGGCCGACTCTCTCGATGGCCGACTCTCTCGATGACCTGTTCTGGCAGCTAACGCATCGTTTGATGAAGGCTCTCAAGTCAGCCTTGAGAGCCTGTTTTGTCTGGATATGCTCTTGAGGTGCTACGGGGCGATCGCCTTCGCACTCCAAGCTTCCACACCATCTGCTAGGGCCTTGGCAAGCTTCACCTGAGCCTGCTCATCCACAATCCACTCAAACTCCTCGGGATTGATCATAAAGCCCAGCTCCATCAAAACAGTTGGAGCGAGGCTGGGACGTGTCAACGCCAGATTATTCCAGAAGACACCGTAGGATTCTCGATCGAGTTCCTGCGTCAAGTAGTCATGCAAGAACTGCGAGATATCGTGGGCCTGAGGATGATACCAAAACATACCAATGCCCTTGGTGTTGATCGCATCACCATTGTCCGGCAGAGCGTTGTAGTGCAAACTCAGTGCCAGATCCGGCTGTGCTGCCACCATGCGGTCCACCCGATCTTTGGGATACAGGTCATCATCTCCCTCCCGCGCCATAATCACTGTGGCTCCTCGTTGCTTTAGCTCGTCACGAAACAGCTTGGATACCTTCAGCGCCACGTCCTTTTCGGGGTAACCATTGGGCCCCCGGGCCCCAAGGTCATTTACGCTGCCGTGCCCTGGGTCAAGAAAGATTTTCATCCCCTGCAACGGAGCAGCCTTGGAAGTACGGGGCGGGTGCTTGAGCGACAGAATCAGGCTTGTCCCCTCATAGCGGGTTTTGAAGCCCCACTGTTGGGGCTGCTTAAACTGGATCGTGTAATTGACTTCACCGGGACGGGGCTGTTGCCAATCCAACCGTTCGACAATTGGGTCCTGTCCGGTGTAAATCGTGTCCGTCTGAGCCGTTGTGTTGTGTAGTGTTAGCGTCAGGCTTTGCTTGTCCTGGCTGATGCTGATGGGAACCGGCGTTTGCAGCGGAAACACCACCTCAGTCCAGTCGCCCTTGACGCTGCTGCTGAGACTACGGATGAAGGTTTCTGGGGGCACCGCTGATGGTGCAACCTCCGTTTCCTTGGCTTTGATCCAAGCGCCATAATCCAGCCGCAGCCATTCGCCCTCGCGCCCCGTGATGGCAGCCTTGGTTCCCTTCGGTAAAGGTGTCAATCGAGAATAGGTGGTGCTGGGGCCTGTGCGGGCCACACCTTGGTCTACGGTTACTGTTGCAACTTCAATCTTCTCAGGGGATAGGACTTCAATTTTCCCCGGTGCGGTTTCGGCCTTGGTTTGCCCATTGGCCTGTAAGAGAAATTTGGGTTGGATGGTTCCAGCTTGGGTAAAGCGAGTGCAGGCTTTGTACTGGCCAGCAGGGTTGCGGGCCGTGGGGGTATTTCGCCCGGTCAAAACCGCAGAGTTGGCGGGAAGGTCTACGGCGGCGTTGACTTCGCTCAGGGGCAGTTGCTGATTGCCGAGCTGGACCGCGACGCGGGCATTGGGGGGCGCGATCGCTCCAAAGCACACCCGCTCACCCACCTGCCGAGCCACATCCACCGCCGGTTCTAAAGACCCCTCCGCAAATGCAACCCCCTTCGGGATCGCCGCCGTTGCCGCCACCCTGGTCACCGTGATGTCCAGCGTTTCACTGCCCCGTTGCAGCGTGAACTGGTTTTCACCCATACGGAGCTGAAAGGTGGGGGCAAAGTGACCTCCTTGACTGCGATCGATGGCTTTACCATTAACCGTCACTGCGCCACCGGGCGCAGCACTGCCAATCAAGAAAATGCGATCGGAGGTTGTTTTATGATTCTGGGGAGGATAGGCCAAAAACAACGGCTGGGCATTTTGGGCTAGAAAATCTTGGATTGGGATACCTTGAACCGGAGCATCCTGAGTATGAATGGGATGAGCTTGGCCGATCGGTGCCATCGCCCCACTCGCCCCCATCAGCACTGAAGTCGCCAACGCCATCGAACACCCTGAAACCTTCACCATCGTTTCCCCAACCATAAAACTAATGCCAGATTGATGCTGTTCACACAGGCTCGTGCCTCGTTGACCTCTCCCCCAGGAAAAAGGTTCCCCCTAGGCCGCTGCTTTCTCCGGCGGGGGCACCATACGAATCTCTGAATAGAACGAGCTATTTTCAAACCCATCCTTGCCATGGCGCATCATGCTGGTGCGCAGGCGCAAATTGGGGGCCGCAAACCACAGTCGCTCTTCTGCATAGGTGTCGCCCATTTCCGAAATCAGCACGAGACTGTCATCGGGATTAATCCGATAGCGACCCAGCACCGGAGACTGACCGGGCGCCATGACGCTACGGAGCAACAGTCCTTCTGAATCGTCTGGCGAATTGCCCAGGGCGATCATGAAGGATGAGCCCGCCTTTTTAATCAGCGTTTGCTTCCATTCGATTTTGAGACCAGCCAGGGCCTGGGAGGGATCCAGCTTACCGGCTTGGATAATGCGCGTTAGCTCAGGATCATGACTTGGCATGGCACTGATGAACACATCCGTTTTGTCAGACTGGTGCCATTGTTCCTTCTGAGCGAGTTGATAGCTGGTGCGCTGGGAAAACCATTTGCCAACGCTGTGATCAAAAAATTCAACGATGTTCATGGAGGAGGAGAGGTCAAAACGGAATCAGGAAAATCTAAGTCTGTTCCCAAGAACAACTGATCTTCAAGAACAATAGATCTTTAAGAGTTTCCCATTCTGGCCCGCTAAGATCAACGATCCCCCAGTCTTTCGCATGTCTTTTTCAAAACCCAAAAGGCACGTTCGCCTAATTTTTTCCTAGCCCTCTTCGCGATAGCCAAGGTCTTCGAGCTGCGATCGCGAATGCCGCCACTTGGGCTGAACCTTCACAAACAACTCCAGGTAGACCTTGCCGTCGATCAGCTTCTGCACCTGCTGACGTGCCTCGGTGCCAATATTTTTGAGCATGCTGCCCCGTTTGCCGATCAAAATGCCCTTCTGGGAATTTCGCTCCACGTGGATGGTTGCCAGGATGCGGGTCAGCTTTTCATCTTCGTCAACGCGATCGATGGCGATCGCCACGGAATGGGGCACCTCTTCCCGAGTCAGCAACAAAATCTGCTCGCGGATCAACTCCCCCATGATGAATCGCTCCGGCTGGTCCGTCACCAAGTCCGGCGGATAATAGTAAGGACCTGACTCGATCCGCGCATACATCGCCTCGGTCAATTCCTCACAGCCGTTGCCATCGAGGGCCGAAAATTTGATCTGTGGCCAGTCCTTTTCCGCCGCGAGTTCCCGATAGCTGGCGTCAATGCTCTCTGCCTGGTCCGCAGGTTGCTGATCAATCTTATTCAGACCCAAGATAACCGTCACCTCAGAACGCTTCAAGAGATCGGCGACAAAGCGATCCCCCCGTCCTGCGGGCACCGAGCCATCCACCATGAACAGCACAACATCCACCCTTTCAATGGCGGTGCGAGCATTGCGCACCAGTACCTTCCCCAGTTCATGGTGGGGCTTATGAATGCCGGGAGTATCCACAAAGATATATTGCGCCTGATCCGTCGTCAGGATTCCCTGGAGCCGGTTTCGGGTCGTCTGCGCCACCGGGGAGGTAATGGCCACCTTTTGACCGACAAGACGGTTCATCAACGTTGACTTGCCCACATTAGGACGACCAACAAAGGCCACAAATCCTGAGCGAAAGCCCTCAGGGGGCGTGGGAATGGACTGAAAAGCATCTGCCATAGCAGTGAAGACTCAGGGCGATATCACCCTTGATCTTAGCGGCTGATTCGGTGCTTCCTGCCGTAGCACTCAAAGATTCACTGACTTCGTTACTCCCAGGCGATCTTGCAGAAGACCTCCCAGACGACCCCGCAGATGAGAGGAAATGCAAGGGAGAGAATGGAACGCTTGCCCCACGCTTGTGACTCCAATCACCTGGGCGGCCCCAAATATGTGGTTTGTTTATTCTCTAGAGGGAAAATACTTAGATTTCTCACCATGAGCTCCATCACTGAAACAGCTCAGTGTGCATCCCAGCAGCCTACATAAATTCTTAGCAGCTTCTCAATTGGCTACGCCATCCCCAATGCCCTACTTTCTTCAGCAGGGTTTAGGTTGTCGTGGCCTGCTAACAGGAAACCTGTACATCGTCAGGGGATCGCTCCTTCTAGGGAGCGCTCTAACTTCTGTCCCCGTTCCGTGGCTGATGTAACTCGAAGGGTGATGCTTTGCCGTACAGGAAAAGTCATCCCAATGCTTTCTCGTACAGCAGAGTCATCACTTTTAGACCCTCGGTAGAGATATTTCGGATTGATAAAAGGAGCTCAATTAAACGCCGATAGAACGTTCCGGAGGTTGGTTTTTCGGAGTCAATCGCCTAGTTTGACTCTAAGGCTCCCAGCACCGTTGTATTCCGCTGAAGTGGATGCAGCTCCCCGCTCATTCGAGATATGAAATTCTGAGGAATGTCAGTTTTTGTATTTTTTGAGTGGGTTCCGAACGTCATGTCAACTGTCCTTGACGATCCATCTTTCAGTAAATCTATGAGAAAAGAATGATGTTCTTTTAGCAAACCTTTGCATTGCGCCGCTTACACTGGGCAATCATGAAGACTTTATTAAGGTAAGAAATCGTACTCTTGCACACTGAATTGTAAAAAAGGAGACATCATCCCAAACCATTAAAAAATGCTCTAATGCTTCGCGCTGCCAGCCATCCAGGCTATTGCAGGGAAGTCTGCGATACAGATTTCATGAAGGATTCAGATTATTTTTACTTAATGGTTTGTTCATCCACCGTCGGAGACTCCTGGACAATACCCTTATCAGCGGCAAGAGCCTGAAGGGCATTTGATGCTGGGGATTCCAGAAAAGGCAAGTGTGGATGATTGGGTTCCCAGGATGTAGCTCGGAAAACTCTCAATGCTTTGACTGAATTTTGCAGGGGATGTTATGGCTAAAATTTGCGACATCGTGCAGACCGCAATGATGACTGGATATCTTTCGCTCGATGCGGAGGATCAGCTGAGAAACTTGCTCCGCTCTAAAAACAATCCTGAGGAGCTTAACGCGTTTACCCGACTACAGTTGGCGGCAGCATCGGGCGAAATTCGTCAGGAGTCCCGCGAACAAATCTGGCAGCATGAGGCAAAGTCTGCTTAATGTCACGGCTTGACCCATGCCGGTGCCGAGTCTTTTGTTGAACTGCGTCTTGCCACTTGTCCTACAGCGCTCTTCTGTTCCGAGGTTGTCTATCCTGGACTAACCCCTTTGACACGCTGATGCATCTCGTTGCTGTGGCGTTCTCTTGTGTGTTTGCTTACGCCATGGCCTTGGTCATCTTGAGGTTTAACCTCTTACTAGAGAATTCAGCAAGATCCGGAGGATTTTTGGCCCAGTCAATTTTTTGAGTTTGCTCTCCTAGGGAGCAGCTCTGTTGATAGTCTGGGAAATGTTCTTCTGGATCAACGTTATGCTCCCTGGACCTGGCTTCTGGACAACTTTTCTCTATTATTTTGCAACAACGGTTGTAATTGGTGGGCTAACGGCGAGCCAGGCATTACATATTTCCCCGACAAGCCCGACGGCTGTGCAGGTGGGCATCCTTTTGGGGGCGATCGCAGGCCTAGGGGGAGCCTACTTCAACCGCAGTGTGATTTGGGCGTTACCCATCCAGGGACGCAAAATCTTTCTCAACCGTCTTGAACAATCTCTCCAGGCGTTGAAGCTAGAAGCCCTGGAAGAAGATGACCTAGACCCTGACCTCTTTCAAGCACCCGATGACGGTCAAGGAGAACCCCAGGGCTCTTCCAAGGAAAGCAAAGATGCCACGGTGCGAGTTTATGGTTCGAGCGGAGCAGGGTCGTTTTTTTCCGGTCGTCTCTATGTCAAAGTGCAGAGCAACACAGCCGAGCTGATGGGCCGCGCCTCCACGATCAAACGGCTTAAGCAACTGCTGTAGGAAGGTATCTTGATGCTCTCGTGCTCAGATTTTCTTGTGATCAGATGCTCTCGTGATCAGATGCTCTCGTGATCAGATTCTCCCGTGACGAGAGTTCACGCTCCGACTTAGGGATTCGAGAAGGTGTTGATTTGCCCACCGCCAATATTTTGGCCCGGTGGGTTATTGGGAACCCCAAAGTTCGTCGCCCCATTGGCCGATTGCTGGTAAACCGGTGTTCCGACAGGCTGATTGAGCGTCTGAGAGGGAAGGGCGGAGTTTGTGCTAGTGGGCGTTTGAAACTGGGGTGTGGAGGAGAATTGGGGGGTCGTTGTGAACTGCGGAGTGGTCTGAAACTGGGGTGTTGCCACTTGCGGAATTTGAGGGGTGGTCACCTGAGGCGTCGTGACCTGGGGTGTTTGAATCTGAGGGATTTGCAGTTGGGTGGGAGTTTGGAGCGTTGTGGATTGCGGATTGATCAGCTGCGTAAACGCATTATTGCTAGGGGTCGTGGCCTGGGTGCCCGTAGAAGTCGTCGGAGTCGTGACGGTTGGATTGGTGATGGAGACGGTCGGTGCAATGGATGAGGTCGAAGCAGCCGTCTCGGCTGGAGCGGTGTTAGAGAGGGCAGTGGATTCAGAGGCTGATATCGCCTGCTCTAAAGTGCTGCCTTGGGTATTACCGCCGGAATTATTGAAGCTGGTGCCAAAGGGTTGAGGGGCATAGCGATCCAATGCTGCCTGCAAAGGATTGATCGCAGTTTGGTCGTCCGAAGCCTGGCCTGCGGTCACGGGCAGATTGAGGGCTGGATTATCGGAAACGGAATTGATCCCGACGAATCCAGCGGGTTGCCCCGCGATCGCGGTTTGGCTGTTATTGCGACGGGGAGTCAGGTCAACCAAAGGTAGGCTGTCAAACTTTCCGTAGTTGACATCGGGAATCGTAATTTCCGGCGTTTTGAAGTCGAGGTCAGGCGACTGAACAGTCTGATTCGCCTGGTTCGATGCAGGCGTCACCATTGCCTCGGCCGCTTCCAGCGTGCCTTCATCATCCAGTTCCTTCAACAACACCTCTAAGTCATCTAGCTCCGCCGCAATGGCACGCTCTTCCGGTGACAGGTTGTCGTTCGCCTCAACATTCGCTGCGGCCCCTCGATCGTCTCCGGCTTGGCCCAAAAATTGATCCGGCTGCATAAACATGCGAACGAGAACAAAGGCTGACATCGCAAAGATTCCCGCAGACACCCAGAGCTTCGGCTGCATCAGGGGGCGCAGCCGCGCCTTGAGATAAGGAGAGAGATCGGAGTTAGCGTTTCTGGAACCAGCGTTTGACTTAGCCATGGTGGTTAGGAGAGATGAAGCAGCGGCGGAGAGATGCTAAGGCTGAACGGCGGAATGTGGGCTCACAATCGAAAGGGGGTCTGAAAAATTTAGTCGCGAGGGGGAGCAGTTTTGCCTCTAAAACCCATACCGTCACCCATTTCGAAAGCTGAATGGCTACGTACTTGTACCCAATTTTGCTCGGGCTTAGGGGCAGAATTGTTTGGATTGCCCTCAGCTTACTGCTTTCAGTCTGCGATCGCCCACCGCACACATCCGGAACTCTCGTCTGCGAATCAGCTAAATCGTGCAGATGGGCCACCCCATCGTGGGCACTTGACTTCCTATCCACAATTTTCTCGCTAGGATGCCGCCCCTTCAGCGCTGCCTAGCCCGCCGGGCCGCCCGGCGCATGGCAAACCAATCTTGGAGTTGATCCTGGGCCGATTCAGCCAAAACACCCCGGATCACACGCAAACGATGGAAAGAAGCAGCGCTGTCTGGAATGTTGAGTACGCTGCGAACGGCCCCCGCCTTGGGATCCGCCGTCGCATAGATCAGCGTCGCAATGCGAGCCTGCACGATCGCACCGGCACACATTGGGCAGGGCTCCAGCGTGACGTAGAGGCGACAGTGGCGTAGCTGCCAATCCTGCAAAGCGGCCCCCGCTTCTCGTAGGGCGATGATCTCAGCATGGGCGGTGGGATCTTGATCCCGTTGGCGGCGATTTTCTCCCGTGGCGATCGCCGTCCCCTCTGGTCCCACAATCACGGCTCCCACCGGCACCTCGCCAGACTCCCCAGCCATCTCCGCCAGCTCCAAAGCCCGAATCATCCAGCGGTAATGGTCTTGATCGTCCCCATCTGCTCGATTCGGAGGGGGCAATGGCGGGATGCGGTAGGGCATGGGCTCTGACAAAAAATGGGAAAAAGCGGGGGAGAGAAGCGGAACTACACCAGAAACAGAACGGTATCAGAGGCGACAAAACATTGCGCTTTGTTACAGGAACGACATGGCGTCTTTTGACGAGCCGTTTCGTTCTGACCTTTGGTAGGGGGTGGGATGTTGTGGATATGGTCCCAATGTAGCGGTTCAGTCGGCCGTTCATCGATCCATTAAACGCTTCCCTTTCACCTGCTTTTTAAGCGGGATATTTTTGAGAGGAAACCCTTAATGAAACGCTTTTTTAGTGCTGTGGCCGTCGCTCTCGTGGCGATCGCCCTTACCTTTACCAGTTCTGTCAACCCTGCTTTCGCGGGAGACGCCGCTGCCGGTGGTCAAATCTTTAGCGCCAACTGCGCAGCTTGCCATATTGGCGGCGGCAATGTGATTAACGCTCAGAAGACGCTCAAGCAAGCTGATCTGGATGCCAATGGCAAGAACACCATCGAGGCCATCGTGACTCAGGTGACCAATGGTAACGGTGCCATGCCTGCCTTTGGTGGCAAGCTGAGCGCTGAAGATATCGAGAATGTTGCTACCTATGTGCTCGGCCAAGCTGAAGCCGGTTGGTAACATCGCATCTCCGGCGAGCCGTAGGTTCATGTTTGCGGTTCGTCGGATGTTGCCGAGGATGCGGCTGACTCGGTCGAATTTTTCATTCTTTTCGCGACTGTCGTTTCTTCCTCCACGCTTGTCCCAGGCTGCTATCCCTTCAGTCAGCCCTTGCCTGAGGCCGCCATCTTTTCTTTCATCTCCGCTTCTGTGACGCCTCTCAGTCTTTGGCCCCCGCTTTTTCTCACTATCTTTCGAATGAACTACCTCCCCCGCAACGCTCAGTTCCTCGCATCTACAGTCTGTCTTGTTTGCTTCAACCTTGTTACCATTACGGGTTGTGCTAGCATCACCCACTCCATGGATAGCCAGGAGGGAAGCCATGGGGAAGGAAGCCATGCCGGGACGGAGCATTCAGGGATGGATCATTCGGGGATGGACCATTCCAAGATGCAACACTCGGGCGCCACAACCGAGCACAAAATGAAGGAAGGCCACGGCCATGGCGGTATGAGTCATGGCACATTGATGGTTCCCAAGGTGCAACCTCAACCCAGCGTTAATCTGACCGTTGAGCCCGATGCCATGCGCGGCTGGAACCTCAATGCAGCCGTCAGCAATTTTGCCTTTGCCCCGGAACGGGTCAATCAGACCAGTACCACCACGGAGGGACATGCTCACCTCTATATCAATGGTGAAAAAATTACGCGCCTCTATGGTTCCTGGTATTACATTCCCGAATTGCCGGTCGGGGAGCATGAGATTCGGGTTGAGCTGAATGCCAATGGTCACGAGACCTTGATGAGTGCTGGGGGCGCGATCGCTGATACCGTTAGCATCACAGTCTCCGCAAACTAGGATTGCCATGCCCGAGCCCATTGCCCATCGCATGCCCCTTCAGGCCGTGCTCATTGCCCCAGCCCACTGCTGATGCTGCTTGATTTCCTATTGATGGCAAGTCTCGGATTCCTTGGGAGTTTTGGGCATTGTGCCAGCATGTGTGGTCCCCTGAGCGTGGCGTTTTCGCTGACCACGGCAACGCCAAAAGCTGAATTAGTTGCTGATAGCACTAAAGGGCGCCCGGCTTCGGCACTCTGGTTTCACGTCCTGTTGAACCTGGGACGGATGCTGAGTTATGCACTTGTGGGCGCTGGTATTGGAGCGGTGGGGGAGGTGCTGTTGGCCGGAGGCCAGATGGCGGGTCTGGGCAGTGAACTGCGACGGGGGATGGCGATCGCGACGGGGCTTATGCTTCTCTGGCTTAGCTTTGGGCAAATCGCACCGGGGTTGCTACCCAAACTGCCGCTGCTCAAGCTTGCCCAGCATGAGCGTCTGAATAAAGTAATGGTTGATTTGTCGCTCAGGCAACAGTTCTGGACGCCTCTGCTTCTGGGGCTTTGCTGGGGATTGATTCCCTGTGGCTTTTTGTATACGGCTCAGATTCGAGCTGCGGAAACAGGCCGTTGGTGGATGGGGGCGTTGCTCATGCTGGCCTTTGGTTTGGGCACGACTCCAACCATGTTGGGTGTTGGCTGGGTCGCGGGGCGCTGGAGCGACGATCGGCGCAGTCAGTTATTTCGGCTGGGGGGCTGGGTGACACTGGCGGCGGGCTTGTTGTTGCTGTGGCGCACGGGAGATAGTCACGGCGGTTGGGTGAGTGCCTACGGTTCATTGACACTACTGGTACTGGCATTGGTGGCCCGCCCGGTGGCACGGTGGTGGAAGGGGCTCTTGCAATATCGGCGGGGCTTGGGGGTGGGGGCGTTTGTGTTGGCGATCGCCCATGTTCTCCACATTTTCACGTTTAGTTGGGATTGGAACTGGCAGGCCGTGCGGTTTCTGATTCCGACCCATCGCACGGGCGTTGTCTTGGGACTGGTGGCGCTGCTGCTAATGGCTCCGGCGGCGGTGACGAGTTTTGATCAGTTGCAGAAGCATTGGCAGCATTGGCGGGCGGTGCATCTGCTGACGGTTCCGGCGTTGGGGCTGGCGATGGTTCATACTTTTTTGTTGGACCGGCGGTTTGGCTGGTTTGGCGAAACGGGGGGGAGTGCGATCGCAACAGTGGGGTTAATTGCCATGGGCATGGTGGTCTTAGGATTGCGATGGCTGGCAAAACCATCTTCGGCTAAATCCTGACAACAGAATGCTACAGAGAATGCTCCAGCCACCGGATGTTGTATTGAGCGGGATACCACAGTAGATATTCTGAGCACTCCCGGTCTCTCGTCCATTGTCAGCGCTAGGATGGGATTCCAGTGCGTTAGCAAAGCCATGCCCAAAGTTATCAATTCTCAAGCCAGCGCTCAGCCCTTCCTGCTTGCCCATCAAACTAAAATCAGCGGTGACGTCGGCGGCACCCACCACATCGAGCCCAACGATACGCCTCGGGCTGGCGAAACCGTGACCGCTTGGTTTGCTCTGGTAAAGGCTGGAGGACAATCGATCGCACTGGCGGACTGCAACTGCCAAGTCGCCGTATATGCCATGCCCTATCAAGACGGGGATGAGGCCATTGCAATGCCCTCACTCACCGCCATTGATGTTGAAGGTCAAACCAATGTGCCGGCGGCTGACATCATTTTCCCGACCGTCGGTGCCTATGAACTCGTCATCAGCGGCAGTGCCCAAGGGGATGCCAGCTTTGCTCCCTTCGAGCTACGCTTTCCCATTACGGTCGCGGCTGGAACCAAAGCTGAAACAAAACTAGATGTTGATTCAACTCAATCCTCTCCATCCAACCCAGACACTCCATCCAAACCAGACACTCCAACGACATCTACCCAGACAACTGTCTCCGCAGATCCCAGGGGAACGGGCGAGAGCCCAGTGAACGTGAATGGAGGTACGTTCTCCGTTGCCATCGTGGGTGGGATTTTTGTAGGCGTTCTGCTACTGGGGGCGATCGCCTTCCTACTCCGACGTAACCACCGCCCCAGCTAATCCCTAGCCCCGCGTCGGCAGGCTCAAGACATTCTCATGGACCAGCGTGGTCAACTGCTCCAACGCCTCAAAATCAGGCTCCAGTACCGGCAAGGCTTGGGTCATCTGCTCAATCTGGGCAAACTTCTGTTTCAACAACTTGGCCGTGGCGATCGCCTCCTTCTGAAGCTGTTCCAAACGCTGCTGCTCATGGACAATCAGCCGAGCACCCCGCAAGACCTGAATCTGAATCTTCTCCCCTGGTCCCTGGGGGGCATTCATGGCATTCAAGCCCGTCGGCTCCAACTGTAGCCTCAGCATCACCGGCTGGCCCTCGTAGGAACGCAGGACCCGCCACTGCATTGACCGCTCTGTGGTGCCCGAGGGCAACCCCGTCACTGCCTTGAGTTCCGCGACCAAGGCACGGAATGCCTGCGGCTCGATATGTTTCAGCGCCAGCTGCGCCACCCCGTTACGGTCCCAGGCAATGCGCCCCGGCCCCCCGTTGGACCCCATTAAGACTCGGCTGATGCCGCCCGCCAAAATGCGGCCAAATAACTCTGCAAGGAATTTGGGGGCGGGGAGTTGGGCGATCGCCTCCATGGGCTCCATCAGATGCTGAATTTCCACATGCAGGGCTGGAAACTCAAGGGCAGGCTTGGGTGGGGTCGGCGGCAAGGCAGATGCCTTGGCCCCAATGGCGGTCCCTTCCGTGGAAAACAACAGTGCCGCATCTGGCATGCCATCCAGTGCATCTTCCATCACGAGGCTATCTTCGTGGGGCAAATGTAGCGTTGCTCGCTCATTCACCTCCGGCTTGGCCGCTAGGTTCGCCGCTCGCTGCTCCAGACGCTTCGCCTCTAACGGTTCAACCGTTTCTGGAGCCTCGACACACAGCGTACTCTCGGCGCTGATGCCTTCTGCACGCGTCAGTTTGGGGTCTGGGCAAGCCAGCTCCGCCGATTCCATTTCCTCGTCTTCGGACAGTTCATCCGAGAACAACAGTGCCTCAGGAGCACGCCCATTGCTGCCCAGGTGATCATTCAGGCGATCGCTTCCCACCCACCAATCCGGCTCGATCTCCGTCCGATCCAGGCGATCGAGTTCAGCCTGATGTCTTGCGGCATCCATTTGCCCCGCTGCATCCGTTGCGGCGGGTTTACCCACATGGTTGAGATAGGCCGACAGCAGCGACTGGTGCACAGGCCCCGCCAGCAGGATCGGCTCCATGATCAGTCCTTGGTAGGCCACCAAACGCTCAACATAGGTCAAGGCTTCTTCGTCACTGGGATCCACCATGCCCAATGTCAACCTGCCCTGGGCCTGTCGCAGCGGCACAATACGGTGATAGAGACAGACCTCCAGCGGCAACATCTGCCCCATGAGTCGAAAGACCAGCATAGGGTCAATGTCTTCAGGAATCTCGACCCCGAAGGAAACCTCTGGAGAGCAAGAGGCTTTCATTGAAGCGTCTTTGGGGGCAGGGTCCGGTGTGGAAGGGGCTGGTGCAAAGGATTCTGATGCGGAGGATCCTGGCGCAGAGGGGTCGGGGGCAGAGGATTCTGGCGCAGCTTTCGCCAGAGGGGATTCTGTTTTCGCAGGTTCTTTAGACTCAGCGGCCATGGTAGAGCGTTCCAATAAAATTCAAGCGTCATTCCCGAGGCAGTGCTGCGGAGATGTCCCAATTTCGAGGCGTCCCCTTCCAGACCTGGAGTTCGGGGATGATACTCACTCGGAAATTACGGGTGTGACTATCCAGTCAGACATTTCGGTATGGATTCCGTTTTGTCTCCGATCGCAGTATAGCCAGTTACACGGAAGAACGGAGTGTCATCAATGAAGCCTCACATTCGAAGGAAATCTTCTCAAGGAATGTAAAAAAAGTTAGTGAAGTCGCCGCAATTTTCCGTAGGCGGCAATCGCGTCTTGGGGCGGTTCTCCGACCGTCCCCGAGGCTATTTGATTTTGTTAGACTAATAAGCGTTGCAAATCAATCTGATCCGAGACGCACGGACGCTCCAAGAGGCTATTTATGGTAGTTGCTGCTCCTGTTTTTAAGAATGCCGGAAACCGCGCCGACAAGGCCAAGACGGCCCCGACGAAGACAAGGCTCGACGGCTCCTGGGAAGATACGCTGTCTACATTGCTGGGTCTGGGCCGTTCCGCAGGCGCGGATTTCATTGAGTTTTTCCTGGAGCGAGTCAACTACATCAGTTGCCTCGCCGAGGACGACGCCATCACGAGCATTTCTCCGAGTATTTCGACCGGAGCAGGCGTGCGTGTGTTCCTGGGCAAGGCGGATTGTTATGTCAGCACCAATGATCTGACGTTTAACGGGCTGAAGCTGGCGCTGGAAAAGGCGCTGTCCATTATGGGATTGCAGCTGCCGGGGCCAAACGCGTTTGTCCCTGAGGTTTATCTGGAGCCCCTGCGGGACTATGCCGTCCTGCGGGGCAAGGAAGATTGGCTGGAGAATTGCAGCTCCATGAAAGAAATGGGCGATGTGCTGCTGGGGGCCAATGACGCCATCAATAAAAAGGCAACCCATGTCCAGTCTCGCCGCGCCTCCTATTTCCGTGATTGGCAGGAAGTGCTGGTCGCAGCCAGCGACGGTGTGTTTGCGCGGGACATTCGTTTGACCCAGTCCGTGGGCTACAGCCTGCTCTGTGCGGATGGCGATAATCGTTCTTCCATTAACAAGCGCGTTGGCAGCACGGGCGAGCCCGGTTTCCTGCGGGACTGGAAGTATGACGGCGATGCCGAGGAAGTGGCGGAGTCTGCGGGCAAGATGCTCTACGCCGACTTTGTCGAGTCCGGCACCTACCCCGTGATCATGGCCAATGAGTTTGGCGGTGTGATTTTCCACGAGGCCTGCGGTCACCTGCTGGAGACGACCCAGATTGAGCGCAAGACCACGCCGTTCATGGACAAGAAGGGCGAGAAGATTGCCCACGAAAGTCTGACGGCTTGGGATGAGGGCGTTTCGCCCAACGCCTTTGGCACGATTGATATGGATGATGAGGGCATGCCTGCCCAGCGGACGCTGCTGATTGAGAATGGCATTCTGAAGAATTTCATTAGCGATCGCGCGGGTTCTGTGCGCACGGGCCACCCCCGCACGGGCAGCGGTCGTCGCCAGGGCTATACCTTCGGTGCCGCATCTCGCATGCGCAACACGTACATTGCCCCCGGTGAGTACAAGCTGCAGGAGCTGTTTGATTCCGTCGAAAAGGGCATTTACTGCAAGAAGATGGGCGGCGGCAGCGTTGGGCCGACCGGCGAATTCAACTTTGCGGTGGATGAGGCTTATCTGATTGAGAACGGCAAAGTCACCAAGCCCCTGAAGGGCGCCACCCTGATTGGCGAAGCAACGGAGATCATGCAGAAGATTTCCATGTGTTCCGAGGACCTGGGTCTGGCGGCGGGCTTCTGCGGTTCGATCAGCGGCAGCGTCTATGTGACGGTGGGGCAGCCTCACCTGAAGGTGGATTCAATCACGGTTGGCGGTCGGTAACAGCCGCCCCCATCCCCTGGTCCCTTGCCCCCAGAATTGGGGGCAAGAGGAGTCTGTAGGTTGGGTGAAACGCAGTGAAACCCAACAGGCATTCACGCTTGCCCAAGCCGTTGGGTTTCGCATTGCTCCACCCAACCTACGTCATCACCACATTTTTGATACGCATCATCAATTTTGAAAGGACGAACGCGGTTCGTCCCTACGGGTAATTTTCTTCGTTTCTTTTCGGACCTATGCTCAACATCGATACGATCGCTAGCCAAGCCAAAGACATCGCTGGCAAACTCAACATCAGCAAATACGACGTTTCTGGGTCTTCCATTGACTCTACCAGTGCCCAGGTTGACCAGGGCGAACCCAAACAGGTGAAGGCATCCCAGCGCTCCAGCGTCACCGTGCGGGTGTGGAACGCAGACGGTACGGTTGGTATTACATCCACCTCTGATACCGACGAAGCGGGTCTAGAACTGGCGCTGAAAACGGCCCACGAAGCCAGCGCCTTCGGAGCCAAGGACAACATCCCTGACTTCAGCCCCGAAGCAACGGCAGCTTTGGCGGATGCCAAGCACGAGCGCCATGACCCTGCACCGGTTTCGACGCTGCTGGAGAAGCTCGTGGCGGCGGAGAAGGAGTTGCTCGATGCCCATGAGGCGATCGAGAGTGTGCCCTACAACGGCCTCTCCCAGACCGACACCCAGCGTTTCTATTTCAACAGCAATGGTGCCGTCCGTTCCGAGGGTGGCACGTATATTTCCACCTACCTCTACACCAAAACCGCCCAGGAAGGCCGCCGCCCCCGCAGTGCTGGTGCCTACCGCGTCGCCTATGGTTTGGAGCAGTTGGATATCGATGGCTGCATTAAGGAAACTGCTGAAAAGACGATCAGCCACCTGGATTACGAAAAGATTGAGAGCGGCAAGTACACCGTGGTCTTTTCGCCGGAGGCGTTCCTCTCGTTGGTGGGCGCGTTTTCGAATATGTTCAATGCCCAGAGCATTTTGGATAACCGCAGTTTGTCTACGGCGGAGTCCTTGGGAACTGAAGTTGCGAAGTCTACGCTGTCGATTTATGACGATGCGTTGCACAGCGCTAATGTAGGGGCAACCACGTTTGATGGTGAGGGAACGCCGACCCGTCGGGTGCCTTTGATTGAGAAGGGGGTGTTGAGCGGCTTTTTGCACAGCTCGGGCACGGCGAAGCGCATGGGGGCTGAGCCGACGGGTCATGCCAATATGGGCGCGAAGATTACGGTGAGTCCGCATTTCTATCACATCACGGGCAATGGTGAGGGTGACCAGTCGTTGAGTTTGGAGACGGCGGATAATGTTGTGTATATCGATGAGCTGTCGGCGTTGCATGCTGGGGTTCAGGCGTTGCAGGGGTCGTTCTCGCTGCCGTTTGATGGTTGGCTGATTAAGAATGGTAAGAAGGTCAGTGTTGAGTCTGCAACGGTCGCTGGAGATTTCCGAGAGGTGTTGAAGGCGATCGTTCAGGTTGACAAGGAGGAGAAGCTGAGCCCGAGTGGGGTTGCGCCCCATGTGTGGGTGGAGGGTCTGTCTGTGACGGGTGAGTAAGGCCCCCATCCCCTAACCCCTTGCCCCCAACTTTGGGGGAAGGGGGACCGGAAGCGATCAAGAGCATTGCCCTAGAATGGAAATGCACCGCCATTTGGGAGGAGCTGATGACTGCGTTTAGCCCTGCGATCGATAGCACATCTGAGAGTGCTGGGTCTGATGCTGCCCTCTGTCAATGGCGGTCTGCGAGCTGGGCGGAGTATTGCGAGTATCGGGATGACCCGAGCAATCCTCGGTTGCGGCTCTTTTTTGATGATGGTGCGTTGTTGGTGCTGGATATGGGCTGGGAAGGCATTGACCACGCGGGTTTTTGTGATTTGTTTACGATGCTCCTGGGTTTTTGGTTTGCCCAGCATCCAGAACAACGGTTTACGTCTTTAGGGCGGTGTTTGTTGGAGAAGAAGCCCAATAAGGCTGCGGCTCCAGATTTAGTGCTGTATTTGGGCAATGAGTTTCCGGTATGGGAAAAGGGCGAGAAGCGGCGAGTTGATTTGGAGAAGTGGCCGGTGCCTGCGCTGGTGGGGGAGATTTCGGATACGACGCTAACGACGGATTTGGATGAGAAGAAGCGGCTGTATGCGTCGATGGGGATTCCAGAGTATTGGGTAATTGATGTGCGGGGGAATCGGGTGTTTGTGTTCCTATTGCAGGATGGGGCGTATCAGCCGAGTGGCGTTTCTGTGGCGTTGGATGGGCTGTCGATGGATTTGTTGAATCAGACGGTTGAGAAGATGGTGGCGGAGTCGAATGGAAATGCGGCGCTTTGGTTTTCACAGCAAATTCAAAGAGATTAGGAACTCAGTTGATAGATCTCACTGCTCAGAAAAAATTAGTGCAATAACTCATTAATTTCACAATTAATAATGCAGCTAAAGTAATAAGATGAGAATCTCAGAGTGGGAAAAATTTCTACATTTTGAAAGCCAAAGAGTCATCAATGTTATGGATGCATTTGGGTCATATGATGATCTTCCTGAGGAGGTAATACTCCAGTATGGAATATCTCCAGAGTTCCCAGATGAAGTAATTGAATCAGAGTGGTTGGGATTTACGGGAGCCTCTGAAGAAGAAATTAGCGCAGCCGAAACTCGTTTAGGTTTTCTTCTTCCACACTCATATCGGAGTTTTTTAAAGGTCACAAACGGCTGGCGTGGGTATGGTGGGCTTTTGCCTCTTTACCCAATTAACCAAGTTGAGTGGTTTAGTACAGTAAATCAAGATTGGATTGATGCATATACATTTAATATGTCTGGTGTAGCTCCCTCAATACCTGATTCGGAATACTTTGTTTATGGAGAGAATACAGCGCAGCCACCTGCACGTATGAATCATCTACAAGCGACGCTCCAAATCTCGGAAGCCACTGATGGCAGCGTTTTTTTGCTGAATTCCAATGTAGTACACGACACCGAATGGGAAGCTTGGCATTTTGCCAACTATCTTCCTGGAGCAGTGCGTTATCGTTCCTTTTCAATGCTATTTTCAGAGTTCCTAAAAATAGAAAGTGATGCTCACCCACTCAAGGAGTAAGGCTATCTCCTATGCATGCACATCCCTTCTTCTCCAAGGTTACTCTGACCGAAGGTCTGTCAGAGCATCACCTTAAACGCGGTGCGATCGCCACTATCATCGAGTTCTACCACACACTAAGAAGCCAAGAAGACAGCTACAGCCTGGAAGGGTTTGAAGTCCCCAACATCACCATCAAAGTCGCAGCCTCCAAAGGCATGCCCGTTGAACAGTGGCAACACGAAAAAAACTCCTGCTTAAGCTGCGCCAACTCTCTCAAAGCCGCCTGGTTCAATTGGAAGCCCTTTCCATCACCTCACTCGCTGTTCCTCCCAATCCTGCTCCATCACCAACTGCCCCAGCCGCTGCAAAATCGCCACCACCTGATACATCTCATTCCCCTGCCGAAACAACGTAAACAGCTCCGACAATCCATAGACTGGCTGCTCTTGCTTCAGCAACTTGACGAACATAAAATGCCGTCCATTCGTCAAAAGCCCGAATAGCGGAAAACCCTGCTCCGGACTCGCCATCATATACGTCAACGCCTGGGGCAACGCCTCCAACACATCCGACTGCTGCGGCTTCGTCTCAATCGTCGCCACCCACAAATTTCGATACAAAATCAGCAGATCAATCCGACCTCGAATCACCTCGTCCTCCGATTCCAACTCCTGCGCCGGAAAAAACACCTCCACCTGCTTCTCTGCCTTAGGCACAAATGGAGCCGTCCCCAGACCAGACACCGTTAGCAATGGGGACAAGATCGACATTTTGACCACTTCCTCATGCAAGCGGTACTTAATCAAACTGAGGAAATTATCCTTGGCCTTGTCCAGCCAGTAGCAATCCCGCTCATCTAACGCCGCCTCCACCCCCTGCCACTCCATGAAAAATGATGGTTCCAAGGACTGCTGAAGACCAAACTTAGATTCAACCTCATGCAATTCGAGACTTCGGGCAGGAATGACAGTGACCATAATCCGCACACCAGGGCTGGTGAAAAATAAGCGCCTCTGACTCCAGTTTACTTGCCCCCATTAAGCATGGAGTACAAGTCAGAGCCGCAGCAAAACCCCAAACGAATGGACTATCAATGGCTCCCGCAGCCCCAGACCCGCTCCTAAACTTGGTAGAGTTTGGGATGGCATCTTTCAGAGGACCCCCCTTGACCCCGTCCGCCCAACGGCCCCGCTCCAGCTACTGGCAACTGCTCCCCTTCCTCAAGCCCCAAACCGGGACCATTGTGCGGGCGCTGATTTGCACACTCATCTTCACCGCCTTCTGGCCCATCCTGGCCCAGCTCGCAGGCACCGCCACGGAATATCTAGGCACCGGGCAAGTCGGGAAAATGGCACAGCTCTCTGGGGTGCTGGCGATCGCCTTCCTGGTCAACAAAACCGCCCAGTACGGCCAAGACTCCCTCATGGCCAAGGCCGCCCTCAAGATCGCCTACGAACTGCGCAAAGCCGTCTACGTCCATCTGCAAAAACTCGACCTCGGCTACTTCGAAGCCGCCAAAACCGGCGACTTGACCTACCGACTCACCGAAGATGTCGATCGCGTCGGGGAAGTGATCAAAAAGCTCTTCCACGACTTCACCCCCTGTGTCCTGCAGCTCATTGTTGTGTTGATCTACATGATCTACATCAACTGGCAGCTCACCGTCGCCACGTTTGTGATTGCGCCGCTGATGGCTGTGCTCGTGGGCTGGTTTGGGGAGCTGCTGCTGAAGCTCTCGCGCCGCAGCCAGAACCGCATTTCCGACCTCTCCTCCCTGCTCACCGAAGCCTTCTCCGGCATCCGCCTCATCCGCGCCTTCGCCGCCGAAGACTACGAGATCGATCGCTTCGCCAAAATTGCCGAACAAAACCGCCAAGCCACCTACTCTGCCGCCTGGCTCCAGGCGATTCAGCACCCCGTCATTGGCTTCCTCTACGCCCTCAGCATCATCTTTTTACTGCTGCTGGGCACCTGGCAAATCTCCAGCGGCAACCTCAACGGCAGCAGCTTCGTTCGCTACATCACCGCCGTTGTCCTCCTTGTGGACCCCATCGCCCACCTGACCGAGAACTATAACCTGTTCAAACAGGCCGAAGCCTCGGTCGATCGGGTATTCGAGATCATGGACGTTGAACCCGCAGTGCTAGAAGCAACTGATGCCAAGCGACTGCCCCTAGTGACCGGCAAGGTGGAGTTCAATCGGGTTAGTTTTGCCTACAAGTCTGAGCATCCCGTCCTGCGGGAGATTGGGTTGGTGGCCATGCCGGGGGAGGCGATCGCCCTCGTCGGTGCCTCCGGTGCAGGCAAAACCACGCTGGTCAATCTCATCCCCCGCTTCTACGACCCCCAGGGCGGCCAAATCCTCGTGGACGGCATCGACATTCGCGACGTCACCCTGCGCAGTCTGCGCCGCCAAATCGGCATTGTGCCCCAGGAAACCATTCTGTTCTCTGGAACCATCGCCCAGAACATTGCTTTTGGCCAACGAACCATCGATTTGGAAGCGGTGGAAGACGCGGCACGGGTGGCCAATGCCCATCAGTTTATCCAGCAACTGCCCGATGGCTATCAGACCTGGGTGGGAGAGCGGGGTGTGAATTTGTCCGGGGGACAGCGGCAGCGGATTGCGATCGCCCGCGCCGTCCTGCTCAACCCCCGCATTCTTATCCTGGACGAAGCCACCTCGGCCCTCGATTCCGAATCAGAAGCTCTGGTCCAAGAAGCCCTAGAGCGCCTGATGGAAAACCGTACGGTATTCATCATTGCCCACCGCCTTGCCACCGTTCGCCGCGCCACTCGAATCCTGGTGCTGGAAAAAGGCCAGGTGATGGAATCGGGAACCCACGAAGAATTGTTAGATCAGGGCGGGCGCTACGCTGGCTACTATGCGCAGCAGTTTAGTGCCTAGTCTGCCCTGGTGAAAGGGGCTGCTGATTCTTGGGCTTGATTCCTGTGCTGCTGATTCTTGAAATGTTCCCCCTGCCTCCAGGTGACATCTGCATCACCCCATTAGATCTCTTGCATTACTCTACTGGCTCTCTCCCTAAATCCCTCTCCCAATTCTGGGAGAGGGACTTTCAGGCTCCCCTTCCCCCAGAATTGGGGGTAAGGGGTTGGGGGATGGGGGCGGCTTTGGGTTTTGTGCAAGAGGTCTATTCACCCATGCCTCATTTCACCCCCCCAGGCACAGACCATCGCTACCCAACATGACCTTAACTTTTCAGGTGACATCGATCGCAATCCTCCCCGCCGCCCTATGATCAGAAGTTGGAAATTGTGATTGACTCAGATGCAAAAATATTGGTTAGCGGCCTCTACCGCCCTCTGCCTGGCTCTCTTTAGCTGTGCTGCCCCCTCCGATATCACCACAACTGACGGAGCACCCAGCAACAATGCAGGTGACGGTGTGCTGGTGGTTGGTGCCATTCCCGATCAAGACCCCGAAAAACTCAATCGTTTGTATGGCGATCTGTCCGCTTATTTGTCTGACCAACTCGGTGTCCCCGTTGAATACAAACAGGTCACCGACTACCCCGCTGCCGTCACGGCCTTTAAGGTGGGTGAACTAGATTTGGTTTGGTTTGGTGGGTTGACCGGTACCCAGGCACGGTTGCAGGTGGAAGGGGCAGAGGCGATCGCCCAGCGTGACATCGACGCCGAATTCCACAGCGTCTTCATCGCCAACAGCAACAGCGGTATTGCCCCCTTCGAAGATCTGGACGGACTCACCGCCCTCAAGGACCGCACGTTTACCTTTGGCAGCGAATCCTCCACCTCTGGCCGCCTCATGCCCCAATACTTCATGGGCCAAGCCGGTGTCACGCTCGAAGATTTCAAAGGCCAACCCGGTTTCTCCGGCTCCCATGACGCCACGATCAAAGTCGTAGAAGCGGGCAGCTTTGAAGCCGGTGCCCTGAACGAGCAGGTCTGGAAGAGCCGCGTTGAAGACGGTGAGGTGGACGAAAGCAAAGTCCAGGTCATCTACCGGACCCCCGCCTACTTCGACTACCACTGGATCCTGCATCCCGATGCGGAGGCCGAGTTTGGTGAGGGCTTCAGCGACAAGGTGCAACAGGCATTTATCCAGCTGGATGCCAGCGACGAAACCCAGGCCGGGATTTTGGACTTGTTCGGTGCGGAGAAATTCATCCCCACCGAAAATGCCAACTATGCCCAAATCGAGCAGGTCGGTCGGGAGATCGGCAAAATCAAATAGACCCGATGCCTACGGTAGGGGCGCGCATCCCGCGCCCTCCGGGGTTGGTGAAACCCACAGACATTGCACTGGGTTGGGAATGCCAACCCCTACACGTCATCAATACACCCCGCCTGGATTGCGGAATGTGCAGATGCTGCTGCTAGACATATCGACCCGGCGCACCGGACACATCGGACGATCCAGTGGGTTATCCCAGGCCAGTAGCCGCTGCAACTTCGTCAAACCCTGGATGGGATGCAGATTGACGATATCGTTGTCGCGAATGTAGAGCCTGCGCAGCGATACGGTTTGGCCAATGGGCTTGAGGCTGGCAATACGATTGTGGTCAATGTTCAGCCGCTCTAGCTTTTCCAAATACTTGATGGGGCGAATGTCCCGCAGCTCATTCATGGAAATATCTAGATCGCGCAGCTCCTTGAGCCACTGCAACTGCTTGACATCCTTGAGCTGATTGTTCGCCAGGTTGAGGCTGTGCAGATCGCGCAGGTCCATGAGCGGGCCAAAGCTGCGGGCTTTGATGGAGTGGAGATCGAGCGATCGCAACTGCGGCATATCCCGCAGCGCTTCGATATAGCTCAGCGGATTGCTGTGCAGCGACAGCACCTGCAAATTGGGCAACTGCACCAGTGGACGAATATCCGTGATGTTGTTGCCGCCCAGGTACAGCTCCTGCAAGTAAGGCAACTGCATCAGCGGGCGCAGGTCAGAAATTTGGTTCAGCGGCTCCGGGCGCAGCAAAGCCTCCGGCGGCAGCGGGTTGTTTTGGCGCGTCTTTGACAGGGCCTCTCGCTTGAGGCGCTCCTGACGGTCCTTCAGCGTTTCACCCTTGGCCTGCTCACCGAACGGGTCCCAGGTGGTGGCGGGTTGGACCCGAGGCCATGTGGGCTCTTTCTTTTCGCGTCGGACTCGGGGCACGCCAAGGCGCAGATCCAGCGATTCGCCGGGGGCACCGCCGCCGCCACGGACAACGCCGGGGGATGCCCCTTGGGCTGCCACTGGGGGCAATAGCAATGAGAGATTCGGATCAATGAATTCCGTGGTGCGCAGGGCCATCAGCATCTCGCCGGACACCTCGGGCTGACCGCTCAGGTCCAACTTGCGTAGCTGGGTGAGCTTCGTCAGCGGTGTTAAGTCGCGGATGGCGTTCTCGCGGATGGTCAGGCTCGTGAGCTGGGGATAAAAGGCAATGGGCTCCAGATCCGAGAGGCGACCATTGGGGATGGTGAGTTCAGTGGTCTTGCTCAGCGACCGGTGGGCCTTTTGGCAGCTGTCCGTGCCGACGGCTCGCAGCATCAGGTCGATGGTTTGCTGGGTGGCGGGCTGGAGGCGATCCCTGCGCTGGCACCAATCCACAAAAGTTTGGGAGGCGAGGGGAAGGCCCTGGGCGGAAGCGGAGGCCGTGACCAGGGGAGAAACGCTAGCCAGAAGCGCGGCGGCGAAAGAAACAGGCCAGGAGTGCTGAGGGAGTTTCATACGGGATGCTGCTGAGCGGGGGACAATGACGCGCGGCAGATGCAAAGTAACGGGATTCCCACCGGCCCAAGGGTCGTGCAATTACTGAGAGAACTACAAGATTCCTCGCACGCAGGGAAAAATATCCGTAATGCCACCTAAACACCGTACCGTATGATTGCGGATCATTTTGGGGTGGCGATCGCAGTTCATCGAAGCTTTGCACTTCTGCCCCTGCGGCTACCCTTGCTTCAGTCGCTCGACTTCTTCCTCCAGCTCCTGGACGGTCTGCTGCAAAGAATCAATCACGCTATACATTTCCATCGGGTCAAAAATCTTTAGCAAACTCGTCTGGGTCAAAATCCCCAACCCTTTGCCCCAATCCCAGGAGACCACCAATCGTCGCACGCGCCGTCGCTGCATTTCTTCGTAGGCCATCAAGAGGGAATCCCCTGGATTGAGCAAAAACAAGGGGGCACTCATGACGTCCCTGGCCTGAATCTTGGCCATGTCCAGCCGCAGGGACTGAAACTGAACGATGTCTCGCTCCGTGATGATGCCGACGGGAATCAGGCCGATGTTGCGGAGATCGTATTCCTCGTCTTCTTCGATGATGACCACACAACTAACGCGGTGCTCGGTCATTTGCTGGGCTAGGTCTAGGATCGAGGTCGATTCAAAGGCGTGGATGACTGGAGTTGTCATGACATCTGAAACGCGTCGCATCTTCAAGAGATTGGCGGGGCGAACCAGCTGACGCAAACTGTCCTGGGAGACGACCCCCCGGAGCTGTTGGTGCTCGTCTACGATGACGAGGTGTCGAATTTTGTAGCGTCGAAAGAGGAACAGGGCGGAGAATACGTCCTGAAAGTCATCCTCCACCAGGGTGACCACTGGGCTGGCCATGAAGTCACTCACGGGCAGGGGCTGGTCTTGGATGCGTGTCGCGGCGAGGCGAACGATGTCCCGTTCGGTGAGGATGCCCAGGACCTGATTGTCCTGTTGAATGATGGCGCAGCTCGTGCTGTTGGCTTTGGCTAGGGCGCTACCGTGGCTGGGGGTGAGGGCGCAGGTGCGCGATCGCCGCTGCCCCATCAAGTCAATGACGTCCAGGAGTGCTGTGTCCGGCGTGACGATGAGGGGATGGCGATCGATCGCATCCTCTACAGATGGCTCACAAAGCTGTGGCGCTTCAAGATACATGGTTGATGACCCCAGTGGTATGGGGTCTAGGAACTAGACTCCCAATGACTCTGCCCGTGACTCTGAGTGTGATTCTGAGTGTAATTTTGAGCGTATCGCTTACTTCCATAATCCTCGTAACCGTAGTCCTTGTAACCGTAATCCTTGTAACTATTTTCAAGCAAGGCTTCCCGCTTCTCAATGCCTAGGCTGCGGCCCCTGTCGATGCAGTATTTTTTGACTGGGGACGAATGGGAATCAGGTACGTTTGGACCCTGTTGGCTTCGAAGCCATGTCCATTTGCTTGGATCGTATGCCAATTTGGTGATGGGCTATTGCTCTGCAAAATCAATCTTGACGATGGTGCCTCCCTTTAGGCTGTATTTTAAATTGCATTTTCCAGAGATGGGGGGATCGGACGCGATGGGGGGCTGGGGAGCCCCTGGTTATCCGCTCAAAGTATCGGTTCAAAGTATCTGCTCAAAGTTGCTCCCACTGAGCTGTTCGGAGATGTCCCATAGTTTTTGGGCGCTGGCTTCATCCTGTCCGTGGGCTGCTTTGGGGGCTCTACCGGGTTTGCCGCTCATTTCCAGCGCTCCCTGGGGGCCAAAGTATTCTCCGCCTTTGACATCGTCTGCGAGGGCTGCGTAGAGCGTTGGCAGGGATGCCTTTTGGGGGCTGTGGGCCATGAACGGCAGCGGTGTCAGCCACAGCAGGAGCTGGATGGCTTTGGGGATGTAGCGGGCGAGTTCGGTGTTGGAGACGCCGGGGTGGGCGCAGACGGAGAGGATGCTTTTGTTTTGGGCGGTGAGTTTGCGCTGGAGTTCGTTGGCGAACAGGAGGCAGGCCAGTTTGCTTTGGCCGTAGGCGGCGACGGCGGAGTATTGGGTTTCGGATTGCAGGTCGTCGAAGTTGATTTTGCCGAATTTGTGGGCGTTGCTGCTCAAACTAACGATGCGTGATTCGGCGGTGTCGGGCATGAGGTCGATGAGCAGTGAGGTCAGCAGGAAGTGGCTGAGGTGGTTGACGGCGAACTGGCTCTCGAAGCCGTCTGCGGTGGCTGAGTAGGGCGGAAACATGATGCCTGCGTTGTTGATGAGCAGGTTGAGGTGGCTGTGCTGGCTGCGGTATTGCTGGGCGAAGGCGCGGACGGAGGCTTGTTGGCTGAGGTCTAGGGGGATGATGTCTAGTTGGGCGTTGGGGAGCTGGGTCAGGATGTTGATTTTGGCTTGCTGGGCTTTGGCTTCGTTGCGGCAGGCGAGGATGACGGTCATGCCGACCTGGGCGAGGCCGAGGGCGGTTTCGTAGCCTAGGCCGGTGTTGGCTCCGGTGACGATGGCGATTTTGCCTTGTTGGCTGGGGATGCTGTTGAGGTTGAAGTCCATGGTGGGGGAGGCGGGCGTTGGGTTTCCGGAGTACGGGAATTAAGGATACTGTGTCGTGATGTGGGTCGGTGGAGATGGGGGGCTGGGTGAGTGCAGAGGTCTGGCTGGGATTTATTATGGCCGGGAGGTCTAATGGATAAATTGAGCCTGTATCGAGAAGTAATTCAGCGGGTATTGGGGGAGTACTAAGTAGGTGGCCTGAACTAAACGCAGCCTTCATCCTTGCTGGTTTCGGCTCCGCTCAACCAGCGAACCCCTGACATGACTAAGAGCCGAGGGCTGAGCGAAGTCGAAGCCCGGTTAGCGGGAGATTAATGTCTATCTACTTATCAGCTTCGTTTGGATTCTTCTGGGTCTGATTTAGAAACCGAATTACTCGTGGATCTGAAGCGGGAGCACGATTTGCTTCTGCGAATGGGGTCGCTCGGGAGGGTGTTGGCGTTTCATCCGCCGAGGCTGCGGTGGCATACTGAGTTTGTGACGGCTTATATAGTTGCTAGGGCGACTATTGGGGTGGTTGGTTGGGATGGCTTGGGAGAAACCGGGGTTTTGCGATGATTTTGGGGTGAGGCTCAGAGATTCTGGCGAAGAATCCGGTGTCTGGCTGGGGGCTGTGGCTGTGGCAGAGGCGGTAGACCCAGGGCGCGATCGCAACACGGGCTTATTCACCTCCGCCTGGTTCAAAATGCCCGATCGCCCCAGCTTAAAGGCCCGCTCATAGCTCCAGCCCGCCAACACCCCGTCATAGAATGCCACGGCAAAGTCGATGGCCGCTCGATCCTTAATCGCCTCATTCATCCCCACCACCCAGGGCACCGTGGCATGAATCGCCCCCGCTTGGGCCTCGGAATAGCAGGCGTTGAGAAAGACGCATTCCAAATTGGGAAAATTCTCAAACAGTAGGTGCAAGGAGTCCCCGGTGACAAACTGAACCTCCCCAGCCACATCCTCAAACACCAGGCCATTTTCCGGCGTGCCGTGACCCGAGAAATGCACAATCTGGGGATCAAAATCCAGCATCGCCCGCCGCACATCTTCCCAGCGCACCGCCCAGCGGGACTCGATTTGAACGTTCTGGCGATCGCGGTCCCGCTCCAAGCCCAGCCGAATATCCCGCACTTCCTGTTCAATGCGGAGCTGCGACGTACCCTTGGGATTGGCAGACAAAAGCAGGATCTTTTTCATGGATTAAGGTCTGTTCAGCGGTCGGGCATTAACCGTCAGGGGCTGAAGCAATCGTTACAGCACACCCCAATCCATCAAGGAAATTTACACAGGTACTCCTACAGCTACCCGATCGCGCCGAAGTTTCGCAAGTGATTCTCACAAACTGTAGCTATCCCGGAGCCGTACCGTCCTTTTGCAACATCACAAGCGGCACATACAACAAAAGTGCGATCGCACAAGCAACCTGAATCGCCGTTACCCCCAACCCAGGTCGAAAATCTGGCTTGATAAAGTCGATGATGAACCGAAATCCCAAATACCCCGCAAAGTAAAACTGAAATAGCTTGCCATTGGCTAATCCTCGTTGCTCTCGCAACCGAAGCCCAACGAATAGCATCAACAAAAATCCAATCTCATAGAGCTGCGTTGGATGGCGCAACACCCCATCCCCAAAATCGATCCCCCAGGGCAATGCCGTTGCAATGCCATAGGTCTGGTCGTCTAACCCCGTTAGGAAACAGCCGATCCTGCCGATCGCGGTGCCAAACAACAGCGGGTAGACAAAGCGATCGCCCGTCGAACACCGAATCCCCACCAGCTTCTTCACCCCCTCCACCGCCAGAAAGCCCCCCAACATCGCCCCGACAATTGTCTTCCCCCGCAACAGCAGGAGCCAGGTCTCCGTATCCCAGGACGCCAGTGCTCCCGAAAAGTCTGCCGTCTGAAACAGATCCCAATGCTGCAAAATCACCAGACCCTTTGCCCCTAGCAAGGCACCCACCAGAGCCGCCGTGAGCACGATGAGGCGTTGGGCGGGGTCGATCGTGTCGGCGCGTTTGAGCCTGCGGGAAATCGTGAAACTGACCGTGAAGGCGATCGCCTCCATCACCACATGGGGATGCAAAGGTACCGACCCCAGCCAGAAATAGACCGGAAACTGAAGGGCTGGAACATACAGTTCCGGGAAAGGCAGCATCGATGTCACCAAAAATCAGAGGAAATCGGTCAATAGGCTACAGCGAATTTTGGGCGAAAGAGGCATCATAGAGATACGCGCTCGGCTCACGACCATGAATGAGGATCAAGAACAAATCTTGGCGGTGAACAACTCGTTCTACCGCGCCTTTGAGAAAAAAGACATGGCCGCGATGGAAAAGGTGTGGTCCCAGGGTACTGCCAGCCTCTGTATCCATCCCGGACGTGGCTACCTCAAGGGCTGGGAAAAAATCCGCGACTCCTGGAGCCAAATTTTCAAAAACACTGACTACGTCGAACTCAATATTGACCTCATTTCCACAGAAATTAGCGGCGACCTCGCCTTTGTGGTGCTCACCGAGAACATCCTACAAATTAGCCAGAATCGCCGCATCGAAGCGCAATCTATCGCAACGAATGTCTTTGAACGCCTGGGCAACCATTGGTACATGACCCACCATCACGGTAGCCCTATCATGACCTAGGGGGCTTTGGGTACCTCAGTCCCTTATTCAGCCCAATTAACCTAGCCAAAGGGGTTTTAGGCATGGCTATCGCCAAGGAAAGCTATCCAAAACTAACGCCAGACGAATATTTCGCTTGGGAAGAGCAGCAGCTATTTCGCCACGAATATCTCAATGGTGAAGTCTACGCCATGAGCGGTGGAAGCATTAACCACAGTGATATTGCAGGGAATTTCTTGGCTTTGCTCAAAACCCACATGCGGGGGCGGGGTTGTAAGGTGCTCAACTCCGATGCGAGAGTCAACATCCTCAACACGACAGACTATGTCTATCCGGACCTCAGTGTGACCTGCGATGAACGCGACAAAACAACGAAGCAGTTCATTACCTATCCTTGCCTGGTCATAGAGGTTCTCTCTCCGAGTACCGAGGCTTACGATCGCGGCAACAAGTTCAGAATGTATCGACAAAATCCGAGTCTACAAGAGTATGTTTTGGTGGACTCAGAGGCGATCGCGATCGAAATCTTTCGCCGAAGTCACGAAGGCAGTTGGCAGATTCTCAACTATCAAGCAGGGGATTCCGTGGAACTTAGCTCTGTGGGCTTGACATTCCCCACTGAAGAGATTTACGAAGACATTGTGTTTGAATC
>CALIJJ010000125.1 GCA_938017515.1 uncultured Pseudanabaenaceae cyanobacterium
TGCGATCAACGAGCCGATCGATCGTCAGGGCGAAGCCTTCTTCTAATGTCAGGTGTCAAATAATATCAGGTGTCACGTTTTAGGCATCAAACAGGCTGGGCTGGACCATGGTGTTCGACCCAGCTTTTTTGTTGCTGCCGCCACTAGGGCGGCGATTGCCGATGCGATTGCAATCCACTCCCTCATGCTCCAGCAACCAACGCTTGCGATCGACCCCGCCCGCATAGCCCGTCAGACTCTGATTCGCCCCAATCACCCGGTGGCAAGGCACGACAATAGAGATTGGATTCTTAGAATTCGCCAAGCCCACAGCCCTTGCCGCACCGGGTTTGCCCAGATGGGCCGCCAGTTGGCCATAGGTCCAGTAGGTGCCGACGGGAATTTGCCGCAGCGCGGACCACACCTGCTGCTGAAACGCTGTTCCGCCGGGATTTGTGGGGATGTGGTTGATGATGTCGAAGTTGCCGCTGAGGTAATCGCGCAGTTGGCTGCTGAAGCCACCGGGGTCCGTGGCGGCGACGAGGTCCACCGGGCCGAAGTGGGCGGTGAGCAGCTTTAGCATGCGATCGCTATAGTCTGCAAAATCCAGCGCACACAGCTTTCCGCCATCTACGACCAGACAAATCGTGCCCAGCTCTGATTCAATTTGATCAATGAGCAGCGTTTTCATAGTGCTTAGGATTGAATCAAACCCACGCCTGTAGGGACGAACTGCGTTCCTACAGGCAACTTCAGATTAATGCAAACAGCAGGACGAACGGCGATTCGCCCTAACAAAAATATAGAAACGCTCTCGTTCCTCGGCCCTAGAGCAAGCCCCGATAGCGAATGAAGAGCAAGATTGCGGCCCAGGAGCCCAGGGCAACTTTGATCGCAACCAAGACATTGAGCAGTGGAATCCAGCCGCCGCTGAGCAGTCCGCCGAGTTCTCCTGAGGGTAGCTCTATGCCCAGGAGTGCCAACACTGCCAGGATCAAGAAAACTAACACGGAAACTTTTTCCCAGCGCGAGGCATGCCAACGCTGGTAGATCTCGTCCATCCATTGGGGAGACGATGTAATCGCAATCAATCCAATGGCCGTTCCTCCGGCGACGCCCGCTGCAAAGCCCCCGCCGGGACTCAAGTGTCCGCGAATGGCAAGTTCGATGCCGATCAGGGCTGCGATCGTTGCCCCCAGGCGAGCCAGCACGATCGAAGGATTGTCAGTGAACTGATGGACGGTGACAGAAGGCTGCTCATCCGCCAACAAAAATCGCGCACCCATAATGGCTAGCGTAAACACCACCACCTCAAAGATGGTGTCGTACAGCCGATTGCGAAAAATGATACCTGACACTGCATTGGGTACCCCTGTGTCCTCAATAATGGGGGCCAAAACAGACAATTCGTCCAGGTCAAAGGCAGGGTTTGGCAGCACGAGCATTTTGAAGAACAGTGCAATGCCAGCGGCAATATAAATCCATTTCATGGGCGGACAGAGGTAAATGGGCGGAAAGCGCTGAGCGGGGAGCAGCAGGGCCTAGGATTCGTATAGCTTTAGATGGGCAAGCTCAGGGGAGAGTTCACCCTGCAACAGGCTGTGGAGTCTAGGCAAACGAATGTGGAGTTGGGGGGGATGGGAGGCTGCTGAGGTTTGAGCAGAGCGGTCTTGGGCGTCAGCAACGGTCGCCGGGGCGGAAGACTGGAAGATGGCATGGACTTCTTGACGGGCGATCGCCCCCTCCAGCGCCTCTTCGCTGCCGTAGCCCACGCGCTCCAGCCGCAGGTGATGTCGCTGCAACCCTTGGCGTAGGGCCGTGGCGATCGCCTCCGGCAGCACCTCGTCTCCCGGTTCCAACACCCCCAGCCGAAAGCTCATCGACGATCGCACCGCCACGGCATAGAGCGTAATCGACAGCATCGTGCCCACCAGTGCCTCGGTCAGGGCAACATCTGCCGCGCCGAATAGGGCATAGACCAACGCCGCGATCGCCCCTAAAATGCCGCGAATCACGAGGGCATGGTACGGATTAGTTTGGGTGACGAGCATCAGCGCCGTCAGCGGCAGCAACGCCGTAATAATAATCAGTTCAGCCACGATGTCTAACCTCCTGTGAACCCCGAAAATTCCGGGGAGATGGTGTTGAGCAGTAGGCTAAGACATAGCCCAGTACCGTATTCCAAATGGCTAAGGAAATTAGGGCCAGCACCAGCAGTGGCCATTCCCGCGGGATTTTGAGCAGCAATCCCACGATGATCAGCATGGAGCCCAGGGTGTCGGAAACGGAGAGGCTGTGGAGTTTGAAGAGGAGGGAGCGATCGCCCACCAAGGGCCAAGTCCCCCAAATCCAGAACACAAGTCCCAGGGCAATGAGCCCTGAACTGATCAAACTGATAAAGCCAGTAATCATAGCTGATTCAACCTCCGCAAAACATGGGCCAGCAGCATGAGTCCCGCATTCCCAACACTCAGAATTAAAACGCCAACCACGCCAATCATCCAATCATCTCGAAGTACCGAAATCACTAGAATCATGATCGAGGTTTTGGTGGCAATACTGCCAAAGGCCAACATCTTTTGCCAGATGTCTTCATCCTGCCAGGCTTCGTAGATGGGAATACAAAGGGCGATAATCATCGCAACTAAAATCCAGTTCATAATTTCGACTTATTTTTATTGACTACTGGGTTTGTTCGGAGGTTAGGTCTATTGATTAGAGCTTATTTAACCAGGTCTTAATCGCTTCCTTTTGGCTTGCGGCGTCGGACGCGATGGACTTCGAATTGCCCATCCTCACGACATTTCAAAACGATGGTTTTTGGTGTAAACGTAATCAAAAATATATCGAGGAAGATCAGTCCCGGTGTCCGATTCGGTTTGACTTGCTCTAGGGTCACGTCCTCATAGCGGTGGGGCCGGAACATGATTTCAATGGCTTCGATATAGGCAACGGGAATCGCAACCAAGATTTCCCAAAAGACGCGAAGCCAATCTGAAATATTTGATTTTAATCGAGCACTGCGGGGCAAGATCAGCGCCACGCAGACGCCAATAATAATGTTGGTCAGCCCGAAGTCAGAGGTCAACAAAAACCAAATCGTCAGTCGCAACGTCAGATCGAGTAAACCAATCATGTCATCACCATCCAAAACAAGAAGGTCAACATTAGGCTCATGACACCGATGAGGTGATCAAACTGTTCCAGAAGCCGGGGAAACTTGATCGACAGTCGGCGAATGACTCCCCAGTAAATCAGCCAGCCCAGGGCGATCGTCAGCAGTGGTTTAACGATGTTTTTGAGACTATAGGCTTCGTAGTAAAAGCCATTAGCCAAGACCAGTCCCCCTAGCAAAATCACCATGGCAGGCCAAAAGCCAGGTTTGGTCGTTCCCTGGCCCCCCTTGGGCAGGAAAATGAATTTAGCAAAGGAGATGGCAGTGCCCAGGGCCGCAATGTTCATGCCGATGACCTGCCAGGGCAAGAGATTTTTCATCGTCAGTACCTTGGCCCCAAAACCTGAGAGGAGCGGGAAGCCTGAGATAGAAAAGCTTGCGATCGCCAGGGCGATCCACAGGGGAGTCGCCATCGGCTGCTGCTGCAACTGCTTAAAGTTGCGGCTGGGCAAATTGCCTGCGCCCAAGAATAGCGCTGCCTTCACCAAACCATGGGTCAGGGCATAGAAACCACCGACCTCCGGTGCCGCGAGGATAAAGCCCAACTGGGAAACCGTGTGGAAGGCCAGCATTCGCTTCGTGTCCTTCTCAAACATGGCATAGCCCACACCCAGCAGGGCGGTACTGACCCCAAAGAAGCGCACAAACGGATCCACCTCTGGAATCATCAGAGCCAATCGCACCAGGGGAAAAATGCCGGTTTTAACCACGACACCGGATAGTAATGCTGAGACGGGGGCTTCTGACTCTGAGTGAGTCAGGGGGAGCCAGAGTCCCGAAACAAAAATGCCACCTTTCGTCAGGAGACCGAGGAAGATGAAGGCAAGGGCTTCGATCGGAGCTTGCTCTAATCCCTCAAAGGCGAAGGAGCGATTTGCCTGGTAAACCAGGAGTGCGCCCATGAGATAGAACAGCATGGCCACGTTGCTGACGAACAGATAACGCAAACCCACCCAGAGGCTGCGATCGCTGCGGGGATAGGTAATCAGCAGAAAAGCGGCAACGCTGATAACTTCCAGGGCAACATAGAGACTGATGAAATCGGCGCAGATAAAGACAGCGTTGACGCTGCCATGGAGGGCGATCGCCTGGGTATAGAAAAACGAACCTTTGTTCTGCCTCCAGCAGTACAGGATCACCGCCGCTGTCACCAAAGCATTGGTCAAAATAAAGGCGCTACTGGTGCCGTCGATCTGAAGCGTGACGCCAAAGCTATCGGTGAGTGCCAGATTGAGGGGATTGGCTTGCAGAGCCGTGACGAGAGCATAGAGCCCGGACAGAAGCGTGACTCCCAAGGTGAGAATTCGATCGAGCCGGGGGAGCAGATAGATGCTAAAGGCGACAAAAAATGGCAGCGCGATCCAGATGATCGTCAGCGATTCGAAAGGAAGAGCTAGGGACAAATCAGAAGGAGAGAAAGACGTCAAAAAAGTCATGGCGTCTGGCTCCGCTCAATTTCATCGGTTTCCAGCGTGGGATTATTGCGAGCCAGCTTCATCACGGCAATCAGCATCAATGCCTGAATCGAAAAGCCAATGACGATCGCCGTCAAAATTACCGCCTGGGGAACCGGGTCAGCATAGGCGACCCCTTCGCGCTCGGACAGGATGGGTGTAAATAATCCACTGCGAGAGGCAACGAACACATAAAAGGCAATCACGCCGGTACTCATTACGTCCATGGAAATAATTTTCATCATCAGATTGCGTTTGAACACAATGCCAAAGAATCCAATCAAAACAGTTGCAAAAACAAATGATTCTAGAATGATCATGGATGCTTGCCATTCCCCTCACAACACGTGGATTAAGCACGCAAATGGATAAATCGTCTCAGGACCGGGGATAACGTCTCAGTCCTGCAATCCCCGAACCCAATTGTTGGGTCTGTAATCGATCCGTATTAGAGAGGGGGGCATTAATGCCCCCCTAAAACAACGGAATTAGAAACAACGGAATTAGACCGTGTTGGCTGTGTCTCTAGGCCATTGTTCCCACGTCATTGACGTTAGACAGAGGCTGCTCTGTCGCGCTCTCCTGTCCAGCATCTGGATAAACCGTAAGCGCGGCATTCTTCAGGGCTTCGGCACGATCCATATAGAGGCGATCGGGGGGAACCACTTCGAAGACGCCCAACTTACCGAGACGACGCTTGGTTTGACCCGCAGCGCCAACAATGAACACCTCACGACCGTTTTCCACGGCTTCTTCGATCGCATTCTCCAGTGCAAGAGAGGCGGTTACACCCATGTGAGGGACTTCACTCAGGTCAAAGACAATCGCATCACACTCTTTAATGGCATTGTGCTCTCGGGAGATAGCCTTGGCCACACCGAAGATCATCGGGCCACTGAGTTGGAATAACAACACTCGACCATTGGCTTCGTCCAGCCAGCGCTTTTCATTGGCATTGAGCTGAATCGTATCGTCCGCATCACTGATGGACTGGACCGAGTTGGATTGCAGCGTACTCATGCGATCGATGGTCAGAACATTGGCCACAAAGACGCCAATACCCACGGCCGAAATCAAATCGACGAGCACCGTCAGCGCAATGACGCCGTACATGATCAGCGCGCCCTTCACCGAGACCTTGTGGGCTCGCTTGAGGAAATCCCAGTCGATGATGTCCACACCCACTTTGAAGGCAATACCAGCCAAAACGGCGAGGGGAATTGTTGCAGCGAGATTGGCTGCACCCAGAATCACCACCAGCAGAATACCTGCGCGAGCCAAACCCGACAGGGCAGTACGACCCCCTCCCTGGATATTGACCACGGTTCCCATCGTTGCGCCAGCACCCGGAAGACCACCGAATAATCCAGAGGCAATGTTGCCCAAGCCCTGACCGATCAGCTCCTTATTCGAGTCGTGTTCGGTACGTGTCAGACTGTCAGCCACGACGGATGTCAACAGAGCATCAATACAGCCCAACATGCCTAGGACGGCCGCATCCGCAAACATGAGTCGAATCTGATCGGCGCGGAAGGTGGGCACCTGCATGTCGGGGAAGCCCATGGGAATCTCGCCAATGCGACGGATATCCACGTTGGGGAACAAAACCATCGACAGCACCGTGCCGACGATCAGTGCCACGAGCTGAGGTGGAACAATCTTTTTGAAACGATTCGGCATAAACCAAATGATGGCCACAGCAAGCGCCGCCAACATGGTTTCCTCGGGTTGAATATTCCCCAGCAAATCCGGAATGGCAGTCAGCGTACCAATGACCCCACCGCCCGGATTCGCCTGCCCCAGAAATGGAGCGAGTTGAAGAATAACCAGGATGATGCCGATGCCAGACATAAAGCCTGAAATCACCGTGTAGGGCATCATCGTCACATATTTTCCGAGACGCATTGCCCCAAAAATAATCTGAAAAACGCCCGCCAGCATCACCACCGTAAAGGCCATGGCCATGCCGGTCTGCTGATCCGTTGCAGCGATCAAGCTCGCGATCACAGCCGTCATCACAACGGTCATGGGGCCTGTCGGCTCAGAAATAAGGGTCGGTGTCCCTCCAAACAGAGCCGCGAAAAAACCCACTAATACGGCACCCCACAATCCGGAAGCCGCCCCCGCTCCGGAGGCCACACCGAAGGCCAGTGCCATTGGCAATGCGATAACAGCTGCTGTCACACCGCCAAACAAGTCGCCTCGTAAATTTCGAAAGTTAACTCGATTGGTAATTTGCATCTCAACACCTCCTCCCAAAGCTTGACTCAAATGTATCCATAGAGTTTTATCTATGAATAGTCACCTCTTGATTGAACTCTATCTGAAAAATGAAGTCTGCGCAATATATGCCATCCTTATCTTTCTGATACGGGCTACAGGTAATACTAATCATTAATGTCTCACGGTTCCTGTGTTTCCCGATGCTGAATCTTTCTGCTGATAGGGCTTTAGCGCTTCTGCGCCTCTGTTCATTCGGGTACTCTGAGCCTATGAATAGGGAAAAGAAGACGGCAAATTTTTTTCAGCAAGGACACGATTCCAGTGAAGGTGAGCACAAAAGATCTGCCCAAAGACATAGCCCAAGCCCTCCAAATAATCGGAGAGCTTGGGCGAATGGTTGATGAATGCAATTCCGTCTTTACGGTGCTGAACGAGAACAGAATGTCCTTCCTATCACTGTTCTGGCTGGGGGTGCTTCATAGAGATGCTTCTCTAGATGCGGAGCATTTGCCCTGACTAGGCCTGCTTCTTGCGCTTCAGCATTGCACCACCGAAGATGCCCATCAGACCCAGCATCATGCCAGGCTCAGGCACAGCCTGGGAGCTAACTTCGGGGTTAAAGCCGGTGAACCCGCCACTGCCGACGTGGAAGGAGTGGTTGTCGGTCTCGAAGCCGCCGCCACCAACCTGGGAGATGACGATGCGATCGAACAGCTCGGCGTCGCTCTCGGCGTAGAAGTGAGCATAGCCGTTGCCCTGGGCACCATCCTTGGAACCCATGCCGCGGCCACCGTGCTTGGTGTTGTAGTGCTGGAAGCCACCAGCTTCTTCAATGTCTGTGGTGGAGAAGGCTTGCAGCAGGGTGTCGCCTTTGAAGAAGGAGTAGGTGTTGCCGCTGTGTGCCGCACCCCAGTTGATACCGAAGTAGTTGAGGTCTTCGGCCAGGTCAATCACAACGTCGTTGCCTTTGAAGACGGCCAGGTAGTTGGAATCGTTCTTGTTGGCCTGAAGGACGTCGGAATCTCCCGCTTCTAGGCTGGCGTAGGTGGGTGCCCACTTGTTGGCACGGACACTGCTCTTATTGCTGTTATTGGAGAAGGAGTAAGAGGCAAAGACATCGCCAGTGGGCAGCTTGCCATCGTTGAAGTCAACGGTAGTGGTGCCTTCGAGGGCATAGAACTCAGAGAATGCGCCCTGGTTGAGTTCACCGTTGGGACCTGCGATACCGGAGGTCATTTTGAAGTCGAAGGCTTGAGCCGGGTTAGTGGCACCAATGACTGCGATCGCGCCAAAAGCCAGTGCGGAAAGAACTTTAGTGCTGAGCATCTGGATGGAGGAGTTCATGGTTTTAACGTTCCAATTCAGTGGTTTCTGTCGGTCTGTTTAAGACATCAACACCATAGCTATCCGGTTCCTGAAGTGTCTTGACCCAGCGCCAAGCTTGACCAACTAAATTTTCTATCTAGGTCCATTCTTCGCATTGAAATTCCTTCTTATAAAGTGATAAAAAATCATTCGTATCTGCACGGATAGTTTCACTATCCTTTCTTCAGAATTTCTGCCTTGTTGCAAATCCTATTTTCAAGACAAAAAGATTGATTTTACTATCGCTTTTTTCTTAGGTAGATCCCTTGAGAAAGACACTCAAGATGCCTGCATCTACTTGCATACACGTATTTTCTGGCTAAATGAATGATGTCAGCTAGCCACATATATACGAATATTACGATTCCTTTCTGTGTAGAGAGAGGTGGACCATCACTTTTCTGTCGTCACGCACTTATCCCTTAAATAAATAATCTAAAAAAACGCCAGCTTATTTTTAATAGAAAGACAAATTGTTCGTGGCTTTAATCACAAAAGAAGTAGTTATAAACACCCCTCAAAAAGTCGATTCAAGTTTCACTTTGGGTGCTACATTGCTTGCAACATATCCTACGAATTTCTACGGATATGGCTGAATGAGTGAGTCGCATCTGCCGAGGCATGCCGCTGTTCCAGTGGCTGCATCTGAAGAACTCGGGGACACGATTGATCCACATGAATTCATTGCAAGACAGCAGCTTATTGGGCGGCACAGTTTCGCCTGCTATCTCAGATTTTGAAGCACTCACGGCTCCGGGAGGGAGCAGTTCTGCTCGCGCCTCTGCGACTAATGTTGTATTCGTCGATCGCCAGCTGCAAAATTACGAGCAACTGGTCAGTGGCATGGACGGGGCCGACGTGGTCTTGCTCGACAGCCAGCGCGACGGTATTGAGCAAATCACAACGGTTCTGGCCCAAAGACAAGATCTCAATAGTATTCAGATCTTTTCCCACGGCAAAGCAGGTGCGATTCAGCTGGGCAACACCATTCTCGATGGTGAGACGCTGGATGCCTATCGTCAGCAGCTCCAGCAGTGGGGGCAGGCACTGACGGACTCTGGCGACCTGTTGCTCCATGGCTGTAACGTGGCCAGCGGTGCTGTGGGCCAGGAATTGATCCAGCAACTGAGTCGGCTCACCCAAGCGGACGTGGTTGCCTCTGACGACCTAACCGGTCAGGGAGGCGACTGGGAGCTAGAGATTGCAACGGGTGATATCGAGACTCGCTCTGCATTGAACGAACTGGCCCAGGCGAACTACCAGGGCAAACTGGCGATTTACAACGGCAAGGAATATGTCCTGACGACCGCCAAAACCTGGGAAGAAGCCCAGGCAGAAGCGGTGAGCCTCGGCGGCAACTTGGTCACCATTAACGATGCGGCTGAGGAAGCTTGGCTGCGGCAAACCTTTGGTGAGACGGAGGACCTCTGGATCGGTCTGACGGATAAAAACCAGGAGGGCCAATTCGAATGGGCCAATGGTGAAGCCGTCACCTACACCAACTGGGCACCGGGTCAGCCCGATGACTATCAGCCCATTGGCGGTGAGGACTATGCCGCACTCAACTTCCGCGACACAGAAAAGTGGAACGATGCGGGCAGTCTCGCTAAGTATCGCGGCATTGTTGAGCTGAACCAAGCGGGGCAAGCAGGCATCTTTGGGTTGCAGGCCAGCAACATCATTGTTAATGAGGGCGAAAGCACGGCAACGGTGACCGTGCTTCGCACCCAGGGCGCGTCTGGGACCGTCACGCTGGATTACAGCACCGTGGCAGGGTCGGCGATCGCCGGTCAAGACTACGTTGCCCAATCCGGTACCCTCACCTTTGCCCCCGGCGAAACCAGCCAGTCCGTTGAGATCACGCTGCTGGATGACAATCTCACCGAAGGCAGCGAAGCCTTTGGCTTTGCCATCGATAACCCCAGTGGTGGCACACTGCTGGCCCCCCGCACGGCTCAGGTGACGGTGCGCGACGATGAATCCGTATTCACCTACAACGGCAACACCTATCGCTTCACCAGTGGCCAGCAAAGCTGGGAAGCGGCCCAAGCGGAAGCCGTTAGTTTGGGCGGCAACTTAGTAACTGTGAACAATGCCGCCGAGCAAGCTTGGCTAGAGCAAACCTTCGGTAGCACCGAAGAACTTTGGATTGGCCTGACGGACAAAGACCAAGAAGGCACATTTGTTTGGGCCAGCGGTGAAGCCGTGACCTACACCAACTGGGCACCGGGTCAGCCCGATGACTATCAGCCCATTGGGGGGGAAGACTACGCTTCGCTGAATTTCCGCGAGACGAAGCAGTGGAACGATGCTGGGGACAACGCCCGCTACCGTGGCCTGATCGAAATCCCGAGTGAAGAGCCGGTGCCCGGGAATGGCAATGGTCTACGGGCTGAGTACTACGACAATATCGACTTCACCGATCTGAAGGTGACCCGTACTGATAGCAGTGTGAACTTCGACTGGGAAACAGGCGTCCCCTCCAATCAGGTTGCGGCCGACACCTTTTCAGTGCGTTGGTCAGGGCAAATCGAACCGCTCTATTCCGAGACCTATACCTTCCAAACCACCACGGATGACGGCGTTCGCCTCTGGGTGAATGGTGAGCTGATTGTTGACCAATTTGTCAATCAACCGCCCACCGCCCACACCGGCACGATTACCCTGGTGGCCGGTGAGCGCTACGACATCCGCATGGACTACTACGAAAATCGGGGTGGTGCCCTCGCGCAATTGTCCTGGTCTAGTCCGAGCCAAACGCTGGAGGTGGTTCCCCAGTCTCAGCTCTACTCTGATCCGGTGCAAAATCCTGCTCCAGAGTTGGTTCGGGAAACCGTAATTTCGGATCTGTTCCTGCCCACCGCCATGGAGTGGACGCCGGATGCCTCCAAGATCTTCGTGGCGGAGAAGAGTGGTGTGGTCAAGGTGTTCGAAAATGGTGCGCTCAACAGCACACCGTTTATCGATATCTCGGACCAGGTCAACGGGGAGCGCGATCGCGGTCTGCTCGACATCGCGGTTCACCCGGACTTCCAGAACACGCCTTACATCTACCTGCTGTTCACCTACGATCCGCCGGAAGTCTTTGAAAATCAGGGCGATAACCTGGCCAAACCCGACGGACGTGGCAACCGAGCAGGCCGCCTCATCCGCGTCACCGCTGATGCCGCAACCAACTTCACCACGGCCATCCCCGGCAGCGAAGTGGTTCTTCTGGGCACCAACAGCACCTGGGATAATTTCAACGGCTTTGCCAACAGCACCTTCGACTTCACTGAGCCCCCCGCTGGCATTCTGCCCGATGGCACCAATGTTCAGGACTTCTTGGCCGCCGACAGCGAATCCCACACCGTGGGCTCCGTCGAGTTTGGCCCCGATGGTTTGCTATATGTGACCAACGGCGATGGTACGTCCTACAACCGGGTTGACCCGCGCACGTTCCGGGTCCAGGACATCGATAACCTGTCCGGCAAGGTGCTGCGCATTGATCCGATTACCGGCGAAGGTGTGGCGAGCAACCCGTTCTACAACGGCGATGCCGACGCCAACCGCTCTAAGGTCTATCAATATGGTCTGCGCAACCCCTTCCGCATGGCCGTGGATAATGCCACCGGCAAGGTCTATGTTGGTGACGTGGGCTGGACCCAATGGGAGGAAATCAATTCCGCCCCAGCCGGTGCCAACTTTGGCTGGCCCTACTACGAAGGTGGCGACGGTACGCCACTCCAGACCGGTGGCTACAACAGTCTGCCCGAGTCCCAGGCGTTCTATAACAGTGGCCAAACCACCGTCCCCGCCCTGCTCGGCCTAAACCATGCTTCCACAGGCATCAATGCCATCGTCATGGGTGACGTCTACAACGGCGATCTCTTCCCGTCTGAATACAAGGGTGACCTGTTCTTCAATGACCTGGGCCAGGGCATTGTGCGCAATGTCAGTTTTGATGCGGCGGGCAATGTGACCTCGGTGGAGCAGTTTACGACCGGTGCCAACATTGTGGTTCAAATTAATGAAGGGCCCGACGGCAACCTCTACTTTGTTGATTTGGATGATGGAGAAATCGGTCGTTGGACCTTTGCCTAGGCTTATCAATGCTGGCCCAGTGGCTGCAAGAGTGGCTGCAAGAGTGGCCGTAAGAGTGGCCGCAATCAATAGATAAAGCCCCCAACGATAAAGCCTGAGAATAAGTCCAAATGACGGTTCAGCGACACATCCTGTGGCTGGACCGTTTTTTCATGAGTCGATTTTTGGGGTCCTTTTTTCGAAGGAAAAGAGCCTATGGAAATTGGACCAAAGCCCAGACTCAATTCAATCTGAAACAAAGCGCAATGACTTACCTGAGGGACATAATTTTGCCTTGAGAGATAGATGTAAGATGCGAAATCTTTTATGGCGATCGCCCTATCCAGCCCCATGTCCATGCCGTTCGGATTCCCCCAGACGCCCTTTGCTCCTAGCCCATTCTTTGGTGAATCGGCGGGAGAGGGGGAGGTGAGTCCCCTAATGACTGCCAATGGGTCAGGGCGATCGCCACAGCTCATGACCTCCCAGCTCCCCGCCTGGGACGCTCAGGGGGAGCTGCAGGTCTACGAAGGCGCACTGCAACCCGGCGATAGTTTGAATCCGACCCGCTTCGATCGGCTCAAGGATGACTACATTCTGGATTTTCCCCAGAGCAGTTGGGTCGATGTTGGCCTGACTTCCAAACAGTTTGATTGCTACCTGCAAGTGATTGATCCCCTGACCGGGAAGATTCTGGCCTTTGACGATGATGGTGGCGAGGGACTCAATGCTCAGCTGCGCTTTCAGGGAGAGAAGGGCGATCGCATCATCCTGCGGGCCTCTTCCTACGAAGCCGTTGAGACGGGAGACTATCGCCTGACCACCCGCCGGTCCTCGGAGGCAGATGCCGCGCATTTCCCCGAGGCGTCTCCTTTGCTTCCCCCCACTGGCTCAGCAACTCCGGTGCCCCCCCCGGTCGAGCCCAGCTCGCCAGAATCAAGCGCATCAGAACCAAGTCCATTAGAACCAGACTCGACCGAGCAAAATCCTTCAGCCTCTCCCGTCAGTGAGCCCGTCGAGCCTTCCCCCGTCGAACCTGTCCCTGAAGAACCTGTCCCTGAAGAACCCGTTGCTGCAGAACCCGTTTCCGAAGCACCCTCTACAACTCAACCGGAAACACCGACTCCTTCCCAGCCCAATGACTTACCGTCGCTGCCTCGCAACTTCAGTATTTTGCGGGGATACGGTGTGGTGAATGCAGGGGCGGCGATCGCTCGAATCAAGGGCAATCCTCCCCCGGTCCCGAATCCGACGAACTCCCCAACAACGAGCAACTCCCCCCTCCAGGACATCCAGGCTTCCGCCGCCTGGGCCCAGGGAGCCACCGGTGCGGGGGTGGTGGTGGCGGTGATCGATTCCGGGCTCGATTTAGACCATCCCGAACTCCAGGGCAGCATTTGGCGTAACCCCAACGAGATCCCCGGCGATGGCATCGACAACGACAGTAATGGTTACATCGATGACATCCATGGCTGGAACCTGGGTCTCGGCCAAAATAATAGCGATGTTCGCCCGGGTACAGATTCCAGTTACCAGGGCCACGGCACCCACGTGGCGGGGATCATCGCCGCCGCCAACGATGGCGAGGGGAACACTGGCGTCGCCTACGACGCAAAAATCATGGCGTTGCGCCTAGGAGACGCCACCAATCGCGGTACCTTCCGCAATGCGGGTAATCTGATTGACGCCATTTATTACGCTGTCAACAATGGGGCCCAGATTATCAACCTGAGCCTGGGATGGTCTGATTCGCCGGAACTCCAAACCGCCCTGGCCTACGCCGCCGACAACAACGTGATCACGGTCAGTGCTGCAGGCAACAGCGGCAACCAGAGCCTGCCCGTCGCTCCAGCTCGCTATGCCGACCGTTGGGGCATTTCCGTGGGGGCCATTGAACGGGGCGGCACATTGGCCACGTTCTCAAATCAGGCAGGAGAGAACCCGGAGCTACGCCATGTCCTGGCTCCAGGAAAACGGATTCGCTCTAGCCACCCCGGTAATAGCTACCGCCGTCGCAGTGGCACTTCCATGGCGACTCCGTTTGTCAGTGGTGTCGTCGCCTTGATGCTCAGCGCTGATCCCAGCCTCAGCCCAACCCAAATTCGCGATATTCTCACGGCAACAGCCAGCGATCAGCCTTCGCCTCCAATCAGCTAAATGAGTGCATTTACCCATTAAACAACTGATAGTCAAGGCTGTAATGATAAGCTGAGCTAATCATACGAATAGAGATGCTCAACTTTTTCTCGACGGACAGCATGGCTCGGCTGATCCCCTTAGAGGCTAGCTTTCCGTTGCGTTGCTTGACTTTCCTTGATATTGGGCGATAAGCCGCAAATCAGTTTCATAAAACGAGACAGAACACGATGGAACTCTGAAGTTGACACTAGATAGTCAGTCGGGCGATTTTGAAAACGTCCATGCTCGACATATAAGCAGAACTTATTTTTTGGCCCTACAACAATGTCATTCTTAATGCACAGGTTCCGCTTCAAGTTTTTTGCTTAGTATCAAAAATGGAGTCTGAATCGAAGCCGCCGAGCCTGGCTTGCCGCGCTCTGATTCAGACGAAGGCAAACGCCACTTTTTTTGAGAGGATCGAGAATGGCAAGCTATAAAGTAACGCTGAAGAGCGACGCTGAGGGTCTCAACACCACCATCGAAGTTCCCGAAGATCAGTACATTCTGGATGCAGCTGAAGAGCAGGGCATTGATCTGCCTTACTCCTGCCGTGCTGGCGCTTGCTCCACCTGCGCTGGCAAGATCACTGCTGGTACGGTTGATCAGTCTGACCAGTCTTTCCTTGACGATGACCAGATCGAGGGCGGTTTTGTGCTGACCTGTGTGGCTTACCCCACGTCTGACTGCACCATCACCACCCACATGGAAGAAGAGCTGTACTAAGCCTTTTCCGTTGGGTTGGGGGTTAAGGGGATGAGCTGATCAGCCTCAAGCTATTTCAGTGCCTTGCTATTGCCCCTGCAACATTCTGGGCAGATCGGTCTCTCCTCGGAGCCGTTCCCTCCCACAAGTTGGAAGCGCCCCCAATAAGAAAAAGCCCTGGTGGTTTGCCAGGGCTTTTTTGATGACTTGTTTCCGATGATTCAGTTTTGCTGATGGCCAGCGATCGCTGGCTATCGTGTCGCTATTGCAGGAGTTGCAATGGCGCTTCAGGAGATAGGCAAGAGATGACCATTCCTCACGGCCATTGCTTTACCTGCGTTAGCTTCGCCTGAGTCCCCGGTGACGGAGACTCAAGCAAAGAATGTCCTCACGCTTGTCTTAGCGCTGAGCAACCTTGGTCTTCGCTTCGTCGCTGTTGGCGAGGGCTTGCTGAACCTCGGCAACGGACCAGCCGCTACGCTTCATGCGGCGCAGATAGGTTTCCATGCCGGAGGGATCAACGTGGCGACCGAGGACAGCAACGTAGGAGCGATCGATGGCAACGGCACGGCCTTCTTCACTCTTTTGTAGGCGAGTCCGCACCCAGGCAATGTCCTTACCCTGGTCTAGCTTGCGGCTGTAGGTCGCGAGACCCGATGCATCAACACTGCGGCCAAAGACTTCGGTATAGAGGGCGTTGAGGCTGTTGTAGTGAGCATTTTGCTGCATCTCAGCCACTGTGGTCTTGGCCATGGCCTTATACTCGCTACCCTTCATGATGCGATCGCGCACCCAATCCAACGACTTGCCGGATTCCAGCTTGGCATTGTAGGTGTAGAGGCCCAGGGGATCGATATTGCGACCCATGACTTCGTTATAGAGCGCGTTGAGATCCTGGTAGTTGCTGTACATACCTTCGAGACTCATGACCTGAGCAACGGTCTCGACCTCTGGTGCTGCGGCTTCGAGGGTGGGCTCATCGATGGGGACCACCTCGATGATGACGGGCTTCTCCTCGACGGGGGCCTGGGCGACGGGCGTAGAGACGGGAGGTGTGGGCAAAGGGCTACCTGCAACAGGCATGTCAACGGAAGGCTTTTCTGCGACAGGCTTTTGGATGACAGGCTTTTGGGTGACGGGCTTTTGCGCGGGCCGAGTTGGCTGCTGGGCAATGGTATCTGCTAGAGCCACTTGATTAGAGAAGTACATGTGACCCAGGGCTTTGCCGTCATAGACGCGGCGGCTCAGTTCCCAACCGGGATTCAAATCAATCGCCAGGAAGTTCTGACCACCCACTTGGGTGCGGCCAATTTCCAGCTCACCCATGCGGCGGTTGCTGGGCGTACCGACGAGGGAAACATAGTCGCCTTTGTTCACCAAGCGGAGGCTGTACTTGAGACCCAGGTCTTCACCGGCCATGCGGATGGAGTAGCCATTGCTATCCGTGGCGCGACCGCAGATGCCGGAGAAGTTGAAGTCGAGTAGGAGGGGCTCAACCGTACCGTTGCCGTTGTCCTGCCAACAAGCGCGCTTGTTGGGCTTTTGCTCAACCACGACCAGGTTGTACTGCTCGTTGGCGCGGGGAGCGGCCATCACCAAAAAGCTATCTTGGTTGACGGTGGATTCAGTAAAGAGAGAAGACGCAGCCTGGGCGGGAGCGATCGCGCCCCCAGCCAATGCACCACCCGCGACCATGGCAGCAGCCAGAACAGAAGAGGCGGAACGGGAGGAAGCGGAACGAGAAGAAAGGTTCATTTGGGGTAGACTCCTGTGGGGAATTTTGTATTAGGTTTCTCTTGCCTTATGGGTTCTATGACCAGCGAGGTTTCCCAAAAGATTCCAACCTCAGTCCGCTTTGTGAAGTGTCTACGGGAACCAGTACCTGTCCGGATTACGCAATCGCAACGGTGAAGCAATTGGGTTACCGCAACGACGTATAGTGATAAAGCTTGACGGTTTTTGGGGGATTCAGCCCCAGAAGGAAACGGGGAAAGCCCAGCGAAACTCTGGCACTGTCCCGCAGCTGTGAGGATGTTCGTTTTGTTCGAGGTCCGATCTTGATGGGTGGGATGCTCGTTAAATGAGAGTTCTAAGTCAGAATGCCCGCCGTCAGGATTGTTCATTGAATTTGCACCTGCGTGGTTCAGGTGTTGCGCATGAAAACTCAAGCTTCTTCGCTGTCTGCTCGCCTGATGAAAGGGGTACTGGTCAGCGTGTCGGCGATCGCAGGCCTCAGTTTTTTCCCAACTCTATTAGCGGCACCTGCTCTAGCTCACCATCCCCTCGATGGGCGTTTACCCAGTAGTGCCTTTGAAGGATTGATGTCGGGGTTAGCCCACCCGGTTCTGGGTCCCGACCACTTTCTATTTGTGTTGGCCATTGGTGCCCTCGCTGCAACCCGTGCTCGGGGCTGGTGGATGCCGGTGGCGTTCGTGATGACCTCGTTCTGCGGTTCGTTGCTGCACCTGAATGGGGTGGATGTGCCGCTGCTGGAAATTATGGTGTCGGGGTCGTTGCTGTTGGCGGGGTGGTTGCTGGCGCGATCGCAGCAGACGGCCTTGGCGGTGATGGTGGTATTGGGCGCGATCGCCGGTATCTTCCATGGCTACGCCTACGCAGAGGCTATCTTTGGGGCTGAGATGACCCCTCTGACGGCCTATCTCACGGGACTGACCGTGGTGCAGTTGGGCATTGCTCTAGGCATCTGTCTCGGGGCTAAGCAGTTGATGCAGGCTACTGGAACGTCAACGAATCTGCTGCGCTATGCCGGGTTTACGTTCTTTGGTGCGGGCATTGCGTTTTTAGCAGGCGTCTTTGCTTAAGTCACTCTTAGAACTTAGCCACTTTCAGAACTTAGTCACTCTTAGAACTTAACCTCAGCATCTATTAATAGAAGAAGGGTTTTCCCATGCATAAGATTCCAGTTACCGTCATCACGGGTTTTTTGGGTGCCGGTAAAACGACGCTGGTGCGTAACCTGCTGCAAAACAACCAGGGTCGGCGCATTGCCGTGATCGTCAATGAGTTTGGTGAAGTGGGTATTGATGGTGATTTGATTCGCGATTGCCAGGTCTGCGATGAAGACGAAGCAAACGAGTCCCAAGCAAACGAGTCCCAAGCAAACCCAAATATTGTTGAACTCAATAACGGCTGTCTCTGCTGCACCGTCCAGGAAGAGTTCTTGCCCACGATGGAAGAACTGTTAAAGCGTCGCGACCAGATCGACTGCATGTTGATTGAAACCAGCGGCTTGGCCCTACCCAAGCCGCTGGTGCAGGCCTTTCGCTGGCCGGAGGTGCGCACCGGCGCTACGGTGGATGGTGTGCTGACGGTGGTGGACTGTGCGGCGGTGGCGGCGGGGCAGTTTGCCAGCGACCTAGAGGCCCTGGAAGAGCAGCGTCAGGCTGATGAGAACTTGGACCACGAAACCCCCGTTGCAGAGCTATTTGAAGACCAGCTCAACTGTGCCGACTTGGTGTTGCTAACCAAGACGGACCAGGTGGATGCGACAACGCGGGCTAAGGTGGAGGTATGGTTGCGATCGCAACTCAAGCCCCAGGTGAAGATCATCCCCTGCAATAACGGCCAAATCAGCGCCGACGTTCTCCTCGGCTTCAATGCTGCGGTGGAAGATGACCTGGAAAATCGCCCCAGTCACCACGACCACGAGCATGAACACGAACACGATGACCATCTCAACTCCGTTGTTTGGCAGAGCGATGCGGGGTTTGATCCCAAAGCCTTGGTTAAGCAGCTCAAGGCCATTACCGAGACCCAGGACGTCTTTCGGATTAAGGGGTTTGTCAATGTGCCAAACAAGCCCATGCGGTTGGTGATGCAGGGAGTGGGATCGCGGTTTGACTACTTTTTCGATCGCCCTTGGAAAGACGATGAGCCCCGTCAGACGAAGCTCGTCTTCATTGGGGATGAAGTGGATGGTGCCAAGGTGGAAGCGGCCCTGATCTAGGGACCGTTCTATCGAGGGACCGTTTTATCGGGGGACATTTCTGAATGACAGATCAGCATCAAGCGTGGGGCGATCGCAACCCCACCAAAGAAGCCCTGCGTCAGCGTATTTGGACAACGCTGAAGTCGGAAGGGGTCGCCAAGCGCGATCCCTTCGGCCGCATCCCCAATTTTGTGGGAGCAGCGTTGGCTGCCGATCGTCTGGCACAACTGCCAATTTGGCAGAACGCTGACGTGATCAAATGCAACCCCGATTCCCCGCAGCAGCCCGTGCGGCTGCGTGCCCTAGAAGCGGGCAAAACCCTCTACATGGCTGTGCCGCAACTGACGCAGAAAAAATGCTTTGTGGAGCTGAGTGCAGATGCCTTGTCTGCCCAAGGCAAAACCCCTCGGGATGCCGCAACCATGCAAGGGGCATTGCTCCATGGAAAAGCTGTGGCGTTTGAGGAAATGCAGCGGATTGATCTCGTTTTAGTCGGTTGCGTCGCTGCTGCCACCAACGGGGGACGCACCGGAAAAGGAGCCGGTTTTGCCGATCTCGAATTGGCAATGCTGAGTGAATTTGGCCTGATCCAACCCGCCACCCCCATCGCCACCACGATTCACGAGCTACAAATTGTCGAATCGGAGCAGTTGCCGCTGCAAGCCCATGACTGGCCCCTTGACTGGGTCATTACTCCCGAGCAAGCCCTCGAAACCAGAACCCTTGTCCCTCACCCGAAAGGTCTTGACTGGTCTAGTCTTCAGCCCGATCAGATCGCGAATATTCCCATCCTAAAACAGCTGCATGACCAGTTACCGTCGCAACCGCTTGAGATGAAATAATTGAGCCTTGGGTTCAAGAATTGGGCGAAATAGGTCATGAGGTCGAAACTTTGGGGGTGCACAGACTTCCCATAATGCGTAGACTCTTATTAGCATGTTGTTTGGTAAACCTTTTGTTGGTGTCGTCTACATATCTGATTAAGTGTGAAAAGACTGCCCGACGGAAGGCTGCCATCTCTGGAGGATGTTTATGCCCGCTAAGACCACGAAGAAGAAAACTGCCAAGAAATCAGCCAAGGCCGATGCGGGCAGTACAGCGACATTAAAGAAGTCAGCGACGACCAAGAAATCAGCGGCGAAGGCAGCGACGAAGACTGCAGCCAAGAGCCCAGCCAAGAGTACTGCCAAGAGCGCTGCAAAACCGGCAGCCGCAACCAAGACCGCTACAAAATCTACGGCAAAATCTGCCGCGACGAAGGCGGCGGCAAAACCTGCGGCAACAAAGGCCACTGCAACCAAGACAGCGGCTAAAACGGCGGCCCAAACAACAGCTAAAACAACAGCAAGAGCAACTTCGGCCCGTAAGACTGCAACGAAAAAAACAGCAGCTAAGAAAGTTGCGACGAGCCCTAAAACACCTGCCAAAACAAAAACACCTGCCAAAGCAAAAACACCTGCTAAAGCAA
>CALIJJ010000126.1 GCA_938017515.1 uncultured Pseudanabaenaceae cyanobacterium
CGTGATTGAACCCTGTAGCAAGCTCGCCATGTCTCATCAGATTTACGACATTGTAATTAGGCTCTGATCAGAGAATTTTCGGTTGCGGGACCGGTGGCAATGCTGTGAAAACGGGCATACTGAAAGCATATTCGTCAATTAGAACCATAGTTATGAAGCGACTGACCCAGCTACCGACGCAGCTTGCCCTGGGGATTTTGGCCGGCACCAGCGTTCTGCTCAGCGGCGTGAGTGCTCAAGCCGCCGAGAGCATTACGCTGATTGTGGGACCCCTCAACCGCTCGATTCAAACAGCGGAATTGGAGGAATTGGCTGAGAACCAGACCGCTTCCGGTGATTTAGCCACGGTCCTGAAGGTCGCCAAGCAATCTCCCGAGGCCGCAAGTAAGCTGCTTTCCCGGGAAATTCCCTTTGATCTCGTGCAGGCCGATCGTCTGCTGACCAGTCCCATCGGTGACTCACTCCTGGCTCAGATCGGTAAGGTGATGGCCCCTCGCTCCTCGAATCTAGTCGGTGATAAGGCGATGCGTGCTGCGATTTTGCTGTCCCTTGCTGATGATGGCAAGCTATCGGTTCTGGAAGTGCTGCGTCGCTATCCCACCAACGCGCGGCTTAATGTCGGTGAATTGAAAGGTCTACAGAGTACGCTCAAGGATTTGCCGAGTTTGCTTCAGGGTGGCTTTGGCGGCTAGTGACGGTGGCGCGCTTCTCTTGACGCTGCTGTTCATCGGCGATTCGTCTAAGCATTGACCTATGCATTCAGGCTAGGGCATGAAAATTCAATAACACCGGCATTTGCTTGGTGGGGACGAGCCGCGGTTCGTCCCCACAGAAGAGCGAAATGATTTCGTTGCTGTTCCTAGGCAAGCAGTCCTATGAAAAAGCGGAGGGTGGTATACCCTCCGCTTTTTCATAGGACTTTCTTTCAAGTCTGGGAAACTTTAAGCTGCATCGGCTCTAGACACGCTCGCTCCTGCGACCCTTGGTCTCGCCCTATCCACTCAGCCTATCCAACGGTATCTTCGTCGTTGTCTTCCAGTTCCTCAATCCAATGCATGACTTGCTTGATGCGTAGTCTGGGGATGTAGGGCCAGCCGCCTTCATGTTCCATGTCACGCAGCAGGGCATACAAAGCCTGGCGATTCGTTGGGAGAGCCTGGCGAAAGGGGCCATCTTCAATTTCTCTGTGAAGCTTTTCCAGGAGCCTCAAGGATGCCAGTAGACCGTGGACATCGCCGTCCTGTTTTTGGGTGAGATCGCGGACAGCGGTTGCGATCGCCTCATATTCCGCCGGTAGGGCGACGTCCTTAGAATTCATCGATAACGCAGCAAATAAAAGAGTGAATCGGTAAAAGCTTTAGCACACAAAGCTTTCTAATCCTACCCTAGGGGTCACCTTTCGGTAGAATTCTGTAGAGGCATACCCAAATGCCCAGCAATCATAGACAATTGTTGAAATTTACATAACAATTTTCTGGCTTCGCTTGGGGCTCCCCCAAGGGGCCATTAAGGGCTTGAAACCGAGATATTTGAGGAAAGATATGAGGTACCGCGCTTTTCTGGGGGCCTTCTGCGCCTTCTGTTTGGCTGCCGTGACGCTTTTTGGCAGCAATGCTCTGGCTGTTCCCAAGGGAGTTAGCTACGACGATATCGTCAACACGGGATTGGCGAACAAGTGTCCCCAAGTTTCCCAAACGGTTCGTGGCTCTATTCCGTTGGAGTCAGGGGCATCCTATGAGCTTTCGTCGCTCTGTATTGAGCCGACTGAGTACTTTGTTAAGGAAGCACCCGTGAGCAAGCGTGCTGCTTCCAAGTTCGTTGAGGGCAAGTCTCTAACCCGTTACACGTCTAGCTTGGACGAAGTTTTCGGCGACCTGAAAACCAACAGCGATGGCACCATCACCTTCGTCGAGAAGGGTGGCATCGATTTCCAGGCCATCACCGTATTGCTGCCCGCCGGTGAGGAATTCCCCTTCCTGTTCACTGTGAAGGGTCTGCAAGCGACCACCGCTGAAGCTTCGGACAGCATCAACACCTCCACCACTTTCGAAGGTGACTACCGTGTGCCCTCCTACCGCACCTCCAACTTTTTGGACCCCAAGGGCCGTGGTCTGACCACCGGTTATGACAGTGCTGTTGCCATCCCCTCCATGGCGGATGACGAGTCCATTCGCAAAGAGAACGTCAAGAAGTTCATCTCCGGCGATGGCCACATGGCACTGCTGGTAGACCGTGTTGACAACAGCACGGGTGAGATTGGCGGCATCTTTGAATGTGTACAGCCCTCTGACACGGACATGGGCGGCAAAGCTGCTGTGGACGTGAAGATTCGCGGTGTCTTCTACGGCATCGTTGAGGAAGCGTAAATGCTTTAGCGCTTGATACACCTTGCTTTTCATTGTTCTAGGGAGCCTTCGGGCTCCTTTTTTTTGTGCCTTGATCGAATTTTTGGGAAGAAACTGCACTTCACAACCCGATGAAGGAATGGTCCATGAGTTGGGGACGCGTTTTCCTGGTTACCCTGTCGAGATAGGATGAAACACGGATTTTGACGCAGTATTTTTGACGCACTATTAGGAGGGTCATTTTGACTCAGCATGCGGATGGCATTGCCCCCCACGGCGGTAAACTAATTGACCGTTTGGCGACGGAAGCAGAATCGAAGGAATTTTTGGAGAAGGCGGATAGCCTTCCCCGGGTACAGCTTGACCAGCGGGCTTTGTCAGATTTGGTCATGATTGCCATCGGTGGCTTTAGCCCACTGACGGGGTTCATGGAGCAAGCGGACTACGAAACCGTTGTCACTGACATGCGTCTGGAAAATGGCACGCCTTGGTCGGTGCCTGTGACCCTCTCAGTGAGTGAGGACATCGCTGAGCCCCTGAAGGAAGGGGAGTGGGTGCGTCTAGATGATGAATCGGGCCGTTTTGTGGGGGTTCTGGAACTCACCCAGAAGTACCGCTACAACAAAAATCACGAGGCCACCAACGTCTATCGCACCGATGAAGAGAAGCATCCCGGTGTGGCGGTGATTTACCAGCAGGGGGCAATTAATCTCGCAGGTCCTGTGTGGTTGCTAGAGCGCGATGCCCATCCGCTGTTCCCTACCTATCAGATTGACCCAGCGGCGTCTCGGGCTCAGTTCCGCGATCGCGGTTGGAAAACCGTTGTTGGCTTCCAGACTCGCAATCCCATCCACCGTGCCCACGAATACATCATCAAGTGCGCGCTAGAGACCGTGGATGGCCTCTTCCTGCATCCCTTGGTCGGTGCCACGAAGAGCGACGACATCCCTGCTGACGTGCGGATGCGCTGCTACGAAATCATGATGGAGAATTATTTCCCCAAGGAGCGGGTGATCCTGGCGATCAATCCCTCGGCTATGCGTTATGCCGGTCCTCGGGAAGCTATTTTCCATGCTCTGATTCGTAAAAACTACGGCTGTACTCACTTCATCGTGGGCCGCGACCATGCTGGTGTCGGTGACTACTACGGTACCTACGATGCCCAGAAGATCTTCGAGGAGTTTGAGCCCGGTGAGCTGGGGATTACGCCAATGAAGTTCGAGCATGCCTTCTACTGCAAGCGGACTGAGGGCATGGCGACGAGCAAGACCAGCCCCAGTACCGGAGAAGAGCGGATCCACCTATCGGGTACGAAGGTGAGAGCCCTATTGCGCAGTGGTGAAATGCCGCCGCCGGAATTCTCTCGTCCCTTGGTTGCGGCTGAATTGGCTCGGGCCATGAAGACTTCCTAGCAACCCGACGCATTTTCTAATGCTGATGGCGCGACCCCGTCGCGCCATTTCTTTTGGGATTGAGGCGTTCAATTCTTACTGCGGACAATCGCGCAATAAATCTATAAGAAATATCCATCAAACTGTTGTCCAGTACTCCCCACGAAGGCGGGAATGGTTTTGTATGATGGAAGCGTGCAGCATCGACCCTAATCAATGTCCAGTTTTCGGGGATGGAGGGGCGTTGACGTCACGGTCCATCAACAGCAACTCCCTGGGGACTGAGAATGAGATTTAAGCGGCGATCGCTGCTCAAGACCACCGGTTTGACCCTCGCCGCTTGGGCACTGGAAGGTAAAGGACTCGATCACAAAATTTTGGGCCGTCTGCAGCAATCCTCAGCGACCCTAGCAGCCCCTGCCCGGAAGAAATTTGCGCTTTTGGTGGGTATCAATCAGTACAGCCACCACGAAAGCTGTCCGGAACTGATGGGCTGCATCAATGATTTAGCGCTCCAGCGCCAGCTTTTGATCCATCGCTTTGGCTTTGAGCCTGATAACATCGTCACACTACAAAATAAGCAGGCCACTCGCAGCGGCTTCCAAACGGCCTTTATTGAGCATCTACTCGCTCAAGTGACTGCCGAGGACACTGTCTTTTTTCACTTCAGTGGCTATGGCAGCACGGTCCAGGCAACGGCAGATGCAGAAATGCAGCGTAGCCTCGTGCTCTATGACAGCTGTGCTACCTCAAAATCCATTGCGATTACGGATTGGCCTGAGGCGACGCTCTTGTTGCTGCTGCGAGCGTTACCAACAGAGCGCATCGTCTCGGTGTTGGATACGGGCTATCGACTGCCCGAGGAGAGTCCAGCCTCTGATGGCGTGCGATTGCGATCGCGCCCTAGCCCAGCCCCAGCCCCCTTTGATGAACAAACGTTAACGCTCCAGAATGCCCTCCAGAAACAGCTCAAATCCCGAGGCTTTTTGCCCAGTGCGTCTCAGTCTGCGGGGGTGGTTCTGCAAGCGACGGATCTGATGAAGGCTGCCTTGGAAGTGGAAGCCCAAGCCGGAGGAGTGGGGCTGATGACCTATGCCCTGAGCCAGCAACTCTGGCATGCGAATGCCGCGGCGAGCTGGCGAGAGGTCTTGGCGGGAACCATGACGCGTCTCTCCCGGGAGCTAAGTATGGTACAAACCCCTCAACTCCTGGAGGTTTCAGCGCCGGGACGAGCCCTGGAGAAATCGGGTTTGCATGCTCTAGAAGCATCGGGGGGCGCTGGAGCGGTTGTCAGTGCTCGCAATAGTAATGACATTGATTTGTGGCTGGGGGGTCTGTCTTCCCAAGCGCTGGTCTACTGTGAGGCCGGCTCGATTTTACAAGTGGTTGGTGAAGACGCCTCTGAGGTGCGATCTCCTGCATCCTCAGCCCCTGAATCAGACGCGGTGACGCTTTCCTCGCCAGCACCATCTCAGGCTCGCTATCTTCAGATTGATCAGCGTTCGGATTTGAATGCCCAAGCTAAGCTGTTTCGTCAGGGGAATGGGGAGCCCGCTTTGCCTCAGGTTGGCGCTCTGGTTCGGGAGCAGGTGAGGGTGATTCCGCGCCAGATTGATTTGGCGATCGCCATTGATAAACGCCTCGATCGCATTGAACGGGTCGATGCCACCAGTGCTCTCTCCGCCATCCCACGGGTCACCGTTGTGGCGATGAAGCATGATCCTGCGGACTATGTCTTTGGTCGCGTGCTCCAGCAGTCTGAAACCCTGCTGGCTTCGGTTCCGCCGGAGATGCGCCCGGCGGCGTCCACAACGGCTGACGGTGCTGTTGATAGCGTCAGCGACAGCATTGATGACGGGGAAAAACTGGATTTACCGGGCAGTGAATATGGCTTGCTGACCCTGGGGCGGGAGATCTTGCCAGCTACCCTGGGCGCCTCTTCCGAAGCCATCAAGACGGCGGTACAGCGATTGCAGCCCCACCTGGAGACCCTGCGAGCGGCCAAGAACTTTCAGCTCTTGGAGAACAGCCTGACGACCCAGCTTGCGGCCCAGAGTCGCTGGGATGTTTTGGCGGCTTCGAGTACGGTGCGGGGCAGTGCCTCGGTGGCCCAGGCTGTTAGTCCGAAGAGTCGTTTTCGTCTGCTGTCCTTGGCGTCGAGCGATCGCCTGCGTTACCAGCTCAAAAATGAGAGCGATCGTCCCGTCTATGCCGTGGTTATGGGATTTGACCCCCAGGGTCGCTGGAAGCCCCTGGTCACGACCAATTTGGTTGCCCCCTTGGCCCCGGCTATTCAGGCCCAGGGAGAGATTCGTCTCGGGAAGCGTCCGGGTCTGACGGAGCTGTACACCCTGTTTAGTACTTCACCGTTCGAGCTGACTCAGGCTCTGCTGACGGGCGGTGTGACGCGTATGACTGCAGCCCAAGCTGATCAGCCCGTCGCGGATCCCTATGCCCTGTCGGAGGCATTACTCCAGGATTTGGCCCATGCCAGCCAGCAGTTGGAAACGGCTCTGCCCTCCCCCAATGAGGTCTATGGTCTCAATCTTCAAGCCTGGGCTGGATTTCGCCAGACTTGCCGGGTGACCTAAGGACAGAATCTAAAGGCTCGGGCCCGTCCTTTAGAAATCTGAGTTAAGATTAGTTAACAAGAGATTCAGATTTACCCCTGACTCTCCGATTTATAAAACGAGGAGGAAGAACTCCGGTGAAAAAGCGGTGGAGAAACGTGGGGCTCTATGCCCTCTTATTGCTGGTTGTGGTTGCGCTTCTCACTTCTTTCCTGGATGGTTCACCCCAGGCAAGTAAAGAGAGCTGGCGCTACAGCGACTTCATTAATGCCGTTGAAAAGCAGGAAGTGGTTGGCATTCAGATCAGCCCCGATCGCTCCAAGGCGACCGTCAAGCTCAAGACGAGCGAGAAAGTTGAAGTCAACTTGCCCCCGGACCCTTCTCTGGATGACAAGCTGACCAGCAATGGCGTGGATATTGCGGTCATGCCGGGTAATGCAGAGAACATGTGGCTACGGACAGCAAGTAGCTTCTTCCTGCCCTTCTTGCTGCTCGTGGGTCTGTTCTTCCTCCTGCGTCGTGCCCAGAGTGGCCCCGGCAGTCAGGCGATGAATTTTGGCAAGTCCAAGGCGCGGGTTCAGATGGAACCCCAAACCCAGGTCACCTTCGGGGATGTGGCGGGCATTGAGCAAGCCAAGCTTGAGTTGACTGAGGTTGTGGACTTCCTGAAGAACGCTGAGCGCTTCACGGCGGTCGGTGCCAAGATTCCTAAGGGGGTGCTGCTCGTCGGCCCTCCTGGTACGGGCAAAACGTTGTTGGCTAAGGCCGTTGCGGGTGAAGCAGGGGTTCCCTTCTTCTCCATCTCTGGTTCTGAGTTTGTTGAGATGTTTGTGGGGGTGGGTGCTTCCCGCGTTCGCGACCTGTTTGAGCAAGCCAAGACCAACGCCCCTTGCATTGTCTTTATCGACGAGATTGATGCTGTGGGTCGCCAACGGGGTGCAGGCCTCGGTGGTGGTAATGATGAGCGTGAGCAAACCCTTAACCAGCTCCTGACGGAGATGGATGGTTTTGAAGGCAATACCGGCATCATCATCATCGCAGCCACCAACCGTCCTGATGTGTTGGACTCCGCGCTGATGCGTCCGGGTCGTTTCGATCGCCAGGTGGTGGTGGATCGTCCTGACTACTCCGGTCGTTTGGAAATCCTCAATGTCCATGCCCGAGGCAAAACCTTGGCGAAGGATGTTGACCTTGAGAAGATTGCTCGCCGTACCCCTGGTTTCACCGGTGCGGATCTCTCGAACCTGCTTAACGAAGCTGCCATCCTGGCCGCTCGTCGCAATTTGACCGAAGTCTCCATGGACGAAGTTAACGACGCCATCGACCGCGTCTTGGCGGGTCCTGAGAAGAAAGACCGTGTCATGAGCCAGAAGCGTAAAGAGCTTGTGGCCTACCACGAGGCCGGTCATGCCCTTGTTGGTGCACTGATGCCTGACTATGACCCCGTACAGAAAATCAGCATCATCCCCCGTGGTCGTGCTGGTGGCCTGACCTGGTTTACGCCTAGCGAAGACCGCATGGAGTCTGGTCTCTACTCCCGCGCCTATCTGCGTAACCAGATGGCGGTTGCTCTGGGAGGGCGCGTTGCTGAGGAGATTATCTTCGGCGAAGAGGAAGTCACCACGGGTGCTTCCAATGACCTCCAGCAAGTGGCCCGTGTGGCCCGCCAAATGATTACTCGTTTTGGCATGAGCGAGCGCCTCGGTCCTGTGGCCCTGGGCCGCCAGCAGGGCAACATGTTCCTCGGCCGCGACATTGCTTCCGAGCGCGATTTCTCCGAAGAGACAGCCTCTGCCATCGATGAAGAGGTTCGTAAGCTTGTGGACCAGGCCTATGAGCGCTGTAAGGACGTGCTGGTGGGTAACCGCGCGGTTCTCGACAAGCTGGCTGACATGTTGATTGACAAGGAAACCGTTGATTCTGAAGAGCTACAAGAGCTGCTGACGACCAACGAAGTGAAGATGGCGGTGATTGCCTAGCGTGACTGTCGGTGGGCGGGACGGTAACGTTCCGTCAACCAACGCTCGGTGTATTACACACTTTGACCAGTAAAAATCGATAATGGGAGTGGTCTTCGGACCACTCTTTTTTTTCGCCCATTGCGGCTTGGTCTTGCCCGCATTGCCCCAGATACATTCCCGATATGTCCCAGATATGTCCCAGATGTGGCTGAGTGCCAGGACGCTCATTGGGCGCTATGGGATGTTTCTATCGCTTCTTCCTCGACGCCCTTGAACGAATTGTCCTCAACAAACCAACAGTCTCTTCACCATCGTTCGCCTCACCGCCGCTCGCCAGAGCTGCTACATCCCGCTGCACCCTGGGCTGTTGCTTGGCGGGAGCGGCTTCGGCAATGTCGGATTGTGGCAGTGATTCATGCCCCGACCACAGCCGCTGGGTTGGCCATGGCTGATGCGGCGATCGCGGGGGGCATTGAACTCTTGGAAGTGACGCTCACCAGCACTCAACCCTACTGGTTGATTGAACAACTCAGGGCTCGCTGGCCCCAGGCCCAGGTGGGGGCTGGCACGGTCATGGGTCTTGATGCTTTCCAGGATGCCGCCGCCGCCGGGGCTCAATTTTGCTTTAGTCCGGTGACAGAGGCGCTGGTGATTGAGCGGGCCTTTCGACGCGGCATTCCTTTTGTGGCGGGCGCACTGACGCCAAATGAAATCTGGCAGGCTTGGCAACTTGGGGCCACTGCCGTCAAGGTGTTTCCCATTCAAGCCATGGGCGGGGCGGCCTATCTAAAAAATCTGTGTACGCCCATGGGAGCATTGCCGCTGGTGCCGACGGGGGGGATTTCGTTAGACAATACTGCGTCGCTGCTTCAGGCCGGGGCGATCGCGCTCTGTATTGGGGGCTCCCTATTCCCCCGGGCTTGGGTGGAGCAGCAGAACTGGGACGCGATCGCTGAACGTGCTGCTGCCTTCGTGACGGAGGCAGGTGTCTTGCCCCGATCGTCGCCATGCCACCGCCCTCCCCTGCCTATCCAAGGTTAGACAACGGCTTAGGCGATATCCAGCAAACAAAAGACCTGTAGGGGGCCAGGTTGGCCAGCACTGCTAGGAGGGAGGGGAGACCAAGGTTTCGCGGGTTTTTCTCGGGCTCAACCGTTTTGCAATGTGTAGGCAGTTACGCCCATCAGGGGTGCGTTCATAATGAAAATGGTCAGCAATTTCGCGAATCAGACGAATACCGCGACCGCTCTCTGCATCCCGAGGACCTTGGGGAGAGAGTCGTTCCAAGTAATGCTGTAGATTAAACGGTTTACCTTGATCCCAAATCTGAATTTCTACCGCAGCCCCTTCGCAAATGGCTGTGAGGTCAATGGGCGTTTCAGGGGAGAGGTGACCGTGGGCATGCTTTACGGCATTGGTAAAACCCTCGGCTAGGGCAATGCGGCATTGCTCCCAATCTTCCTGATTAACGAAGGCAGAGGAGAGTTGGTCAAACCATGAGAGGACATTTGCGAGGGCCTGGACACGGGAAGACACACGCAGAGAAATCCGACGGGATGAACGATCTTGAGAAGAAATGTCGTGGGACACCGAGATCAGTAAGGAGACAACAAGCACACGAACTTAAGTGTGATGCACCCAATTGAGCCTGACAATTGAACCTAGGCAAGGCTCTATCTTACTAAAGGAGTTGTCAGGTGGGCTTTCGGATTATGACTTACGCAGGGAAGACTCCGGTTTAAGCCACTTCTCCTTCCCTAGGATACCCGTCCCTCACGAGTCCCATCTTGCACTAGGCTAAACAGGAGCACATTAAGCGAGTGCTCGCCCTGCATCTGTTCGTGGGGCTGTGCTGGTCTAGGCTGAGGTCGCCGAAGCGATGGCGAATATTCTCGTAGTGGATGACGATCCAGCGATTCAGCTGGTGTTAAAACGAACATTAGTGCAGCAGGGACATCAGATCTCGCTTGCGAGCAATGGTTGTGATGGACTTGTACAGGCACAGCAACGTCCGCCTGCGTTGATTATTTGCGACTGGATGATGCCCCTGATGGATGGGCTGCAGCTTTGTCGTCGGATCAAGGCGGATCCTCGGTTGGCGACGACGTTTTTTATTTTGTTGACGTCCAAACGTTCCATCAACGATCGCGTTCGTGGTCTGGATAGCGGTGCCGATGATTTCTTGGCCAAGCCCATTGAGTTGGCTGAGCTGAAGGCAAGGGTCAGAGCGGCCCTGCGCTTGCATCAGCTGACTCAGGACTTGCGGGCCCAAAAGCAGCAGATGGAGACGGAACTATCTGAAGCGAGTGACTATGTTCAGTCGCTGCTGCCCAAGCCCATGACCCAACCCCTGGCGATCGATTCTTGCTTTATTCCGTCGCGGCAGTTGGGCGGCGATTGTTTTGACTATAGCTGGGTCACGGCGAACCATCTAGTGATGTTTTTACTGGATATGTCCGGCCATGGTCTGGGGGCCGCGCTGCCCTCAGTGTCGATTTTGAACCTGCTTCGATCGCGCTCCCTCAACGGCGTTGATTTCCATCAGCCCCACCAGGTGCTCACGGCACTGAATCGAATTTTTCAGATGGACAACCAGGGGGACAAGTACTTTACGCTCTGGTACGGGATTTATAGCCGCAGCGATCGCCAACTGCGCTATGCCAGTGCGGGCCACCCCCCGGCACTCCTCCTGTCGAAACCCAATTCCAGCGATGCTGACGGTTGTCAGGTGGTACGACTGAAAACGCCTGGTTTTCCCATTGGACTCTTTCCTGAGGCCCAGTTTGTGAGCCACAGTCACATCGTTGAGCATCCCAGCCAGCTCTACATCTTTAGCGATGGCATCTATGAGATTCTCCAACCCGATGGCACGGTTTGGGGCCTAGAGCCCTTCATCGAGATGTTGCAAACCACCTGCTGCCAAGATTCGTCCAATCAATGCGAAATCGCAGGCATTCTAGAACGCCTGCGATCGCTCAATTCGTCGCCCAACTTCAATGACGACGTTTCCTTGGTGCAAGTCAACCTAGGCGACTAGCCCTGAGGCTCAACAAGTCCGGTTTTTGCCGCTTGTTTGCTGCTGATGTCCCTCAGCTCCCTTCAATGTCTTTCTAGGAACGGGGATATTGCACGTTAACAAACCCCAGTTCAAAGAGCTGTTGGTAGGCCCGTTTGCCGAGGTCTTGCGTGGGGTTTTGGCTGCGGATGATCTGGACCAGGAGCGGTACTGCCAGGTCTGGCTCGTCCTTGGCACGATGCACGAGGGCAAGCTGGTAGGTCGCCTCGTCACGCATTTGAGCGGCTTCGACGGCCTTGTCGCGCTGCTCTGCGGAGACTCGGCTATCGATGCCCGTGAACGCCGCTGCTAGGTCACCATAGAAATTGGAAACCTGATTAAAAACCTGGCGAGCACTCTTGAGCTTTTCTGCCGCCATGTTGTAGTCCTGGGCGCTCACCGCGTCGTTGGCCTCGGCCATGAGACGGCGCCCCCCTTCAACACTGAGGAGGCTGTTGCCCTGGGCCAGCGGGCGCAGATCGCCCTCGGGAATTTGTGCCAGTTGTGGAGCCTCAGTGCGGATGCTGGTCTCCTGAGCCTGAGAAGTGGGAGTCTGAGAGTCCTGAATGGGTTGGGTCTGAGCCTGGGCAGGCTGAAAGGTGGTTACTGCGGAGGCGAGAGAAAAAATCGCGCAATAACGGAGGACAAATTTAGGAACAGGAGGCATAGTGCAGATGAAATGCAATAGGAAATGAATTGTCCGGGAAATCACCCCAAAGGTCGTCAGACCCCTGAATAAAGCGATTGTATCAAGTGCTTGTATTAAGCCTTTGGCGCAAACGCTTGTTCAAACTTTAGGTCGAACGCTGGGGGCGAACCTTAAGCCGCTGAGTCAGCGAACAAGGTCTGCAGACGAATCAATCTTGAAACGAATCGAGATCTTGTCAGCTAGACTTTGGTCAACGCTCAGATGTTTCCGAGATGGCTAGGGTTCTAGTCTGATTCAGCTCAGATCGTCAAGCTATTTTATACCGTCTATGTCTTCCGCTTCTGACCCCTCCGCTGCAACCCCCTCCCCCTGGAATGGGCAATCTCCCTCGACCAACGCCTCGACCAACAATGCCCAGGCAAATGCCCGGTTTCAGCGGGTTGAGCCCATTGTGACGGCTTCCGATGATGTCGCTGATGGCGGAAATACTGGGAGCGATCGCAGTTCTCCCTTCGGTGGTGTGCCCCAGGGACGAGAGGGCGTGATTTTGCAGCGGGGCGGTGAGGAGCTGGTGCTGCTGAAGTCTCGCGATCGCTTCACGGTTCGCCTCATTGCCCAGGCCATGAGCCCCGCCGCCTCGCTTTCAGTCCGTGGTGCGGCCCCTGCTGATGCCCTGTGGACGACCCTGCCGGTGTTGGAGCGTCGTGATTTACCGAACCAGCTTCAGGCGGTGCAGGTCCCTGAAACAGCCCTTGAGGAGGCCATGACCCGGGCCCGCCAATCGGCGGTGACCCAATACGTCAGCCATGTCTATGAGCTTTACAACGACCCCCGAGCCAAGGTCTACCTGACGGATGAAATCACAGTCGAGTTTGCCGAGCCTTTGGGAGAAGCGCTGCTGGCGGCGCTGATGCGTCCCCTGGGATTAGTCCATGACCGGGCGATCGACGGTCTTGAAAATACCCACCTGTTCCGTGTCACCAAGGCGGCCCAGGAGAATCCAGTCAAGCTGGCCAACCACCTCATGGCCCGACCTGAGGTGCTGTTGGCGGAGCCCAATGTGATTGTGCCGAGTCAGTCGAGTTATCGGCCCACGGACAGTCTGTACAGTCGCCAGTGGTATCTACACCATGCGGGGGGGACGGAGCTTAGCGTCAATTCCCATATTCATGTGGAGAAGGCTTGGGATATTACACGGGGCGATCGCTCCGTGGTCATTGCTGTCGCTGACGATGCCATTGACATCAGCCACCCCGACTTCCAGGGCATGGGCAAAATCGTTGCCCCTCGAGACCTGTTTGACAAGGACTTTACGCCGCAGCCCTCCAGTGAGAACGACAACCACGGTACGGCGGTGGCAGGGGTGGCTGTGGCGGAAGAAAACGGCCAGGGCGTCGTGGGGGTCGCTCCGGGCTGTGCCATGATGCCCATTCGCACCACGGGATTTTTGGATGATGCCTCGGTGGAGGCGGTCTTCGACTGGGCCAGAACCCAAGGGGCCTGGGTGATTTGCTGTAGTTGGGGAGCCGGAGCGGTGCGCTTCCCGTTGTCCCTACGCCAGCGGGCGGCGATGAACCGGGCGGCCACCCAGGGACGGAATGGCAAGGGCTGTGTGATTCTGTTTGCAGCGGGCAACTTCAACCGTCCGCTCAACAGCACGGTGCAGGAGCAGGGCTGGCCGCGCGATGTCCTCACTGGAGTCACCACCTGGCTGAACGGCTATGCGGTCCACCCGGATGTGATTACTGTGGGAGCTTGTACGAGCCAGAATAAAAAAGCTGCCTACAGTAATTGGGGCGATGAGCTATTTATCTGTGCGCCCAGCAACAATGCCCCCCCCGCCATTTGGCTTGAGGAGACGGGCTTCATTGAGGTGCCGCCCAAGTACAACCGACGCTTGCCTGGAGCTGCGGTCATTACAACGGATCGCACCGGCACCGCAGGCTACAGCCGCGATAGCTTCACCGATGTTTTTGGCGGGACATCATCGGCTTGCCCGGTGGTGGCTGGTGTGGTGGCCCTGATGCTGTCGGTGAATCCGAATCTGACTGTGGCCCAGGTGAAGCAAATTTTGCAGCAGACTGCGGACAAGATTATCGATCGCGATCCAGATCCTCAGTTCAACGTCAATTTTGGTACCTACGAGGCCAATGGGCATTCCCGCTGGTTTGGCTACGGCAAGGTCAATGCCTTCCAAGCGGTTAAGTCAGTGCAGGCGACGGTTCCTGGTTCCACGAAGCCCCAACAGCAGGTGACGGTGAAGAGTGGAGGCGCGGTGGCCATTGGCGACAGCCGCATCACTGAAAGTGCTGTCCAGGTCCAGCAGAGTGGCCTCCTGAAGACGCTCGTTGTCCAAGTGGATCTAGAGCATGGTTATTTGGGAGATATCGAGCTGTGTTTGGTGAGCCCCAGCCAAGAAACAATTCTGCTGCAAAGCCGCATTTTGGGACGACGCACGAGCCTACAGACCACCTTTGATGTGTCCAACACACCGTTGCTAAAGCGAGTCCTGCAAAAACCAGCCCAGGGTCGCTGGTTGCTCCAGGTCAAAGACTATGCCACAACCCATACAGGTACGCTGAAAATTTGGCAGATGACGCTGGGGGTCTAACGGTTTAGATGCATGTTCATTGGGGGAGAGTCCAGACTCGTTAGAGTCCAGGATTGTTGTCTTCGCAACCTTGAAGGGTTACCCCTCAACCTCAAAACGTCATGCGAAAAAACGCCATGTGACCTTGAGGAACGGCTTTAGTTTGAGGGCTGATCTGGGCAAGAGGCTTGGGGAAGTAGGAAGCGGCTTTGGATGGTGTGGAGCGATCGCGTTAAATCCTCCATCAATTGCTTGGCACCCGCCTTGCTCGAAAGTGACCCATAATCCTTGGTCTCCAGCGGCTTACCCACACAGATTTTCGCCGTTGTTCCCCAAGGCACATCGGGCTGCTGATCGTAATAGAGTCCCACCGGCACCACCTGCACATTCACCTTGCCGCCCTTGGAAGCCTGGAGTGCCATCCGTGCCAGCCCGCCCTTGAGGGGATGGACCTCGCGGTCCTTGAAAATATTGCCCTCCGGGAAGACCACCATGACGCGCTTACTGCGCAGCAGACCGACCCCCGTGCGAATGCTGGCCAGGCTTGGCTTGGTGGTATCCACCTCAAAACCGCCCATCATGCGAATGGCCCACCCCTGAATCCCCTTCATCTCATCGGAGGTCACCATGAAATGCAGGTCTCGCCCCGTCGCCAAACGGCCACCGATGTAGGGCACCATAAACGCATCCCAGCGTGCCCGATGCATCGGTGCAAAAATCACGGCTCCATCCTTGGGCACATGCTCCAGGCCCTCTACTTCTAACCGCTTGAAATAGAACGGCAGCAGAATGTAGCGGCCTACGAAATAGACAAGGGCAGAGAACCACGGGGAAATCTTGAGGTCTGAGGCGTCGCTGTGGGTCATTACGTTGCGAGAGGACGAAGCAGTGGCTGGAGGGGACGGGGAGGGGGCGTTGCGTTGCGTAAGGGGGACCATGGCAGGAAAGGCGTGGCTGTAACGACACTTTAAGCGTGCGTTAACGGAATGGTGTCCGTTGGCGGGACAGTTCCTACAGTGTCAACAGAATTAGCGCCAACCAAAGCGTAAGGGATGTCGGTGCTCGATGGAGGGTGTCTTGACCCAGTTAACGGCCCAGATCATGCAGCTTGTGAATCGCATCTGTGCAGTCCTGCGTCACGGTATCGACTAAGTCTCGCTTGGTTGATGCTGGCGGGGAGATGGGGGGGGCGATGCGCACGGTGATGGGCACGGGTTTGGGCCGCACTTTACCTTTCTCGGTAATGTTTTGGGTGCCCCAGAGACAGACCGGCACCAGCGGGACCTGCATCTTGGCCGCGATCCAGGCCGCCCCGGCCATGGGCTTGGCAATGCGGCCATCGGTAGTGCGGGTACCGCCTAGGAAAATGCCTGCGCCCCAGCCCTGCTCCAGGAATTGCATGGCGGATTTGAGCGCTTGGCGATCGCTCATTCCTCTTCTGACGGGATAGGCCCCGTACAGCTCAATGCCCTGTTTTAACACCGGCACCTTAAATAGCGATTCCTTGGCCATAAAGGCAACGGGTCGCCCCATGCAACAGGAGAGCAGCGGTGGATCAAAGTCACTGGCGTGATTGCTGGCTGCGATAAACGGTCCTGTTTTCGGCACATTTTCCTGACCTTCGATGCGTCCCCGAAAGTAGCCGTAGAACATGGGGGCCACCACCGACCATTTGAATAGGTGGTACAGCGCCAGCGACTGCCAGGGTTCGCGATCGCAGTAGGTTGCTAAAGCTGTTTTCGATTTTTCGCTGGCCGAGGTGGAAGCGGGGACGTCAGAAGTCATCGATGGCGTGACCAATTAGGAATGCTGAGCGGGGCGATTCGATTGTGACATAGGCTGGAACATGGCCAGCATCGATGGGGCATTGATCAGGACATTGCAGACAAAACGATTGGAGCAGGATGCGCTGGGGAGAACGCCGGGATTATCCCTTGGGCAGGTGGGGGCGATCGCCTCTGCGGTCACCCTGGTATTCCTCAGTTTTTTCTACTGGGTCAAGTTTCAGGGCCATATCACGGGCTTCTTTCGCATTGGCGATGTCCTGCCCTTTTCGCCCTACCTGGATGTGGATAAGGCACTGATTGCTAAGGGGGAGTTGGGCTACGACGGTCAGCAGTTCCTCAGCATTGCCTTTGACCCACTGTTGCAAGATCCGGGTACGATCGCGGCGTTGGATAATCCGCCCTATCGCTATCGTCGCATTCTTTATCCGTTGCTGGGACATCTGTTGGCCTTGGGGCATCGAGCTTGGATTCCGGCGGTGATGGTGGCGATCAATGCGGTGTGTGTGCCGGTGATGGCGATCGCTCTGGCCTGGAGCTTTCGGCAATCCCAAGCCTTCGATATAGCTCAAGCATCTGATACAGCTCAAGCAAAGACGGAACCGAGCTGGCATCCGCTGCTGCTGCTCTGCATTCCGGGGATTTGGATCACGCTGGCGTTTTCCACGGCGGATTTGCTCAGCAGTACGCTGATGGTGGTGGCGATTTGTTGCTATCGGGTGCGGCGTTTATCCGGTAAGTGGAGCAGCCAACGGGAACTGTGGGTGGGGGTGGCGATCGCGGCGGCCTGTCTGACCCGAGAAACGATGCTGGTGGCCTGGTTTGCGATGGCGCTGGATTGTTTGCTCAAGCGTGATTGGAAACAGCTCGGTGCGTTGTTGGTGTTTGTGACGTTGCCGCTGGGCTGGAATGGTTATGTGGCGACTTTGGGGTTGCCGACGGGTGATCTGGGTGTGGGCGGTATTTTTGATTGGCCCTTTGCGGGGATACTGCGCAAGTTTGGGGCGATCGCGGCGGGTGGCCTGAATCCGAAGAATGTGTTTGAGGCCTATGGGTTTGTGTTGTTGCTGGTGGCGTTTGGGATGGCGATCGCCCTAGCCCGCTACGCCCCGTCAAAAAACCGTGTCATTTGGTTTTGCGCTTGTCTCTACGGTCTGCTCTTTGTCATTAGTAATGACTCAATTCTTTGGTATTTCGTGGGCTACCTGCGGGTGTATTCCGATGGCTTTTTGTTTTTGCTGTTGGTGTTGGGCTGGGGGCGGTCTTGGCAGAAGTGGCTGCCGCTGTTGGCCGGAATTGTGCCGACGCTGGCTTTTGTTTTATTTAGCTCGTAGGCTGGGTGCAACGGAGTGAAACCCAGCATTTTTGGGGCCACCCAAACGATTTAGCCGCAATTTCTTCCAACCATGCCTACTCACTGCCAACCTAACTCTGCCAAGCAGGACATTCTCTGGACCTGTATTGGAAAGAGAGGTGCGGCCCCTGCCCCTGATGAGCAGGAATGGAGGTGGAATGTCATTTCTACCCAAGTCGAAGTCTATACCTGCGGTATGGTTGGTCGCTATGGAGAGAATCTGAAGCACGATCATGATTCTTCTGAAATTGAGCGATGCCAGCAACTAGCCCAGGAAGCGGCTGAGACCATGGCAGGGCAAGTAATGACAGATGATGAAGGAACGCATAGATTTCATCCGTTTTACATTGTGGCTAATCGTGATACTTCGATTGAAAAAATTACAGATCAGGTCATACGATCTGCTTTTTCGAATACCATCTATCCGCTTGTTGAGATTGAAGTAGAGCCTTTGGAGGAGCGGGGTAATTGGTGGGACACAGTTATCTCGTGTGTGCCTGGGGATAACGATAATCAGGATCCTTTATTGCCGTGGCGAGGAATGATTCAATGGTTCCAACAGCAGCCTGAGCTGCACGACTCTGTCTTTATCAATATTGGTTCCGAATGCGTTACGGACCACCAAGCAGGCAGTGGAAGCGGCTGCGTATTCCCCAGGCTGATCGTAGGTCTGACAAAAGCCAGCAGTATTGTCGGGATGATTACTTTTGTCTCACACTCATAGTTGCGTAGGTAGCTCCATGGGGTAAGTGATACCTAATCAGTATTAGGCTTTGTTTTTAGCTGTTGGGTTCCGCGTTGCTTCTCCCAACCTACGCCTCGCTTGAGTTGATGCAATCATGCTCCCAAGCCTAAAAGCTGTTCTGCCGTTAGTGAAAGTTCCGGAAAAATCAGCGACCCGACTCGATCTGAATCCCGAAATTGGGTGACTTCATACTCTCCATCAATCAAACTGCAGACCGTTAGGGTTGGTTGCTTGGGCCTGCCCAAATGCCGCACGCCACCAAACGCCGCGTAGTCGAGAATCCAATATTCTGGAATCCCCATGGCTTCGTAAGCGGTCAACTTCACCTCGTAATCGTCTTGCCAGTTGGTTGAGACCACTTCAATCACCAGCTTGATCGAGGAGCCGTTCTGCACGGTAGAAGCCCGCTCCCAAAGTGCTTCAGTTGCCAGGGTAGATTTGTCCAGAACAATAACGTCGGGCTCATAGCCCAGGTCATCGCTGGGCTTGACAATGCACTCACGCGGAATCAAGAAAGGGTAGCCCATTCGGCGGATTTCGAAGGCTAGCTCATCGTGGTTCAATCCAGCAACTTCTGAATGCTTTCCCCTGGGCTTGGGCATCTGAACGATCACTCCATGGTGCAGCTCGTAGCGATATTCCGAATCTTCTGGATACCAATCAATAAACTGCTCAAAGCTCACGGGCTTGGGCAGCGGGTTAATGGGCTGTATGGGCTGTTGGAGCGCGGTTGCCATAGTTAGGGAGGGAATTGCCGAAGCCAATCACTTCTCCAATATATCAATCCTGGCTTGGGTCACTGGCGGGAGGCTAGAGGCGATCGCGAAAGGTTTCCAAAATGCGATCGGGCACCTGCCGCGTGGGATTGGCCAGTCTGAGCGACAAATCTGATCGACAGAATCAACAGTCAGCACTGCTTGAACCGCAGGGGCAGGATCAGTACGCATCTTGAATTAGGATCTAGGGCTATGGCACAAGAACCCATTCTCGAACCCATCCTCAGGAATCTGCGTCTGCGCAAGGTCCAACCCCACATCCCTCGCGATGCTCGCCTGCTCGATGTCGGCTGTGGCACGGCGGTGTCATTTCTGAAGTCAATTTCGCCCCATATCAAGGAAGGTCACGGCGT
>CALIJJ010000127.1 GCA_938017515.1 uncultured Pseudanabaenaceae cyanobacterium
GTTACGCCAGTCGGGATGCATGATCACACGGCTTACATCCAGGGCAATCTCCTCCCCTGGGAGGAAGAAGACGACGGTCACCTGATCGGGATCGGGGTTGCGCGTGGGGCGATCGCTTCCCTCGGCATTGCGCTCAAAGCAGTGGGCTGCGGACAGGATGTGGCGATGGCTCGGCAGTAGTGCTCCAGTACAGACCTCATCCGCTTCAATTTCTAGCAGGACGACCCCGGTGTACTGCTCGCCCGCTGGAACGATATAGCGCGGATCGTCCGCATCCTCGGCTGAAACCGATACTGCGAGCTGCAGGGGAGGAGTCAATACCGGAGCGTCGGCGAGGGGCAATGCGAGAACAGAAGCCAGAATCGAGGAAAAGATCATAGGGATAGATAGGGCTTGGCCATCCAGTAGGCCGTGACAATGCGAGAGTCAATGCTTTGCCCTGATCGCAGTACCGCCTCCAGTTCTGGTGGGGTCATGTATAGAACTTCGATGTCTTCGTCTTCGTCCTGGGCCGGAGGGGTTTCCAGCTTTTCCAAATCCTGGGCGAGATAGGCATAAATGACTTCATCGGAGTAGCCCGGTGCCAGGAAAAACTCCCCTAGCTTTTGCCAGGTGTTCGCACGGTAGCCCGTCTCTTCCTGGATTTCTCGACGCACTGCTGTTTCGGGGTCCTCGCCAATTTCTAACGTTCCCGCCGGGAACTCCAGCAGCCATCCCTGGGTTGCAAAACGATATTGACGGATCACGATCAGCCGACCGTCTGCTGTCACGGGGACGGCCAGTGCGCCGCCGGGGTGGCGAATATACTGCCCTTCTGTTTTCACGCCATTGGGTAGCTCCAAGTCACTGACCTCGAAGTCAAACTTGCGACCCTTGTAGAGCAGCTTCTGCTTCAGCAGCTTGGCTGGGGTTGAGGCTTGGGGAGCAGCGGTGAAATCGGAAGAATCAGCAGGACCAGAATCAGCAGGACCAGAATCAAAAGACATAGGGGCAAGCCTTACAGCGCTTTTATCTCCGCACAGTTTAGCGCTTGCTGGAGGTCTGCTATGGGGCGTTGGAGGATGGGATGGCGCCAAGTCGGCGCAATTTCTGCGAGTGGCACCAGAACAAAGCCCCGCTCTGCCATGCGGGGGTGAGGCACGTGCAGACGGGGATGGTTGATGATTGCGTTGTCGTAGAGCAGAAGATCTAGGTCCAGTGTTCTTGGACCCCAATGCTCCAAGCGTTCTCGCCCAAAGACCTGCTCGATCGCCAGCAATTCATCCAGCAGGGCGATCGCTGTCAGTTCCGTTTCAACCACAACGCAGCCATTGATGTAATCCGGCTGTGGTGGACCGATCGGCTTGGTTCGATAGAACGATGACCGCTGTTTGAGCGCAATCTGAGGATGGGCCTGGAGGCGATCGCAGGCAGAAACCAGGGTTGCTAGGGAATCACCGAGGTTGCTACCGAGGGCGATCGCGGCTCGATGGGGATGGGGTTGACGCACGTGGAAGATTGGGAATCAATCGCTATGTATTCGGTTTCTTCTCTTTCAAGTAGTTTTCCAATGCCCGCGCTATCAGATCTGCCGTATCCTCCTTTGGGGGATTCGGTGAGGCTTGTACTTGGTTCGAGCGCAGCGTGATAGTCGCAAGAACAAAAGCGATGGCAAAAATTATGGGGATTGGTGGCATGATACGCCCTCCATCTCAAGGGAGTAAATGAAAGAACGGTTGTAGATGCAAGACGGGATGCAATTCACAATCTCAAGGAATGCTTTTGAACCACAACGTCACTGCTGATGCCAGCCGGAATGCCATAGTTTTAGGTTGTATTACAGGAACGGCTGAGGTGACATCAACCTAACAATTCCGATTCGGAACCGTGGCTCTATCCGGTAAGTTGTCAGAAAAATTTCCACACCTTTGCAGAACGACAAACTTGATGATGGAAGCACAAAAATCATCATGTGAACGTCTTGAATGTCAAAATTACGGAGTCATCCTCTGCGGTTCCTTGAACCGTCGCCGCTGTGCTGCGCCTCTCCCAAGGACAACTCACGCTCCTCGATACCTGCCCCCGGAAATTTCAGCATGTGGTGTTGGAGCAGTTGGCGGCGTTGCCCTCGTCGGAGCAGCAGGCCAGTATGGCCTGGGGCGATCGCTTCCATCTTTTGATGCAGCAGCAGCAAATGGGTCTGCCTGTGGAACACCTGCTGTCGGGAGATCGGGCGTTTCAAGTCGCGGTGCGATCGCTCCAGACCACTGCACCTCAGCTCTTCGATGCAGGCTCGGTGGTGTCAGAATTCGTGGATGAACGACTTCTGCCGGACGCCCCGTCTGTACAGCGTTCCAGCGAGCACCTGCGCAGCTTTACCTTCGCGGGCCACAGTTTCAGCGTTATTTATGACCTGCTGCTGACAGAGCCCCACCAAGCACAAATCATTGACTGGAAAACCTACCCTCAGCCCCAGAATGCTCGCTGGCTGGCCGAGCACTGGCAAACTCGCCTTTACTGCTACAGCCTCGTGCAGACCAGTGATTACTCGCCTGAGCAGGTTTCCATGACCTACTGGTTTGTCAGGGGAGGGCATTTGGAAGAAAAAGGCCCGCAAGGAGCTTTACAGGCAGGGACGCACTATCAGCCCCAGTCGCTTCTTTTTCCCTACAGTGAGGGCCAGCACCAAGCGGTTCACCGACGGTTGAGCCAGGCCCTGGAACGCCTGGAACGCTGGCTATCGGACTATGCAGAAGGCATACCGTTGCCCCAAGTGGACGTTTCCCAGGGGCAATGCGATCGCTGCCCTTTTTCTCAACGCTGCGGGCGGGCAGGGGCAAACCCAGGCAGTGCCTTGGCGTCGGATTGGATGATGACGGATCTTGCCTCTATTGATGAAGTGATTCCTTAGAACCCATCCCAAGAGCTTTGCAGTCTACTTTTCTGAAGCATCATCATTGAGAACTCCATTGCTGCAAATCAGAATAATCAAAATCATTGCTGGAATCGCAATACCCATGGACCTTGGCTCCGTTCTGGAAACTACCTAGGCAACTGTTCTACAGGCTAGTCAGGACCCCGGAGTCTTTATCGAAGCTTATCGAAAACCTCGACAAAAGTTACGCAATACTGCGGCCTTCCTGTGTTTTACATCTTGCCTAATTCTGCCTAGGGCATGGGGCTAAAAAACGGCAAGAAAAAAGCTGGGAACCTCTCCCCAGCTTGTCTACCGGGGACCTCTCCCCAGCTTAAAATGCCATTGTTTCAAGAGATATTGCTTCACTGATGAAGCGTTGGATTCGTTAAGACATCACCTCAGGTAATTAACAAAAAAAATAAAAACGAACAGATGGAGCCAAGGAGCAGATCGTCTAAAAAGACTGCTTTAAGCGATGGGAGTGAATAAACAGGGGACGATGCGTCTGGATGACGCCCCCTTCGTTCTTATGCCGAGCGGTGGAGACCTATTAGCGTGGAGCGCTATTGGCGTTGTCTGGAGCTACCGGCTTGGGAAAGCTGCTCCTCCAGGACCATATATTCCATGTACTCGCGCATTTCATCCAAATGCTTGCTCTTTTGGGCGTTGAGCTTGAGTTTCGAGGAAGAATCCTCTAAACAAATGGACTTGCCACAAAAGATAGTGATGAGCGCGATCGCTGCAACTGCGACTTCCATAGATAAAATTTCTCCGGTGTAGAGAACCACGAATATTGCACAAGGGGGATTTGCTGCTAAAGCAAGGTAAGACTCCGGGAGATGCGACGGAAAATTGCCTTTCAGTCGTGGATTCAGCGTAGGGGGTGGGAGCCCGTCTGCGTCTGTCCCCTGGAGGTGTTTGCCCCTCTCGGGGCCGGTGTCTGTATTTATAGTTCTTTCCGGAAGGCAAACTAATCCGTTAAAGCACCCATCTTCGTGATACGTTGATTTAATTTTGTTTTTATATTTTCATGAGAGACAAATAATTGGCTCATTTTGTCCGTATCTTTCCTTAAAAAAAGAAACTCCACCCTAGAACCGGCCTCAAGTTCCATGGGAGGAGTACGCAAATTTGTACGATGGATTTTTTCAGTAATTTCTGGGGGGGATCACCCCCTCTTTATCTGAGGGGAAGTGAGCCGCTCTGTTGGGCGCAGGTGCGTGGGGGTAGGAACCCTGAGGAGGGTCTTGCCCTTCAGCGCTTATTTCCCACTGGGCTAGGGGGCCTCACCCATCACGCTTCTTCGCCGGCGTGGTAAGAGCTGCGGACCAGGGGGCCTGAACGGACATGGGCAAAGCCCAGTTCGTGGGCGATCGCCCCAATCTCGTCGAATTCTTCAGGCGTCCAGTATTTAATCACAGGTAGGTGTTCTAGAGAAGGCCTCATATATTGACCCAGCGTGACGCGATCGCAGTGGGACTGGCGCAGGTCCTTAAGCGTGGCGATGATTTCCTCGCGGCTCTCGCCATGGCCCAACATAATGCCTGACTTCGTGGGGATGTCAGGATTGAGCTGTTTGACCGTTTCAAGCACGCGCAGCGATCGCCCGTATTTGGCTCCCCGACGCACGCGGCCCTGGAGTCGCTCCACCGTTTCGATGTTGTGGTTGTAGCAGGTGGGTGAGGCGTTTACGACGGTGGCAATGCGATCGTGCTGAATCGCGTCTGCTTTTGCCGCATCGGGTTCTCCTCCCCAGAAATCCGGTGTCAGTACTTCAATTTGAGTTGCTGGACGGCGGCGGCGGATGGCGTCCATCGTTTGCACGAACCATCCCGCTCCCTGATCGTCTAGGTCATCACGGGTTACCGAAGTCAGCACCACGTAGCGCAGATTCAGCAGCTCGATGGACTCCGCAACTTTCTCCGGCTCCTGGGGATCCAGAGGCATGGGCGCATGGCCCTTGTCCACCTGACAAAAACCGCAGGAGCGTGTGCAGGTTGGCCCCATTAATAGAAAGGAGGCGGTTCCCTGGGCGTAGCACTCTCCCCGGTTGGGACAGCGTCCCTCTTCGCAGATGGTATGAATCTGGCGCTGTTTGATGATGCGCTGCACCTGGGAGAGTTCACTGGCCTTGCCAATGGGACGCTTGAGCCATTTGGGCATTGCGCCGGTCGCGTTCTCCTCTCGTGCAGTACGATTCGTCGAGCGCTGGTCAGATGGGGAAGGATTGGACTGGCTAGGAGATGGCACGGCGGTCATGGTGAGGATTTTTTGAGGGAGTAAAAGGGTTAGAGAGGATGGGAGCTGCGGCTCGGTTGATGCTGGGATGGCGTCGTATTTTCTAAGGCTGGAGTCAGGGTTGGGGCCGAATCGCTGTGATCGAAAACGATGCTAATTTTCGCTCAAGAGGGAATACTTAGAACCTAAGGTGCGTGGGTTGTGGCCTGAGGGGAGATCATCCCCGCTGGTTGTGCGATCGCGTGTCGGGGTCAGAACCGTATTTGTTCCTTACCTTTTAGGGAGGGATCGGTTAATGCGGTTGCTGGGGTCTTCTACATTGTGTGAGGAATTCTGCGCGTAATCATTGGCGTGGAAGGTCTCGGGAAATACGTTAGTCTCGGTCAAAATAGTATCCCTGAAATTGCTATGCTATCGTAGCGGCAGAGCCCCGTGGCGCCGTCGTTTTTGAAGCCACCACAAAGATTTCCGTCGGATCTTTTGATGAACTTCACCACGATTGTGGCAATGCTAAAGGGATTCATCCGCAGCGATCTAAGGGAAAGCCCCATCCCAAAGTATCGCCCCTAGTCTTGGGTTAGGGAATTGTGCAAATTGGCTAGACAATCAAAAACAGCTCACAGATAAGGTAGGAAGTAGCCGTGGCATCTCATAAAATTCTGGTCATCGATGACAGTAAGGTCATTCGGATGCGGGTGCAGGACATGCTCCCGACAGGAAATTTTGACATTCTCGAAGCGAAAGATGGTCTAGAGGGGCTACGCCTGATTCGCGAAGAGCGTCCCACATTGATCATGTTGGACTTTCTGCTGCCGAAGATGAATGGCTGGGAGGTTTTCCAGAATATTCAGGCTGATGGTTCCCTTCAGTCGATCCCCCTCGTGGTGATGTCGGGTCGCAAGGAAGAGGTGACAGAGAAGTTGCCGGAACCCTTTGAGTACTTTGAGTTCATCGAGAAGCCCTTTGAGAAGGATGAACTCATGCAGGCCATTAAGGCGGCCATGATGAAGGCACGCAAGCGTCCTAACACAGCCCCCGCTGCGGCCCCTGCTGCGGCAGGTGGTGGCGTTGGTTCAGAGGAAGTGGCTGCGCTCAATGCTCGTATCCAATCTCTGGAAGCGGAAGTTGCCACGCTCAAGAAGCAGCTCGGCCAAGTGGTTGCCTTTGTCCGTCAGAAGTTGGCTTAAGCGTTTCGCAGGATTCGCTCAAAAACAGCAAAAAGGGGCTGGAAGAACCGGCCCCTTTTTGCTGTTTGTTTTGGGGGTGTCTCTCATCCCCAAAAGCTCCCAAAAGCCTGAAGTTTGCTTACTCCAGTTCACGACGACCTTCTAAGGCCCGGGCAAGGGTAACCTCATCGGCATATTCAAGGTCTCCCCCCATGGGCAGACCAAAGGCAATGCGCGTGACGGTGGTGAAGGGTTTGAGCAAATGCCCTAGGTAGAGCGTTGTGGTTTCCCCTTCGACACTGGGGCTGATGGCAAGAATCACTTCTCCGGTGCCTTGTTGACTGACTCGCCGAATCAAAGGCTGGATGTTGAGTTGTTCAGGACCAATTCCGTCCATGGGAGAAATGAGACCACCGAGGACATGATATTTGCCACGATACTCGCGGGTTTTTTCGAGGGCGATCACGTCGCGGGAGTCAGCAACGACGCAAATGGTTTGGTTGTCTCGGTTTGGAGCGCGGCAAATGTTGCAAACCGGCTCGGCGGATAGGTGGAAGCAGACGGAGCATTGACCCACTTGGGCTTTGGCTTCCAGTAGTGCCTGAGCTAAGGCTTCGATCTCTGCTTCTGGGCGATTCAAGATGTGCAGGGCCAGACGCTGGGCGGATTTAGGTCCGATACCGGGAAGACGTTGCAGTTGCTCAATCAGGCGGGCAAGGGGCGGAGTATAAACGGTGGGATGCTCCTGGAGTCCGGCATCCCTGATGATAGCGAAGGAATTGGTTTAGCCCAAGCAACTGGGCTGAAGTGACCTAGCCCAGGCTGGTGGGACAACCCGGCTTGGCCCCGAGATATTGGTTGGAGACCCAGCCGCGAGTGCTGTCATTGCTGGTGAGAGAGACTTTTGCCCAGGCTCCGGTGCGATCGTAGCCTTCCACATAAACGGCCTCACCATTACCGAGCTGACGACGGATATCGCCGTTGGGCTTATTGCGTAGGTTGAGCATGGAGTTGTTGCTAACCTGAACAACCCGTAGGTCCTGGGGACAGTTATCGGCGGTATTGATGGCATTGGAAGCCTGGGCCCCTCCAGATTGCCGTGGGGAAGAAAGGAGACAGGTCATACCCACGATAATAAGGGCGGCCTGAAAAAATTGCTGCTGCTTTTCTTGGGAAAACATGGCTTCTGAGTGCGAGATGGACCTGCCGAGGAGCACAAAGGTGCGATGTGCTCATGGGGATCTACATCGCACCTGGAAGGGATTCCAAAAACTCCGATGGGAGCCTAAGTTCGTCCAGTTTCGACCCGGTAAGAAACCATAATTTGTTGATCGAGCACCGATAAGCTCCTGCAAGACTCAGAGGTTGATCATGAACTCCAATTCTTCTGCAGCCGGTAACTATGGTGTTGTGCACAGCGGCAACGATATTGTTGTTGAACCCCATGGCCTCAATGGTGGTGTCGTTATGCTTTTGCTGGTCATGGTGGTGGGCTGTTCGGCGTTGTTACTCAAAACCAAGCACTAATCATCAGTGCGTTCAGCTACTAAGAATTGCTCGCTAAAAATCGGCCACTAAAAATCGGCCACTAAAAAAAATCGGGATGAGCCTGGGCCCATCCCGATCGCAATTAACTTAGGGGTTTAAGTTCGAGCTTCAAGTCAGTCCCTAAGCTGAAGCCATGACCTTTTCAGCCTCCACGCTGGCCAAGGCTGACTCTGCTTCCGAAGGCGGCACGACCTGCCAGAACTGAGGGAGGTACTCAGCCCAATTTGCAAGAATTTGCTTCGCCTTTGGACTGCCTGTCTGCTCCGCATGTTGCTCAAGCAAATGCTTGAGTTGCTCCTCTCCGGCTTTGGTGAGCACCCGCTGAACCTTGACGATCTCAGGATTGACCTTGGTTTGGAAGCTGCCGTCCTCATCGAGGAAGTACGCCAAACCACCCGTCATACCAGCACCGACGTTGCGCCCCACCCGGCCGAGGACGACGATGGTACCGCCCGTCATGTATTCACAACAGTGATCGCCAGTTCCTTCTACAACTGCCTGTCCCTTGGAGTTCCGCACCGCAAAACGTTCGCCAGCGCGGCCATTGGCCAGTAGCATACCGCCCGTTGCCCCGTAGAGGCAGGTGTTGCCGATGATGACATTGTCGGCGGCGGTGTAGCCTGCATCGCTATAGGGTTTGATGACGATCGTGCCGCCGTTCATGCCCTTGCCAACGTAGTCATTGGATTCGCCCACTAGGGTTGTGGTGACACCTGCGATGTGGAATGCACCGAAGCTCTGCCCCGCAGCCCCTTCATAGGTGAGGTTGAGCTGGCCTTCGAAGCCGAGGTTGCCATAGCGTTTGGCGATCGCCCCCGAAACCCGAGCCCCCACACTCCGATCCGTATTGACCAGCTTGAACGTCTTCGACACCTCAGTTTGGGTGTCGATCGCCGCTTTAATCTCAGCATCCGCCAGAATCTCATCATCCAGCACCGGACCATTGGTGTTGATTTCACCGTGCTCCAGCCAGGCGCGATCGTTCTTGGTGTCAGGCATGTGCGTCGTCAAGCAATCCAAGTTCAGCATGGCGGTCTTGGTCAGCTCCACATCGCCCCGTAGCTTCAGCAGATCAGCGCGACCCACCAGCTCACTCAGGCTGCGGAAGCCCAGCGTTGCCATAATCTGGCGAACTTCTTCCGCAATAAAGTAGAAGAAATTGACCACATGCTCAGGGATGCCGGGGAAGCGTTTGCGCAGGTCTTCACGCTGAGTTGCGACACCAACAGGGCAGGAGTTCATGTGGCAGACGCGGGCCATAATACAGCCTTCGGAGATCATGGCGATGGAGCCAAAGCCATATTCCTCTGCCCCCATGAGTGCGCCCATGATGACGTCCCAGCCGGTTTTGAAACCACCGTCAACGCGCAGCAGGACGCGATCGCGCAATCCATTCTCCATCAGCACCCGATGCACCTCCGTCAGGCCCAGTTCCCAAGGACCCCCTGCATGCTTAATCGAGCTGAGGGGCGATGCGCCGGTACCCCCGTCGTGACCAGAGATTTGGATGATGTCGGCGTTGGCCTTGGCCACACCTGCGGCAATGGTTCCAATCCCAATCTCAGAGACGAGCTTCACGGACACGCCCGCTTGGGGATTGATTTGATGCAGGTCGTAAATCAGCTGTGCCAAATCCTCGATCGAGTAGATGTCGTGGTGGGGCGGTGGCGAAATCAGCGTCACACCAGGCTTAGAATTGCGGAGCTTGGCGATGTACTCACTCACCTTGATGCCAGGAAGCTGACCCCCTTCACCGGGCTTTGCCCCCTGGGCCACCTTAATTTCGAGCTGTCTGGCATTCATCAGATACTCGGGCGTGACGCCGAAGCGACCCGATGCAATCTGCTTAATGGCCGAGCTGGCGGTGTCGCCATTCTTAAGACCGTTGAGGTGGGGAAGGATTTTGGAGTGCCCCTCGCTGTCCACATCATCCAGTACCTTAAAACGGACTAAATCCTCGCCCCCCTCACCGGAGTTGGACTTGCCCCCCAGGCGGTTCATGGCAATACCCAGCACCTCGTGGGCTTCACGCGATAGCGAGCCGAGGGACATGCCGCCCGTGCAGAAACGCTTGACGATTTCCGAGGCGGGCTGAACCTCGTCTAAAGGGACGGCGGGGCCGTTACTGGCAAACTCCAACAGGTCACGGAGTGCGGTGGGTGTCCGGCGAGCTTGGAACTGCTTGTAAATGTCGTAGTGGTCAGCTTTGTCTGGTTCCCGAATGGCCTTATGTAGTGCCTTGGCCATGGGACCGGAGTTCATGTGATACTCGCCGCCCTTCTTGTATTTGACGAAGCCGTAGTCCGCCAATCTCTTGCCACCCAGCTCGGGAAAAGCCTGGTCGTGGAAGGTGCAGGTTTCCTGGGCTAGGTCTGCAATGGAGAGACCGCCAAGGCGAGAGGTTGTGCCCTTGAAGCCGAGATTGAGCAGATCCGCGCCGATGCCGATCGCCTCAAAAATCTGTGCTGCCTGGTAGCTGGCCAAGAGCGAAATGCCCATCTTCGAGAGAATCTTTAGCAGACCCGCCTCGATGGATTTCTTGAAGTTGAACTGCGCCCCTTCCAGCGTGGCAATGTTCAGATCGCCCTTTTGTAGTTTGGTTTGAACCTTCTTGCTGCGCCACCAGTGGCGGATATTTTCAAAGGCAAGATACGGGCAAATGGCGCTGGCACCGTAACCGACTAAGCAAGCAAAGTGGTGCGTGCTCCAGCACTGGGCGGTTTCCACCACAATGGAAGCTCGCATCCGTAATCCCTGTTGGATGAGATGGTGGTGGACTGCGCCGACGGCAAGGAGGGGGGGGATGTAGGTGGTTTCGAGATTGACGCTGGTTTGTCCGTCAGACAGACCGCGATCGCTCAGAATCAAAATCTCCTGACCCGCATTGACCGCGGCCTCCGCTGCGGCACATAGCTTCTCCACCGCCGCTTTCAATCCCCCAGGACCATCGGCGAGGGGATAGGTTGTTGCTAAATTTTCTACCGCAAATCCGGAGGTGCGAATCTGCTCAATCTCCATATCGTTCAGCACCGGAGACTCAAGCTTGAGCTGCAGTGCATCTTCTGCACCCACTTCCAGGAGATTGCGACGCTTACCCAGGGTCATCTCCAGACCCATGACCAGCTTTTCGCGCAGGGGGTCAATGGGTGGGTTTGTCACCTGGGCAAAGCGCTGCTTGAAATAGTCGTAGAGTAGGCGAGGCCGGGTGGACAGCACTGCTAGGGGAATATCGTCCCCCATGCAGAACGTTGGCTCCTTGCCCATCTCGGCCATGGAATTAATCACCATGTCCACGTCTTCCAACGTGTAACCGAAGGCGGTTTGCAGATGTAAGAGTTCCTGGGCATCAAGCAGGCAGTCTTCACCGAAGGGCTGAGCAGTCACCGTTTTGCGGCCCGCCTTGAGCCACTCGCCGTAGGGCTTGGCTGCGGCAATTTCTTCTTTGATTTCCCAGTTGCGCAGGATCCTGCAATTCTCTAGGTCAAAGCCAATCATCTGACCGGGACCGAGACGACCCTTCTCGATGATTTCTGAGTTGGGCAAATCAACCACACCGGCTTCGGAGCCGAGGGAGATGTAGCCGTCCTTGGTAATGCTGTAGCGAGCGGGGCGAAGTCCGTTGCGATCGAGGCTTGCACCCACGATCTTGCCGTCACTGAAGGCTAGCAGAGCCGGACCATCCCAGGGCTCCTGCAATCCGCTGTGGAACTCGTAGAAGTCCGTGATTTCGGGATACTTGGCTAGGTCGGGCTGATTGTTGTATGCCTCAGGTACCAGAATCATCAGCGATTCAACCGGAGTGCGGCCCGTGCGCACCAGCAGTTCGAAGGAGTTATCTAGGTTGGCAGAGTCGCTGTTGTCAGGGTTGACGATGGGGATGAGTTCGGAGATGCGATCGCCCCAAATCTCATGGCTCAAATCCGCCTGCCGCGCCCGCATCCAGTTGATATTGCCGAGCTGGGTATTAATTTCACCGTTGTGACCCAGCAAGCGCATTGGCTGTGCCAGGGGCCACTTGGGCATCGTGTTGGTGCTGAAGCGACGGTGATAAACCGCAAAGGGACTAACGAAGGCGGGGTTCTTCAGATCGAGATAGAACTCACCCAGCACCTCGGAGCGCACCATGCCCTTGTAGATGATCGTGCGGTTGGAGAGGGAGCAGAAGTAAAAATCTTGCAGGAAGTTCTCGCAGCCTTCAGCGGGGCAGCGCTCGCGGGCAGCCTTTTCAATATGCTTACGCAGCTGATAGAGAGAACGCTCCAGCTCATCCCCCGCCACATTGAGGGCCGAGGCATCCACAATCACCTGCTCGATGTGGGGCAAATTCTCCTTTGCCTGAATGCCCAGGACCTCGGGATTGACTGGCACATCGCGCCAGCCCACTAAGGTCATACCCAGTGCCTTGATTTCGTCCTCAACAATCTCTCGGGCCAAGGCATCCGCCGCATTATCCTGGGGCAAGAACACCATGCCCACACCCGTGGTGGTCGGATTGGTCGCATTTAGTAATGCCCAAGGAATGGCCGTCATAATTCCAGCGCCGTCACCGGAGTCCTTGTCAGCACTACAGCCCCCGCGATGCTCCATGCAAGCCAGGGCAATCAGTGTCTTCTCAATGAGGTCATGACTGGCCTCAGCCTTTTGATGGGCAATAAAGCCCACACCGCAGGCATCCCGCTCTTCCACCAGCCAACGCTGTCCGCCGTAACCCACGCTGGAGTCAATGGTGGACGATTGATGAACCCGAGGACTATTCATTCTTTTTCTGACCATGAGGTGGGGTGAACAGGGAGGAAAACGAGGAGACCCATAATGCCCTTACATCTTTCTTAAGATTGAAGGGCACTGCTCGAAATCGCGGCTATACTCGGCGAAATCGGGGCCAATTCTGTATACCATCTAGCAAAAACAAGACTTCCAACGCGAGAAAACGCCAGATCTTGTTCTTGGGATACTCCTATCGATGACTGCTGCAACGTTCCATTCGAAGCCGTTGCCTGGGCGAGCTGCCAACCACTGAAATTGGGCTGCCTGTTGCAGTTGTTTAACTTACTTCACAAAAGGATGGCGAGTAATTAAGGATCATATCCAAATCTACTTCGTCTGACAATCCTGGAAACTACTCCCAGCAAACTGTTTGCCGCTGACTATCTATACTTCGGTGGTCAAGGATTGTTCCGATGAAGGATGACTATCCTCCATCAATCCAGATTCGTTCTTTCATAAATGTTTGCCGTGAACTTTTGCCCTGATGTTCCGTCAGTGCCTTAAGCGGAGCAATACCGTGTTTGGAGCGCTCCGCTGGACGCTTTTTTGGGGTGAAGGCCCCACGTTTTAGCTTTGCCTCGGCCCCATGGAATCATGCCAAGCTCTTCGCTACAGTGGCAGCGCCTGCAGAATTCGACTGACTCACCACGGACAAGATGGCTATGATGCGCTTTGGTTTGGGATTGATGTCTGCCGTGTTGGCGACGATTTGGGCCAATGTTTGGTCGATGGCTGGGGCGGTCACTCCCGCGATCGCCTCGCAGCAGCCAGCGTGGCAAGGCTCCCAACTCAAGGCTCAAAAAACAAATAATCGGCCTTCCGGCCCACTGAAATATTCCCAAGCAACTCCGGGAAACGAGCGTCGTGGCCAGAAGATGATCGTCAATGGTATCCGAGTCACCATGCCTTGGATTCAATGGCAAGGAAACAGGCAAGGAAACAAATCTTCGGATCCACCGACCTTGGCTATCAGTGACGTGGGTCTGCGCCAGTTGGGTGGCATTGATCTACTCAATACAGAGGAGCCGGAGCGGCAGCCTATTCTGTGGCGCAATACTCCGCTCCAGGAAAATGGACAGTTCATTGAGTTACCGGCCCGTTTAACGGGACAGTACCGATATCTAGACCTGCAACCTTTGATCAATGAGGCTGGCTGGCTTGTCGCTTTAGAAGGCGATACGCTGCGAATTCAGACCCGCTCGATTCTGCAAATTTCCAATCTGCTGCTGGGTCGAACGCTGGGGAATGTCTTTGGCCCCCATGACATTGCTTGGGCCGATGGTATTCGCTGGAAACAGGATTATGTTCGGGTCGGTGGCGCTGAATTCCCCGTGACACAGCTCCGCCTCGACCTCAAGCAAACGGGATTACGTTTGCAGCCGGTTTGGCCTCAAGGTGATGGTTTGGTCGGAATTTCCCGCCTGGGTCCAACCTTGGAAGGGCGGGCTGCGATCGCCGGTATCAACGGTGGATTTTTTAACCGAAACAATAAAACTCCTCTCGGAGCCCTGCGTAGCCAAGGAGACTGGATTTCTGGACCGATTCTCAATCGAGGGGCGATGGGATGGAATGAGGCCGGACAGGTTGTCATGGATCGTCTTACCCTGACCGAAACCCTCCGCACCCCCACAGATACCTTTGAAAGCATTGCCCTGAACAGCGGCTATCTCAAGGCCGGTTTCTCTCGCTACACTGCGGCTTGGGGCTCAACATACATTCCCCTGACGGACAACGAAGTCCTGCTCTATGTCCAAACGGAATCTCGCCAGAACCACCCATCACAATCCAGCGTTCCCCTGCGTGGCAAGGTCGTCCAGCAAATGGTGACTGGTAAAGCGGGGATTGGTTCGTTTCCCTTGGCTTTGTCTGAGGGAAAGCCGGGGTATGTCTTGGTTGCACGGTCTAATCGTTCTGGAGCGGCAAAATTACCCGTTGGAACCTCCGTTGAGCTGTCTCGCCGCTGGTCTTCCTCGGGATTAGAGCGATCGCCCCATATCGTCGGGGCAGGACCACTCCTCCTCCAAAATCGCCGCATTGTTTTGGATGCTAAAGCTGAAGGATTCAGCACTGCTTTTATTCGTGAACAGGCGCCTCGCAGTGCGGCCGTTGTTTTTGGCGATGGTTCTCTGTCTCTGGTGACTGTCCATGAACGAGTCGGGGGGAGAGGCCCCACCTTGGTCGAACTCGCGCGCTTGCTTCAGTCCCTAGGTGCTGTCCAGGCTCTCAATTTAGATGGGGGCAGCTCCACACAGCTCCTGCTCGGCGGACAAATGCTGAACCGACCCCCTCGCTCCGCGGCGCGAGTACACAGCGGCATTGGATTGTTTTTACGGTGACTGGGGTTACCGTTTGAGAAGGGAGTCAAGTGATAGGTTTTCTGCAAAGGATCTTGCGAAACATAAACTTTCCTTGCCCTCAAACCATCCGCTTCTTCCATCCCTCAATCTTCGCAAACCTTGGCTGCTAGGGATTTACCCGTCATCATTCACCGCTCATTCAGACGGACTTGAATTAAGTCTATCTGAAGGATTTCAGAGGTCTGAGTGAAGACTTGCTGTCCACTGTTCATTCCATTGGAGCATCGGGTAACAATAACCCCGGAAGAGAAATCCCTTGGAAGAAATCGTGAGAGTGGCAATGTTCAAATCATTGATTTTGTCTCTCTTCAAAAATTTCCGCAATACGCAGTGGTGCCTCGGTATCGCAAAGTATCGCAATAAACAAACGGCCGCCCCTGCTCCCTGACGACTCAACTGACAACGAGCGTCTGCTTCTCTTTACCGATTGTTCTCATCAATTTCGAAATTTCGAAGGAGTCTATCTCGTGGTTCAAGCTCAACAAGTTCCTACCACACCGAACCTGGTTCTGCCCGCCGTTGCTCCGGGCACCATCGCTGCAACCGAGCTGCGCCCCTGGGGATCGTTCACGATTTTGGAAGAAGGCCGAGGCTACAAGATTAAGCGCATTGAAGTGAAGCCCGGACACCGCCTCAGTCTTCAGATGCATCACCATCGTAGTGAGCACTGGATTGTCGTTTCCGGGACTGCTTTGGTGACCTGTGGCGACGAGGAAAAACTCCTGGGGAGTAACCAGTCCACCTATGTTCCAGCATGTACACCCCACCGCCTGGAGAATCCCGGTGTGCTGCCCCTTACCCTGATCGAAGTTCAGAACGGTGAGTACCTGGGCGAAGATGACATCGTTCGCTACCAGGATGATTACTCTCGCGAATAGGCTGAAAGCGAGTGCTGGGAGAAGTCTTAGCAATCATTCTCTATCCATTGAAATGGGTCGCCCTAGGCGACCCATTTTTTCGTTTCTTGGAGCGCTAATTCTTTTCTCTGTTTAACGTCCTATTGACGGACAAACTTTGCTATCATACTTCGGTTAATCTCTAAATACTGTATCGTACGAGCAATTACGTGATTCAGCTAACTGCTGCTGCCCAATGCGAAATTCTTCGTCTAAGTCGGCGAGCGCAGCTGGATTCTCCTCATTTGCATCTGGGGATTGTTGCTGGCGGATGTTTGGAGCAGATGTATACCCTGGCGGTGAGGGCTATCGCACCCGAGGATAACGCTGTTTCATTTGACATCGTTGCTAGTGGCGTCCCGTCTTCCGAAGCATCAGTGAGCAGTGATCCGAGCGATGACTCTCAGGTACTTCGGCTTTCTGTGAGTTCAGATGCGCGTGAGGCGTTAGAACGGTTGACCCTTGATTACAGCGAAGACCTCATGGGAGGAAACTTTCGCTTCGTCAATCCCAAGGCTTCAAAAACCTGTAGCTGTGGTCAGTCTTTCAGTACGGGCGAGGGCGAACCATCCGTTTCAGCTCCTTGAATTGACAGACGCTCCTGCCGTGCGCTACACATAGAGATTGGAAAATTGAGCAAAGAGCCCAGTCGTTTTCACCCTAAGCAATGCCTACTATTCAGCAGCTCATCCGAGACGAGCGCAATACCCTTACGAAAAAGACCAAGTCCCCGGCTTTGAAGAGCTGTCCCCAGCGCCGTGGTGTGTGTACTCGCGTTTACACCACTACGCCTAAAAAGCCGAATTCCGCGCTACGTAAGGTTGCTCGTGTGCGCCTCACGTCTGGTTTTGAGGTGACTGCTTATATCCCTGGCATTGGTCACAATCTTCAGGAGCACTCCGTTGTCATGATCCGTGGCGGACGTGTGAAGGACCTACCGGGTGTGCGCTATCACATCATTCGTGGAACTTTGGACACCGCTGGTGTGAAGGATCGCCGTCAAGCGCGCTCCAAGTATGGTGCGAAGAAGCCTAAGGATTAATCGTTTCTGTCTGGCGTCATTGGTCAGGCTGAATGATTTCATCTAGTGCTCTCATTGTCTGCGATGCTGTCTGTCGGGTTAGGTCACCTTTTCGATCTAGCTGTGGGCAGTTTCTGTTGTGAATTGATCGTTTAACCTTAGGAACCTGTTTGTTATGTCCCGTCGTACTCGCGCACCAAAGCGTCCGATTACTCCTGATCCCGTTTACGGAAGCCGTCTCGCTAGCATGATTGTTGCTCGCTTGATGAGCAGCGGTAAGCGCTCCGTGGCATTTGGCATTCTCTATGATGCCTTCAAGATTATTGAAGAGCGCACCGGCTCTGAGCCCGTTGAAACCTTTGAGACGGCTGTTCGCAACGCGACACCTTTGGTTGAGGTGCGTGCGCGTCGTGTCGGTGGTGCAACCTATCAGGTTCCTATGGAAGTCCGCTCCGAGCGTGGCACTGCTATGGCGCTGCGCTGGTTGGTTCAGTTCTCTCGCCAGCGCTCTGGTAAGACGATGGCCATGAAACTGGCCAATGAGCTGATGGATGCTGCGAACGAGACTGGAAATGCGATTCGTCGTCGTGAAGAGACACACCGCATGGCAGAAGCAAACAAAGCGTTCGCTCACTATCGTTATTAAGGGTGTCCATAACCACTTGCAGCCCAGGAGGACGCCGTGGCACGTGAATTCCCACTAGATAGAGTTCGTAATATTGGCATTGCGGCGCACATTGATGCGGGCAAGACCACGACAACCGAGCGGATCCTGTTCTATTCGGGGGTTGTGCATAAAATCGGCGAAGTCCATGACGGTAATGCCGTCACGGATTGGATGGACCAGGAGCGGGAGCGGGGAATTACCATCACCGCTGCTGCGATTAGTACATCCTGGGCTCGTCGCTCAGCTGATGCGCCAACCGAAGCCGCGGAAGGTGAACTAGAGCACCGCATCAATATTATTGATACGCCGGGTCACGTTGACTTCACCATTGAGGTGGAGCGTTCCATGCGAGTCTTGGATGGCGTCATTGCGGTGTTCTGCTCTGTTGGCGGTGTGCAGCCTCAGTCAGAGACGGTGTGGCGGCAGGCGAACCGCTATAACGTTCCCAGGTTTGCGTTCGTCAACAAGATGGACCGGACCGGAGCTGACTTTTATAAGGTCTATGAGCAGATCTGCGATCGCCTCAAGACCAATGCTGTACCCATTCAGTTGCCGATCGGTGCCGAAGCGAATTTTGAGGGCATCGTGGACCTCGTGCGCATGAAGGCATATCGCTACACCAATGATCTCGGTACCGATATCCAAGTCACGGAAATTCCAGACAACCTTAAAGAGCGGGCTGAGGAATTTCGCACCTTGTTATTGGAAGCCGTGGCTGAAAGCAGCGACGACCTCATGGAGAAATACCTTGAGGGCGAAGAGTTGAGCGAGGATGAGCTTCGTTCCGGAATCCGCAAAGCCACAGTTTCAGGCACGATGATGCCCATGCTCTGTGGCTCTGCCTTCAAGAACAAGGGAGTTCAGCCACTGCTGGATGCCGTGATTGATTACCTTCCGGCTCCCGTCGATGTGCCACCGATCCAGGGACATTTGCCCGATGGCACCGAAGCCTTCCGCCCTGCCGCGGACGACGAGGCCTTTGCGGCCCTTGCCTTCAAGGTCATGTCCGACCCCTATGGCCGACTGACGTTTATTCGAATGTATTCTGGCGTCCTAACCAAAGGTAGCTATGTATACAATTCCTCCAAGGACAAGAAGGAGCGGATTTCTCGTCTAATCATCCTTAAAGCCGACGAACGGCAGGAAGTCGATGAGCTGAGAGCTGGTGATCTCGGTGCTGTCTTGGGCCTCAAGGATACGTTTACGGGCGATACGCTCTGTGATGATGGTAAGCCCATTATTTTGGAGTCGCTCTACATTCCAGAGCCAGTTATCTCCGTCGCCGTAGAGCCCAAGACAAAGCAGGACATGGATAAGCTGTCTAAGGCTCTCCAGTCTCTCTCCCAGGAAGACCCCACTTTCCGTGTCTCAGTTGACCCTGAGACCAACCAGACGGTGATTGCAGGCATGGGCGAACTGCACCTGGATATCCTCGTTGATCGGATGAAGCGAGAGTTCAAGGTGGAGGCGAATATCGGTGCGCCGCAAGTGGCCTACCGAGAAACGATTCGCAAGTCCAGTAAGGCCCAGGGTAAATTTGTTCGCCAAAGTGGCGGCAAGGGGCAATACGGTGACGTTGTCATCGAACTTGAGCCAGGCGAACCCGGGTCTGGCTTCGAGTTTGTCTCTAAAATCGTCGGTGGTTCCATCCCCAAGGAATTTATCGGTCCAGCGGAGCAGGGCATGAAAGAGACCTGCGAATCCGGTGTGCTTGCTGGTTATCCGCTAATTGATGTAAAAGTGACTTTGGTGGATGGGTCATACCACGATGTAGACTCCTCCGAAATGGCCTTCAAGATTGCAGGTTCCATGGCGGTCAAAGAAGCTGTTAAACTGGCTTCTCCGGTCATTATGGAGCCCATGATGAAGGTTGAGGTGGAGGTTCCTGAAGACTTCCTGGGTGGCGTTATGGGCGATTTGATTTCCCGCCGGGGTCAAATCGAAGGCCAAGCTGCCGAGGACGGTCTCTCCAAGGTCACCACTAAGGTGCCCCTGGCTGAGATGTTCGGATATGCCACTGACATTCGGTCGATGACTCAGGGTCGTGGCATATTCTCCATGGAGTTCGCCAGTTACGAAGATGTTCCGAAGAGCGTTGCGGAAACCATCATCGCGAAAAACAAAGGGAACGCATACTAGTTCAAGAGAAAGGAAAAAATAGCAAATGGCACGCGAAAAGTTCGAAAGAAATAAGCCCCACGTCAACATTGGCACCATTGGCCACGTCGACCACGGGAAAACCACTCTGACGGCAGCAATTACCTCCGTGCTGGCGGCTGCAGGTAGTGCCAAGGCTCGCGCATACGACGAAATCGATGCGGCTCCCGAGGAAAAGGCTCGCGGTATCACCATCAACACCGCCCACGTTGAGTACGAGACAGCTGATCGTCACTACGCTCACGTGGACTGCCCTGGCCACGCTGACTACGTGAAGAACATGATCACTGGTGCTGCCCAGATGGACGGCGCAATCCTGGTTGTGTCCGCCGCTGACGGCCCCATGCCCCAGACTCGTGAGCATATCCTGCTGGCGAAGCAGGTTGGCGTACCTCACATCAGCGTGTTCCTGAACAAGCAGGACATGGTTGATGATGAGGAGCTCCTTGAGCTGGTCGAGCTGGAAGTGCGTGAGCTTCTCAGCTCCTACGACTTCCCCGGCGATGATATTCCTATCGTTTCTGGCTCTGCTTTGCAGGCATTGGAAGCGATCCAGGGTGGCGCTTCTGGTAAGAAGGGAGAGAACGAGTGGGTCGACAAGATCCTGTCGCTCATGGAAGAAGTGGATGGCTACATCCCCACGCCCGAGCGTGATGTTGACAAGCCTTTCTTGATGGCTGTTGAGGACGTTTTCTCTATCACCGGTCGTGGCACCGTGGCCACCGGTCGTATTGAGCGTGGCACCGTCAAAGTTGGCGAGACCGTCGAAATCGTCGGTATCCGTGACACCAATTCCACCACCGTCACTGGCGTGGAAATGTTCCAGAAGACCCTGGACTCCGGCATGGCTGGCGACAACGTGGGTCTGCTGCTCCGTGGTGTTCAGAAAGAGGACATCGAGCGCGGCATGGTTCTGGCCAAGCCCGGCTCCATCACGCCTCACACTCAGTTCGAGTCTGAGGTGTACGTTCTCAAGAAGGAAGAGGGAGGTCGTCACACGCCCTTCTTCGCTGGTTACCGTCCTCAGTTCTACGTTCGTACAACCGATGTGACCGGCAACATCAAGGAGTACACCGCTGACGATGGCAGCACCGTGGAAATGGTGATGCCCGGTGACCGCATCAAGATGACCGTGGAACTCATCTACCCCGTTGCAATTGAGCAAGGCATGCGCTTTGCGATTCGCGAGGGTGGTCGTACCATCGGTGCGGGCGTTGTTTCCAAGATTCTCCAGTAGAGTCTGATTTCAAATGTAGGGGCGAGCCAGTTACTCGCCCTTTGGTGTTAGGGAGATTTTTCATGCATTATTTCCCTGTCATTGAATGGCTTTTGCCCGTCCCTACACACTCAATGTTTGACAGAACCTTGATAATTTATCGTCCCTAAAACTAGGGAATTTGACATGGCAACGCTACAACAGCAGAAGATCCGCATCCGTCTCAAGGCTTTTGATCGCCGTTTGCTCGACACTTCTTGCGAAAAAATTGTTGAAACAGCCAACCGTACTAACGCCACAGCGGTTGGCCCTATTCCGATGCCCACGAAGCGTCGTATTTATTGCGTCCTGCGTTCTCCCCACGTCAATAAGGACTCTCGCGAGCACTTTGAGAGCCGTACTCACCGTCGTATCGTTGATATCTATCAACCTTCTTCTAAGACCATTGATGCGTTGATGAAGCTTGATCTACCCGCCGGTGTGGACATCGAAGTGAAGCTCTAAGCTGTTCTGTGTGGTCTCTGATATCCACTGACTGAGCTTATCAAGCCTTGCTCAATCTGGTTTAAAAACAATTAAATCGTCTTTCAATTGATGGAGCCTAACCTGGTTGGCTTTATTCTGCTGTTGTTAGACCCTAGGAATGCAGTACATTAGGAGTCACGGATGTACTGCATTTTAGTAGCGACTTAATGTCCTCATCTTTTCCTTCGGTTTCTGTTCGAGAGCTGCCTCTGTTTCCGCTCCCAGAGCTTGTCCTATTTCCAGGTCGACCTCTGCCGCTTCATATCTTTGAGCATCGTTATCGCATGATGATGAAGACGATCCTTGATACGGATCGTCGCTTTGGCGTGTTGATGTTTGATCCAGAGACCAATGAGCCTGCGAAGGTGGGATGCTGTGCTGAGGTCATCCAGCATGAGCCGCTTCCCGACGATCGCGTCAATATCATGACCGTGGGGCAGCAGCGATTTCGCGTTTTAGAATACGTTCGTGAGAAGCCCTATCGTGTTGGCTTAGTTGAATGGATTGAAGACGAGCCACCCAAGCAGTCGTTGAACCCCTTGGCCCAGGATGTTGAGCGGCTATTGAGAGATGTCGTCCATCTCTCCAATAAGTTGCACAATGACGAGATGGCTTTGCCAGATGAGCTGCCAACGCTGCCTCGTGAGCTTTCCTACTGGGTCGCCTATGCATTACGCGGCGTTGCCCAGGAGCAACAGCGCTTGCTGGAACTCCAGGACACCGGAAAACGGCTGGAGCGAGAACTAGAAATACTCACAACGACTCGTAATCAATTGGCTGCCAGAACTGTTCTGCGGGATACGCTGTCAGAACCGGAATAATCTGGGTTTTGGAAGGCGATCCTGGCTGTGAAGCACTTGCTTGTCAGCCCTTGGGAATGGTTTAACATTCATGGCTCAATATTCATGGCTCAACACTCAAAGTTGCTCCCCTAATGCTTGCTCCCCTAGCTCTTATTGAATCGGATTTGGGGATGGGTTGGCTTAAGGATCTGCATGGGAGTTGGCCTGGAGTGGGATCAGATCGTAGCTCCCGAGGACGCGTAGATTTTCTGCGATATCCGTGATCGATTCAAGTGCTGCCCGAACGTTGGCACTGTTGGCATTGTCTTCAATATCGATGAAGAAGAGATAGTCTCCGAGAGACTTCTGAGTCGGTCGCGATTCGATTCGACTCATGTTGATGCGCCGCTCGGCAAAGGCTTGCAGGATCTTGACCAATGCTCCTGGCACATTGGCATACGTGCTAAAGACGAGGGAGGTGCGGCTGCCTTGGGTCAGGGGCTGTCGATTGATGGCCCAAAACCGGGTGCAGTTTTCCAGGTTGTCGTTAATGGGGTGGGCCTTGACAGGAATTTGGTGGAGTTGTGCCGCTCTGGGAGAGGCGATCGCCGCAAGCTCTTGATCATCGGGTAACTGAGTCAGGATTTCCGTTGTTGAATTCATGGGAATCCGTTCCGCCTGGGGCAAGTGAGTGTCGAGCCAGATTCGACATTGGGCTAAGGCCTGGGGGTGAGAGGCGACGGAACGGATTTGGGATAGGTCTGGACTATGGCTCAACAGGCCATGGGCGATGGGCAAGACAAGAGCATGATGAATCGTTAAATTTTCTAGCTGCCAAAGTGTATCCAGGGTGATGGGAACACTGCCACCAATGGAGTTTTCGACGGGCACAATCGCCCAGTCCGCGTCGCCACGATCGACGCAGTAGAGCGTTTGGTCAATGGTTGAGCAGGCGATCCGCTGAATCTCAGTTTCGCCTTGTTCCTGGAGCATATGGGCCAGGTTTAAAGCTGCCACTTCTGTGTAAGTCCCCGCAGGGCCAAGATGGGCAATTGAAACGGCCATAGATGAGAACAGTGCTCCAGAATCTACGTAATTTTCAGTATGAAGCTTTCGGCTCCACTCTGTGAGACTCAGCCAGACAGTGTAGGATACAGGCTGAGGCACGATGTTTGGCTTCTCAGCTTCCCATGCAAACTCAGTTTACTGCGTCCCAAACCGTTACGATTCCCATCAATGAGCAGGGTGCCCCGATTGAAGAGTATCTTCAGGACCCTCGCCGGATTGTGAATGCTCTAACGGACCCAAGCCAAGTAAAAATGCTGGGACCTGATCGGTTTCGGTTTGGCCTGCGACCCCTTAGCTTTTTGTCTCTAGAAATTTGTCCCACAGCGGATCTGAAGGTTTGGAGTCCAGAGACAGGGCAGGTACAGATCCACGCCGTGCGCTGTTGGCTGGAAGGGGCTGAGCATCTGAACAAGCATTTTTCTCTCACGATGGAAGGACATCTCAAGACCCGTCGCTCTGAGAAACGTGTCCATGTTCAAGGCCAAGCTAATTTGATGGTGAAGGTCGACTTGCCGATGCCGTTCAGCCTGACACCGAAGCCCATTGTTGAGGCGGCTGGCAATGCTTTGCTCAGCGGAATTCTATCGACAATCCAGCGCCGTTTAAAGCAGCAACTGCGCAGTGACTACCAGGCTTGGGCTCAACAGCAATATGCTGTGAAGACCCACTCCTAGCTGTTTTTCCCTCCTAATGCTCGGTTCGGTGGAGCGCCATGTCCATCAGTTTGCGTTGGGCTGAACGGACCCGTTCGTTGGGACCAGGTTGTACCTGCCTGTAGCTACCATCTTGCTTTAATTCCCAGGCCTGCCGGTTATCGGCCAGCATGACGGCTAGGATTTCCTCCAGATCGCCGATCAGCTTACTGTCTTGTAGCTGCACAACGGCTTCGACGCGACGGTTGAGATTACGCGGCATCCAATCAGCACTGCCAATAAATACTTCGCTTTCCCCAATGTTCTGGAAATAGAAAATGCGGGAGTGCTCTAAAAGGCTGCCGATGATGCTGATGACGCGAATGTGATCGCTCACGCCCTCAATGCCGGGTCTGAGGCAACAAATCCCCCGAATAATGAGATCGATGGTGACCCCGGCCTGAGATGCACGGTAGAGGGCACGGATCAGTTCTGGGTCCACCAGGGAATTCATCTTGGCAACAATACGTCCGGTTTGACCGGCCTCAACATGGTCAATTTCTCGCTGGATGAGGGCCATCATGCGCGATCGCAGATTGACCGGAGCCACAAGCAGGCGACGGTAGGACTGCTGGCGGGAATAACCAGTGAGGTAGTTGAACAGATCGGTGAGGTCTGCACCCAACTCTTCCCGAGAGCTGAGGATGCCCAAGTCAGTGTAAAGACGGGCGGTTTTGGGATTGTAGTTGCCTGTGCCGATATGGACGTAACGACGAATTTTCTCGCCTTCACTGCGGACGACAAGTGTGATTTTTGTATGGGTCTTGAGACCAACGAGACCATAAACCACATGCACGCCAGCCGCTTCCAGCTTACGAGCCCAGGTAATGTTGTTGGCTTCATCAAAGCGAGCTTTCAGCTCAACGAGCACCACGACCTGCTTGCCATTTTCTGCAGCGGCAATCAAACCTTTGACGATGGGAGAGTCGCCGGAGGTTCGGTAAAGCGTCATTTTTAGAGCCAGCACCTTGGGGTCATGGGCGGCTTGGGTAATGAAGCGTTGGACTGTTGCTGAGAAAGATTCATAGGGATGGTGGACCATCACGTCTTGCTTTCTCAGTAGGGCAAAGAGATCGACCCGCTCTTTTTCCTCTAGACCGCCAACAGCATCGACATGGCGCTGAAAAATAGCTGGGGTGACGGGGGTCCAGGGGGTGTCTTTGAACTCGGGAGCGGGGATGCCGAGAAATGCAATCAGGTCGTTGAGACAGAGGAGACCTTCTAGGGAGTAGACATCTGCCTCCTCAAGACCCAACTCCTGCATGAGGCGATCGCGGATGCCCTGGGGCATGCTGTCAAGCACCTCCACCCGGACCACTGAGCCCCCGAGCCGACGGCGGCGCAATTCTTCCTCAATGGCAAGCATCAGATCATCGGCTTCTTCCTCTTCCAGTTCCAAGTCTGAATTGCGCGTCACGCGGAAGGGATGACATTCCAGCACCTGCATCCCTGGAAACAAGGCTTCAAGATGGTGGGCGATGAGCTGTTCCAGTGCCACGCCCGCCCAAATCACCGACTCTTCATCCGTCTGCTGGGGATAGAGAGCCTCGGGGAGGGGGATAAATCGTTGCAAGGCCCGAGGAACCTTGACCCGGGCAAAGTGCTCTTCTTCGGTGTCTGTTTCTTGAACCACCACAGCCAAGTTAAGGCTGAGATTCGAAATCATGGGAAAGGGATGGCCTGGATCGACAGCCAGGGGGGTCAGAACTGGAAAGATTTGTGCTTCGTAATAGTTCTGCAAATACAAACGTTGCTTCGAATTGAGCGCATCGTAGTCCAGTAAATGAATGCCGTGGTTTTTGAGTTCGCGGCAGAGCGACTGGGCAAAGTGCCGATGCTGCTCTTGGACCATGGGCAACAACCGCTGGCGAATATCCTGGAGCTGTTGATGGGGAGTACGGCCATCGGGCGATCGCTTACGTACGGATGCAGCCACCTGCTGCTTCAAGCCAGCAATGCGCACCATAAAGAACTCGTCGAGATTGCTGCTGAAAATGCTGAGGAACTTGGCCCGCTCTAGCAGCGGTGTGCGGGGGTCGGTGGCTTCGGATAGGACACGCCGATTAAATTCGAGCCAGCTGAGCTCACGATTGAAGTAATACTTGGCCTGCTGAAGATTGCCTCCCTGCCCTTCTGCTGGGAGCTGTCGGTTGGTCTGGCTGCTGCTGCCATCGTTAGCATTGCTGCGCTTTGTTGCTGCGTCTGAGGCAGATTTCTTTTTCGAAGACTTTCCTGAGCTGGGCTTACCCGTTGCAGATGGGTTGGATGCAGACTTGCTGGAAATCGATTTACCCGCAACCGATTTACCCGCAACTGATTTCTTTACTGTCGTTTTATCTGCCGAAGCCTTTCCCGCAGCGCTTTTCCCCGCAGTGGTCTTTGGGGATTTTGTTGGGCTGGTCGTTGCCTCTTGTTCGGACTGTTTGTCGGTCGGTTTCTTACTGCCGCCCTGGGATGTCTGCTCCGAATTCCGCTTTGCTTTGGTCATGATCTCCACTGCCGCCTGCTCATGACGCTAGATCTCTAGGAAAGATACTTTTGAACCACCTGCCAGCCCGTCCAGCTGACCCAGGCGAGCGTCACAAAGAGTATGCCATTGAGGGTCACATGAAGCGGTCGTGCCCAAAACGTTCGATGAATTTGTGTGGCGCTGAGACCCGATAAGAGGACCAAAATTACAACGCTCCCCCCAGCCCAAACATGGGTGGAATGTCCCAGGGAGCCGTAATGTCCGAGTGTTCCGACAATGCCGATGCCAAGGAGCAATAGGACCAACAGAATCAGAACGATACCTGTGGCGATATGGAGCCATCGCACCAAGGGAAGCAAGCTGGGCCGATGCTGGCGTGAGGTATTCAAAAAGAGAGCCGAGAGGGCCTGTAAGCCGTAGGCCAGTAAGGCAAACCCCATGGCCCAGGCCGCAATGCGCCACAGCCACAAAAAAGAAGGAAGATCCACGAAACGCTGAAGCTGTTTAAAGTACTGCTTCTATCTTGGGGCTATTTGAGGAGGGCTTGCGTCTTCAAGGCTCCCCCTCGCGATCGCCGTTTGGCCAGACCTTCCAACTCATCAGGCTCCCAAAGCCCTCTAAAGAAGCATTAAGCTACCTTCTTCTGGTCCAGGGATTGCTCCAGATTTGCCTCTCTGGTCTTGATTCCGGGAAGTTCGATAGCCGCTTCAACCCAGAGCTGTTCGCAGGGAATGCAGTCCGACAGAATCGAGCTGGCCATCATTCCAGTGTGGATTTCTAGCTGAGCCTCATGCAAGGCCTCGAATTCCAAGCGTTGTCCGGGGAAAACCACGCGCTCGAAATACCAATTGGGGATGTTGCGGATGCGGGCAATCTGTATCTTGCTGGTGGCGTTGACGTAGCGACAGAGAATCGAGGCCTTCGGTTGGTTGGCAGGTATCGGATCAAGGAGCTGTGCCATGGTGAGTTACTCTGCTTGAAGCTGATTGTGGGAAAACGTTAGCTTTGTGTCAGAAACTGACCCAAAAAACGAGTTGAAAAGTTCTGATTCAAGTACCCTAACACTGACTATCTAGGGGAACTGTAAACGCGGCTACGGTATTACCTGAGCGCGATCCCTCGATCGGCGTACTTACCGTAAAAAAGGATTTAATGCATTGTCCTTTGGCAAGAAATAATGTTTCATAAATGTTCTTTCTTTAGTATTTCTTTCGATTGTTTCTGGCCCGTTTGAGCATTCGTTTCTTGAATGCCAAGCTTTGATCCTGTCAATCCCCGTTGATCCCCGTTGAAATTGAAGCAATGGGCCACCCCCCATATACAGACTTACCCCCCCGTCTGTTGTGGGGTAAGCACGTCTGGCGTGAACGCGAGCTGCGGCTCCCCTTGAAATCGATTTCTGACTCGTTGAGTTGGCCCGTCTAGTCCTCGTTCGTTGTGGGGCGATCGCAGGCCACTTCAGCGTTTCAGTGCTATTGTTAACTTATATAAATGGCTCTCAGGTTTGTGCGCCACCGGTCAAGGCTTGTGGCGGGCGCAACGTGCCAATAACTTATTCCCCGCGAGGACCCTCCCATGAGCAACGCTGCGGCAGAGCGCATCCTCTACGTGCGTCTCCCTTGCAATCCCATCTTCCCGATTGGGGTTGTGTACCTCGCGGATCACGTCAACAAGCAATTCCCCGAGACTGAACAGCGCATCTTTGACATGGGCACTGTCGCGCCGTTGGACTTCAATGCGGCATTGGATGAAAACATCGATGCGTTTAAGCCAACGCTGATCGTCTTTTCCTGGCGCGACATTCAGATCTATGCACCCGTTGGTGGTCGCGGCGGCAATCCGCTTCAGCATGCCTTTGAGTTCTCCTACGCCCGCAACCCGCTGGTGAAGCTGCGGGGGGCGATGGGAGGTGCCCGTATGGTGGGGACCTATTTGGCCGAATTGCGCCGCAATGAGGCCTTGGTCAAGCGAGGCTTGAAGCGAGCGAAGAAATACTGCGCTGATCCCAAGATTGTGGTTGGCGGCGGTGCCGTCAGCGTCTTCTATGAGCAGATGCCCCAGATGTTGCCCAAGGGGGCGATCGTCTCTGTGGGAGAGGGGGAAGCGCTACTAGAGAAGCTGCTGCGGAATGAAGATTTTTCCCAGGAACGCTGCTACGTCGTTGGTGAAGGGGAGCCGCGCGATCGCCTCATCCACGAGTGGCCCACCCCCATTGAAAAGACCGCCTGCAACTACGACTACATCGAGGAAATTTGGCCCGAATCGTCCTACTACTTCCAGGAAGAGGACTTCTACATCGGCGTCCAGACCAAGCGAGGCTGCCCTCACAACTGCTGCTACTGCGTCTATACCGTGGTGGAAGGCAAGCAGGTGCGCATCAATCCTGCCGACGAAGTCGTGAAGGAAATGCGCCAGCTCTACGATCGCGGCGTGCGCAAGTTCTGGTTTACCGATGCCCAGTTCATCCCGGCCCGACGCTACATGGAGGATGCCAAGGAGCTGCTCCAGAAGATTCTGGATTCCGGCATGGACGATATCAATTGGGCTGCCTATATCCGGGCGGACAATCTAACGCCGGAGCTGTGTGACCTCATGGTCAAAACCGGCATGAACTATTTCGAGATTGGCATCACCAGCGGCTCCCAGGAACTCGTGCGTAAGATGCGCATGGGCTACAACCTCAAGACCGTGCTGCAAAATTGCCGCGACCTGAAGGCTGCCGGATTCGACGATTTTGTCTCGGTGAATTACTCGTTTAACGTCATCGACGAACGCGACGAGACGATTCGTCAAACCATCGCCTATCACCGGGAACTCGAGGAGATTTTTGGGGCAGACAAAATGGAGCCCGCCATTTTCTTCATTGGTCTTCAGCCCCACACGCATTTGGAAGAGTACGCGTTCGAGAAAAATATTCTCAAGCGTGACTACAATCCCCTGGCGATTTATCTGCCTTGGGTGGCGACCAAGTTGCTGTGGAATCCCGGCAAGCTCGGTGAGTTTTTCGGGGATGTTTGTTTGGAAGCCATGAAAGACAGCCCTGAGAACTTTGGCCACAAGGTGATGAATATTCTCGAGGGACGCCTGGGCCGTGCACCGCTGGCAGAAGCGCTGACCGCTCCGCTTAAGGGAGAGTCTAAGGCACTGGTCGGTTCGAAGTAGGCCCGTTGCCTCTAAGCCGGTCGATTGTTCCGGTGGGTGCGGTGAAGCTGACTGCTGTACAGAATGCACAGCGACAAAAATGTGAGTCCTACAAGGCCAGCCAAGGGGTTGCCGTCGATGCCGGTCACCCAAGCGGGAGCGACGGCTGTGGTTTGGCTGAGCTGACCGACATTGACCAGGGAGTAGCCCCAGACCAAACCACCATGGAGACCCATGGGGAGTCCCAGGCGCCCCCGAGTGATGGATTTGGCATAGCCCAAGAGGATGCCCAGCAGCACCAATCCTAGAAACTGAGGCCAAGTGCGCAGAATCTCTTCCCAGGGCTTGAGGAAGTGGAGCAATGCAAAAACATGGGCTGTGGTCACCAGGGAGGTGCGGAACCTTAGCTCGCGGCTAAACTCATCCCCCATCCAGCCCCGAAACATCAGTTCCTCGGCAAAGCCAATGCCGATCCCAACCAAAAGCCCTTCGATCGCAATCTTCAAGAAGCTAGGACCAGGAGAAAGCCACTGGGCCCAGCCCAAAACCGCTTCGGCTTCAAACATGACGAAGACCAGTGCTGTGCCAACCCACAGACCAAGGAACTGCTCCAGGAAAAAGCGACGACCGCCTCGCAGTCCCAAATAAGCCAGGTGATTGGGGATGCCATGGACAATCTTTCCCCAGGGCTGCACCAGAGCAATGAATCCTAGATAAAGAATGACGAGCGTGATGATGCTGCGCCAGTTGGGATCCGCGATTGCCCAGCTCCCCAGTCCCAAAAAGGGTAGCCACAACAGCGCCAGGGTCAGTAGAAAACCCAGCAGCCGAATCGGTGCTGGGTATTTCGCCAGATATTGAAACCATCGGCTTAGAACCGTTGGTTTGTCACCAAGATTTGACCCTTGCTCTCGACCCGCCAATTTAGTCTGCGGGCTCAATGGTGCTGCTCAAGCCTTTCCCCTTCAGGGTCTCGCTGTAAAACTCCGCTGGCTCCATCGCGCAGGTGATCACCAACGCCATGCCATTGGCATGGGCTTCCATCATGATGTCTACGGCCTGGGGCTGGGAAAGGCTTGGCACCGTTTGAATCAGCGACATCACCACATACTCCATGCCATTAAAATCGTCATTGTGGAGTAGGACACGATATTGAGGGGCGGGTTTGCGGACAACCGTTGTGTCGCGCTTTTCTACGACTTGCGTTGACATCGGAATCTTCCTCCTTGCTTGGGTGAGTCACTGTTGAGTATGTCAATGGCTAATCTGCCAAGGGTCGATGCGCCAATCCTGTACCGAACGATTGCCGGGGTAGATGCTGGAGCAATCAGAACGTCCGAGGAAATTCTTTGAAATTTTACGAAATTTTGAGGATGCAGCTTGGATCACACTGCAGAGACTCCAGCCCCGCTCTAGTTCCGCCTGTTGATCCTGTTTTGACTACTTCACGTTGGCGTTCCCTCTGCTCGTTCTAGCATGACTCCTATGTCATCTCCAACCCCTGTCCCGGAGTTTCAATCCAATCAAATGATTTGTTTAGAGGAGGGCGATCGCCGTCTCTATGCAGAGGTGATTGATGTGATCACGCAACGAGAGCTGATCTGGGCCAGGCCGCTCCTGCTCGTCAATGGCTGGGATGCCATTGAGCATTCTGGACAGGTCAACCCCGCTCAACTAGAAGACCTCCGCGAGGCTGCCCATCTGCTGCTGCCGCTCCATTTATTTCGTCCGGCTGTGGACATGGAACTGCTGCCCCTTTTTCCTTACCTGGTGGCGGATGTAGAGGCGAAACTTGAGCCCAAAGGAGCACAGCTACGACAGTTCATTGACCAAGTCTGGCGTCATCAGATGGCAAAACCGCTGGATCGAGAAGCAAACAAAGCTCCAGATTCTGCGATCGATGCCGATTCCTCAGACGCCAGTTTTGACCGTCCTGTCAGCTCCGAAGGTTAGACCTTCAAGTTTTTCGTAATCCGATCCATGGCTTCATTGACGTTGGCACGGCTGTTGAAGGCCGAGATGCGGAAGTAGCCTTCACCCGCTGCCCCGAAGCCTGAGCCCGGTGTTCCTACGACATTGGCAAGGCTGAGCAGCTTGTCGAAGAAGTCCCAGCTGGACATGCCATCGGGAGTCTTGACCCAAACGTAGGGTGCATTGACGCCGCCATAAACCTTGAGACCGGCTTCGGAGAGGCGATCGCAAATGATCTTGGCGTTCTCCATGTAGAAGCTGATCAGTGCCTTGGTCTGAGCCTGACCGGCTTCGGAATAAACGGCCTCAGCGCCCCGCTGGACGACGTAGGACACCCCATTAAACTTGGTGGACTGGCGACGATTCCACAGACCCCACAGCGCCACGTCACTGCCATCGGATGCTTTTCCTTTGAGCGTCTTGGGGACGACGGTCAAGGCGCAGCGAGTGCCGGTGAAGCCCGCATTCTTTGAGAAAGAACGGAACTCAATGGCGCAGTCCCGGGCGCCTTCGATTTCGTAGATGGAGTGGGGAACGTTGGGATCCGAGATAAATGCTTCGTAGGCCGCATCAAAAAGAATGAGTGAGCCATTGGCGCGGGCGTAGTCCACCCAGGCTTGCAATGCTTCTTTGCTAGCAACTGCCCCCGTTGGATTATTGGGGAAGCAGAGATAAATAATGTCTACTTTTTCGGTCGGGATCTTCGCCGTGAAGTCGTTATCGGCGGAGATCGGCAAATAGACTAAACCACCATATTTGCCGGAGTCATCCGCATCTCCGGTGTGGCCTGCCATCACGTTCGTGTCCACGTAGACGGGATAAACCGGGTCCGTGACGGCGATGGTGTTGCCCTTGCCAAGAATGTCTAGGATGTTGCCACAGTCACACTTGGAACCATCGGAGACGAAGATCTCTGAGGGATCGATATCGCAACCGCGGGCCTGAAAATCTTGGGCCGCAATTTTTTCCCGCAGCCAGGCGTAGCCCTGCTCAGGACCATAGCCCTTGAAGGTTGCGCGATCGCCCATTTCCTCAATGGCTTTGACCATCGCCTCGCGGCAGGCCTCAGGCAAAGGCTCCGTCACGTCGCCAATACCCAGCTTGATGATGGATGCATCAGGGTTGGATTCCACAAACGCGTTAACGCGTCGGGCAATCTCCGGGAAGAGGTAACCTGCTTTGAGTTTCAGGTAATTATCGTTAATCGTGACCATTGTGGATTGTTGAGGTTCGCCAGCGAATAAGTGAGATAAACAACAAACCAGGCTGTGGCAGAAGGAAATTGCCAGGAGACTGATTCGCATTCATCAGGACAGTTTAACGCTTGGGCGGATCCCAAAAGGGGGCAATCCAGAGGAGCCCTTGGAGTCGGGGGATTAGAGACTGGGAATTAATCGAATGCGTCCCGCGTCCATTTCAGACATCAGCAATTCTAATGCTTCATATTCGACATCGGAAATATATCCGAGCCGCGTTAATTCATAGTTAATTTCATTTTCAATTTCCGGCGTTAGTTCTCTGAGATAGATAGCTTTTTCAACTAACCGGCGAATCGCTAGGGGAGGATTCATAATTAAACGATTAATAAATAGACAACATTGAAAAGAAAAATGATCCGAGCTTAACCGTGGTAGCAATATCGCTAATTTCAGCGCTATGGGGCTCAGGTAATCAGCGACTCAATGTGACTTCACTTAATCTCTCGTCAATGTATCTTACGAAACACCAAAGGCCCTGGATAGAGTGATAGTGCTGTAAAAACAGACGTTTTTGCGATTTAGAGCCGTCGAGGGGAATGAAATTTCCGTGGAAACGCTTACCCAAAGCTTTAAGGCCTCTGCAGACTTCTGTGAAGATTCTAGAAATGCCTTGAAGTAGGGGGGGCCAGTGCTGGAATGTCCCTTTATTGTCGCCTTATCGCTCAGCACAGTTTGAAGTGCATTGATTCTGCTATTTTGGGGAATCTTTACATCATCATTCCGACCCACGCTGTGTTGTTAGGTTGCTGATTTTTCGTCATTTGCTTTGGTTGTAAGCCCTTCGGTCAGCTTTGTAGGAGTGCCAAAATGCAGTTCGTTGTATTGAGTTCAACCAAGATGCTTCTCTGTCCCTCTGGCCATCTGGATGCCAGTTATGGTCTCGAGCTTGAGCGTCGCCTTGGCTCCTTGGTCATGAGCCATCCCGATCGTCAGCTGATTTTGAGTTTGGAAGCTGTAGAGTCCATCGACAGTGCGGGACTGATGACGCTGGTTTCTGCGTTTCGTCTGGCCCAGCGCAGTAGTCTGGCGATCCAGCTCTGCGCCGTGCCTCCGGAACTCAAGATTGTGTTGGAGCTGTCCCAGCTCGATCGCGTTTTCCCCATCCATGAGCAAGCTCCTGGGCCGATGCCTATGGCTGCTTAGATGTTCTTTCCGCGGCGCACAAACCTTATGGCTTAGGGACTGTGCTGAGCCCTTACAATGGCCAGTGCAGTTCTGATGAGCCCTGATTAGGGTGACGCAACCGTGGCCGTTCCTGTTGAAGCGCTTTTAACCTCAGAGATCAACCGACCCGCTCGCTACTTGGGCAATGAGCTAGGGGCCATCCATGGGAATTGGGAACAGGCCGAAATTCGCTGGGCTCTCACCTATCCTGAGATTTATGAGGTGGGTTCCTCGAATCTCGGGCACATTATTCTCTACAACATCATCAATGCTCAGCCCCGGCAACTCTGCGATCGCGCCTATTTGCCCGCAGCAGATCTTGCCCAAAAATTGACCGATAGCGAGACACCTCTGTTTGCTGTTGAGTCGCGGCGATCGCTTCAGACCTTTGATGTTTTGGGCTTCAGCCTTAGCTACGAGCTGGGCGCGACGAACATCCTTGAAATGCTATCCCTCTGTCGGATCGCCCTAACCGCCCAGGAGCGAGTCTCAGATAATGCTGCGCCCTGGCAAGCAGGTGCTCCGTTTATTTTTGCGGGGGGCCAGACCGCGACCTCTAACCCGGAACCCTACGCCGAATTCTTTGACTTCGTGGTCATGGGGGATGGTGAGGAGCTGCTGCCCGAAATTGGCCTCATCTTGGAAGAAGCCAAGGTGGCAGGGCTGAACCGCACAGAAACGTTGCTGGATTTGGCCCAGGTGCCCGGCGTTTATGTGCCGCAGTTTTACGACATGGCGGTGGATGGCTCCGTTCATGCCAATCGTTCGGATGTTCCCCAGCGCGTCCTGCGCCGTGTGGCAACGCCTATTCCGGCTTACTCCATTGGTCTGGTTCCCTATGTCCAGACGGTCCACGATCGCCTCACGATCGAAATTCGGCGGGGCTGCACCCGGGGCTGCCGCTTTTGCCAGCCCGGCATGCTGACGCGTCCGGCCCGCGATGTGGCTCCCGATCAGGTGGTGGATGCCATTGAAACCGGCATGCGCGACACGGGCTACAACGAATTTTCGCTGCTGTCCCTGAGTTGTTCGGATTACTTGGCCCTGCCTGCTGTCGGGGTAGAGCTGAAGAATCGTCTCAAGGACGAGAATATTTCCCTGTCCTTGCCCAGCCAGCGGGTGGACCGCTTCGACGAAAATATTGCCCACATCATTGGTGGAACCCGCCAAACCGGTATTACCTTTGCGCCGGAGGCGGGCACCCAGCGCATGCGCGACATCATCAACAAGGGCCTCACCAATGAGGAACTGTTGCGAGGGGTCAAAACGGCCTATGAGCAGGGCTGGAACAAGGTCAAGCTCTATTTCATGATCGGCTTACCGGGAGAAACCGACGCCGATGTGCTGGGGATTGCCGAGACGGTGCGCTGGCTTCAGCAGGAATGCCGAGGCCGCAAAAAGCGGATTAATTTCAACATCACCATTTCCAATTTCACGCCGAAACCCCACACCCCCTTCCAATGGCATTCTGTCTCCACAGCGGAGTTCCTGCGCAAGCAGAAGTTCCTCAAGGAAGAGTTTCGGACGATTCGTGGCGTTAAGGCCAACTTCACCGACGTGCGCATTTCGGCGATGGAGGACTTTGTGGGGCGAGGCGATCGCCGCCTTTCTCAGGTGGTTCGCCGGGCCTGGGAGCTGGGTGCCGGTATGGATGCCTGGTGGGAAAGCTTGGAAAATGCTTACAAGGCTTGGTCCCAAGCCATTGAAGAATCAGGTCTCTCCTGGAAATATCGCCAGGTCGAAACGGGGGAGTGGAATATTTTTGAAGGGATTGCCCCAGCGAGTGGCGCCCCAGAAAGCGTCGCCCCAGAAAGCGTTTCTCCAGACACTGCTAGCGCTGACGCCAGCCAGCGTGCCTTGGACGTGCCGTTGCCCTGGGACCACCTTGACACTGGCATTGATAAGCGTTGGCTCCAGGATGATCTGCGTAAGGCCCTAGAGGCCGCCACGGTGCCGGACTGCTCCTTTGAGGGCTGCTCCCATTGCGGTGTCTGTGGCCTTGATTTTGGCCACAATGTGGTGGTTCCGCCCCAGGTGATTCCGGCGATCGCTGGAGATTTCAGACCTGAGACCGAGCGTGCCCAGCGTCTACGAATGCGGTTTGGCAAGCAGGGAGATCTGACGCTGATCAGCCACCTTGATCTGATGCGCCTGCTCGACCGAGCCATTCGCCGCGCGTCTTTGCCCATCTCATTCTCGGGGGGATTTCACCCCGGTCCGCGCATTTCTCCGGCCAATGCTCTGCCTCTGGGCATGAGTAGTTTAGGAGAACTCGTAGACTTTGATCTCAAGCGAGCCATGGAGCCAGAGGTGTTTCGACAAAAACTGGCGGCGGCTCTGCCGGAAGATATGCCTCTGTTTGAAATTGATGCCGTTGAACTCAAGAGCCCTTCGGTCACTCAGCAGTTGGAGTTGGCCGAATATGTCCTGTTAGTGGCCCTGGCTGAGATCGATGATGCGGACGCGGTTGAAGGGGATGCCTTAGAGCGATCGCAAGCGCTCAACTCAATGCCGAGCTGGGTCGAGACACTGCTCGCCAAGGACGATATTCAGCTCGAGAAGGTAACCAAATCGGGCAAAACCAAGGTCTTTAACGGACGTGAGCGGCTTCAGTCCTTGGATTTTCTGGGCCAAGCTTCAGCGGTGACCCTGCCGAAGCTCCCCGTGGTGGCGGAGGCACTGTCCGATGCGATCGCGCTACGTTACACCGGCAGTTGCCGTAACGACGGCACATTACTGCGTCCTGAACAACTGCTTAAAATGCTGGAACAAATCGGTGGTCAGCCCCTCCAACTGATTCATGCTCATCGATGCCGACTGATTTTGGCCACGCCGTGACGAGGAAACTTGAACGGGCGACTTAATCGGGTGACGTGATTCTGTGCGGCCTAACAGGGTGGATGAACAGGGTGGCTGAACCGGCTGAGGCTTTGGCCAACGCCTGGGAGCCAACGAACAGGGAGCTGACAAACAGGGAGCCAATAGGCGAGTGGCGATCGCTCCAGGCCTTTGTGAGTTGTTGCTCCCAAGACTATTCACTAAGATGTCATTTTTTCATTAGACAAGGTTTTGGCGATATGCTAGTGTTTAAGCGCACTAGACCCAGGTCTGCGGTACTTGCATAGCAACTTGCTGCTAGGAATTGCTCCTAGTCCGCGACTGGTCCTCTGTGAACGCAAGTCTTTACACAAGTTGATGAGCTGCATTCTGGTAGGACATGGGTGTTGCAGCACCAACGCAATCGATCGCTTCCCGAATGGTGAATTCCATTTTGCTGAAGTCTTGGTTGGTCTAGCTTTTGATGATGCAACTGGTGACTTCTGATGCTGGCCCTTGCTGGCATTTGTTCTGTCTAATCTCCATCCGGCGTATTGGCCTTAGGGTCTGATGCCCCAGATATAGAGCTTTGGACTGCCCATTGAAGGTTTTTCGTTAAAGGAACTAAACAAGATATCAATCAATCATTCGCCATGACCCCTTAGATTAAGCGCCAGCGCTTCTGAGTTGAGATTTCCCAGAGTGGTCTATCTGCAAGGAAACGAGTCGTTAGAGCGCTGCATGACAGAGAACGAATCAAATACAACAGAGTGATACTGAATCGACGTAAGTAGGGACTTCACCCCAGTGGGTTAGTCTCAAGTAGAAGGCAAATTGCTGCAAGAGCAGTGTTTCAGCCTGGAACCTAGCGAGCAGGTTTCACCCAATTTTCGAATTTTGACCAACAGAACATCCTTCCTCTTCGCCACACCATTGAGGCATTCGTATAAATGGCAAAGCAAATTATTATTGCCGAGCAGCATCGCGTTGCGGCAGTTTTCGCAGATGACCAAATTCAAGAACTGATCGTTGCAAAGGGAACGCAGCAGGTTAGCGATATCTACGTGGGCGTTGTGGAAAATGTCCTGCCCAGTATCGACGCTGCCTTTGTGAACATTGGCGATTCCGATCGCAATGGCTTCATCCACATGGGTGACCTCGGCCCCCTCAAGCTCAAACGGTCCGGTGGTGCCATTACTGAGCTTCTAGCGCCTCAGCAGAAGGTGCTGGTCCAGGTAATGAAGGAGCCCACGGGTAACAAGGGACCCCGTTTGACAGGGAGCGTCTCTCTGCCGGGTCGTTACTTGGTCTTAATGCCCTTTGGTCGTGGCGTCAATTTGTCTCGGCGTATTTCCAGTGAGAGCGAGCGCAGTCGTTTACGCGCCTTGGCGGTGTTCATCAAACCTGCTGGGATGGGCATCTTGGTGCGCACTGAGGCGGAAGGGGTGGATGAAGAGGCCATCATCGAAGACCTTGAAATCTTGAATCGCCAGTGGGAGAACGTTCAGCAAGAGGCTGAATCGACTCGTCCTCCGGCGTTGCTCAATCGTGACGATGACTTTATTCAGCGGGTCTTGAGAGATGTTTACAATGCCGATGTTAATCGCATTGTTGTGGACTCCCACACGGGGCTGAAGCGTGTTAAGCAACACCTCATGTCCTGGAGTAGCGGCAAGGTTCCCCAGGGGGTGCTGATTGATCAGCATCGTGAGCAGGCATCGATCTTGGAATATTTCCGAGTCAATGCTGCCATTCGTGAAGCGCTTAAGCCTCGCGTTGATTTGCCCTCAGGCGGTTACATCATCATTGAACCGACGGAGGCGTTGACGGTTGTTGACGTTAACTCCGGTTCCTTTACCCGCTCTGCAACCTCGCGGGAAACGGTGTTGTGGACGAACTTCGAGGCGGCCACAGAAATTGCGCGGCAGTTGCGACTGCGTAATCTGGCCGGGGTGATTGTGGTGGACTTCATTGATATGGAGCCCCGCCGTGACCAGCTTCAGGTGCTGGAGCACTTCACGAAAGAACTCAAGGCTGATAAGTCGCGGCCTCAGATTGCCCAGCTTTCCGAGCTTGGCTTAGTTGAGCTAACGCGCAAACGCCAGGGGCAGAATATTTATGAACTCTTTGGTCGGGCTTGCCCCACCTGCAATGGCTTAGGTCACCTGGTGCATTTGCCGGAGGATGTCATTTCTGAGGCTGATGATGCAGCCGCGGCGAGCAGTGTCTCTTTGCCGGGGCAACGGCTCTCGACGGTTCGCTCCAGCGAGTTCCGGGGACGTCGGGGCTCTCGGCCTCAAGTGGAGAGTCCGTTGCCCGGTGGTCGGCCGAGTCCGATTACGGATGACGATCGCTCGGATGTCGGTGGACGTAATCGTCGCCGTCGCCGTAATGAGCCGGTGGCCCGGGTGGACCGAGGCGATCGCACCAACGAGATCGGTAGTCGTCTCAACGGCCGCGATCTGAGTAGTCGTGACCTCAGCAGTCGCAGTGTTAATGAGCCCTTGCCAGCGACCACCGTTGAGCCAACCGTTGAAGAGGAAGCAGCGCCTTCCCGGGAGATCATCCGGGGCCGAGGACGCCGAGGCCGTGGGCCAGAGCGTCCCGTGGAGAAAGTGGTTGTGGAAATGACCCAGGATGAGCAAGATGTCTATGCCTGGTTAGGCATTTCGCCCTTAGTCCTCAAGGATACGGAGGTTGAGGATCCCCGTTCCGCGATGATCACCGTCACCTTGCCTGGGGAAGCCCCACCGGAAGAGTTATCTGAGGAGCCCGCAGAGGCTGATGGAGAGCCCACGGTTGAGTTTCCGAAAACGTCTACTGCGGTTGCAGAAGAAGAGGTTGAAGAGACGGCTGCAGAACAATCGTCTCCCAAGAAGCCTTTGACCGTGCGCCGACGTCGCCGTTCGTCCCTCACCAAGCGTCGCAGTGCGGGCGATGAGTCCGAGGTGGAAGCGGTGAGCCAAACAACGGAAGAGACTCCCGTTGAGCCTCCGGCTGTGGTCACGGCCTCTGAAGGCGCTGCATCGGAGGACGCTGGAGATGAGGCGGAGTCCAGCGGGCCAGTGGTGCGCCGCCGTCGCCGTCGTTCCTCTGCCCGTCGGACAACGGACTGAGTAATGGCTCGCGCCAAGGGCACATCTTGCTCATCAAAGGGCTCATCGAAGGGCTCATTTAAGGGAAAGGTTAATAAGGGAAAGGCCAGGAAGGGCAAGGCCAAGCCAGGGGTCCATGCCCAGATCCCATCAACGCCAGATCGCATTGCTGGTGTTGATGAGGTGGGTCGGGGCTGTCTGTTTGGTCCTGTTGTTGCCTCTGCTGTGATGTTGTCTGGGGATGCTGTCTTGCAACTCCAGGCGATGGGCTTGACCGATAGCAAAAAATTGAGTGCGAGTCAGCGAGAGGCTCTAGATGGTGAGATTCGCAGTCGGGCGATTTCCTATGCACTCGGTCTTGCCTCGGTTGCAGAGATCGATCAGATCAATATCTTGCAAGCCTCTCTATTGGCCATGCGTCGAGCGGTGCTCAAACTCACTCCTGAACCTAGTTTTTGTTTGGTGGATGGCAATCAGCTTATTCCTCAGCTGCGCTGTGATCAACAAACAGTCGTCGGTGGGGATGCGGTGGAACCCGCCATTGCGGCGGCCAGCATTCTGGCGAAGGTTTGGCGCGATCGCCTCATTCAACGCCTCGATGCTCAATATCCCGGTTACGCCCTTGCCAGTAACAAGGGGTATGGCACCGCAGCCCATCGCCAAGGGCTGGAAAAACAGGGGCCTTCAGCGTTGCATCGGCTGTCCTTTAGTCCCTGCCAGCCTGCCAAGCAGCTAGAACTGCTAAGCAACGATCCCTGAGCTGTGGCGTGAGCCAAGGTAGATATTGTCCATGGACAGGCAGTCGCGGAGCCAGTTCCCAGCCAGCCTCAGCTAGTTGCGAGGCTAGTCGGTCTGCAAGGGGATGGGCATAGTCAGGGTTGACCTCGTCGATGGGGCTGATACCGCCCAAGTCCCTGGCTCCGGCCTCTAAGCAAGCCAATAGAATTTCAGGGGTCTGGGCCAAATTAGGGGGAATTTGAATGGCGATCGCCCCAGGTAAAATCTCCCGTGCCAGTGCGACGGTTTTAATAAAGACGTCTGCGGGACAAGCCGTTGCTGAGAAAATCTGCCGACGGCCAGGGCTGTGGGGTTGCAGAATCACTTCTTGGATGTGCCCCCAGCGTTCGTGGCACTGGGCAATGGTTTCTAACGTTTCGATGCGATCGCGCTCCGTTTCTCCAATTCCTAATAAAAGACCCGTCGTAAAAGGAATCTTTAGTTGACCCGCCCAGTCCAACTGCTCTAGGCGTTGCTCCGGTACTTTGCTGGGCGCGTGACGATGCACCGTTTCCAGGAGCTTCGGTGTCATTTGCTCCAGCATCAGTCCCATGGAAACATTGACGGCTTTGAGCTGTTCCATTTCTGAGAAGCTCAGCGGTCCTGCATTGGTATGGGGCAGGAAGCCAAGATCGAGGCTCAGCTGACATAGGTCATAGATGCGTTGGAACCAGAGCGATCGCCGCTGGCTTTTCGGATGTACCTCCCCGCTGAGAATAAGGATTTCTGCCACAGTGCTCTCGACACCGTGCCCAGAAATGCTCTGTTCAGAAAGGGATGTGATCGAAGTCTGAGATTCTCCAAGGGATTTCTGAGATAGCCGAAGCCCTGATGGCTTGAACGCCCTTGCAGGGGAACCTTCGACAGCGGGGCGTAGGCGCTTCAGCCGTTGCTTAGCCTCTTCCAACGTCAGCCAATCATGTTGTCCTGGCTCTGCCCTGAAATTGCAGTAGCTACAGCGGTTGAAGCATTCATAAGTCGGGACCAGCGTGAAGGCGGGACTGAACGTAATACGTCTTTGACTCATAAATCACCTTCCTCTCAAGCCCTCTTGAACTAAGGATTCTAAGGGCTGATAAGCCCCTGCTATCAGAATCATGAGAGTAATTGCATTAACAAAGTTTACAAAACTAAACAAGAAGGCTATAGTGAGCTCATAGGCAGAAATGCCTGTCAATACATTTTTTCTTCGGAATCATAATGACTACCACAATCCAACGTCGCGAAAGCGCGTCTCTGTGGCAGCAGTTCTGTGAGTGGATCACGAGCACCGACAACCGCGTTTATATCGGTTGGTTCGGCGTTCTGATGGTCCCCACACTGCTCGCAGCG
>CALIJJ010000128.1 GCA_938017515.1 uncultured Pseudanabaenaceae cyanobacterium
TGAGCACGCGCCTCCGCATTCAGTACCTTCTCCTCCATGCGCTCAAAAGCTGCCATGGAAGAACTGGTGCCAACATTGCTCACCGCAGACTGAAGCTGCTCCTGGGCTTTCGCCGCCTGGGCGCGAGCCTTGAGCATATTCTTCTTGGTCTTCGCCTCAGAAATCTTGCCTTCCAGGGCAATCAAACTGCGCTTCAGCGTATCCACCTGACTAGACTGGCTATCCAACTGCGTTTTGAGCGCGTTGGCCGTGTCCATGTAGCCCTTCTTGCGCTCCAGCGCTTGGCGAGCCAGGGTTTCATCACCCTTTTGGAGCGCTAGCTGTGCCCGCTGCTGCCAGGTATTCGCCTGGGACTGGTTTTGGTTGTACTGCTGCTCCGTTCGCTTCTGGCTCGCAATGGACTGGGCAACGGCTTGACGCAGTTGGATCAAATCCTCCTGCATATCAATCACGGATTGCTCCAGAACCTTCTCCGGATCCTCTGCCTTACTCACCAGATCATTTAGATTGGCGCGGACAACGCGGCTAATACGGTCAAAAAGTCCCATGACAGTCTGCTTTGAATCCTTTGTAAGATTTGGTTTCTAGTGTAGTAGCTTCAAACCGGCGGTGGCGAGTTACGGAATATCACGGAGAAGGTTCGGTAATCCCAACTCCAATTGCTCCAAACTCGGCCATGGTCGAAGAAGAGGCCCCTACGTAGGATTGGCCCTATAAGCCTATCCGCAATATCTGACTTCTATATTAGATTGCCCAAAAAGAAAATTGTTGCCCGGTTAACGCTCAAATTAACGTTCCATTGGCCCACGCCAATCCAGACTCGTGGGGGCATTCCCATCCCCATGATGCCGCAAGTCAAAACAGGGTGCTAATCAAACCGAGGCAGTTGGGGAGCCTGCTGACTGCGAATTTGTCGGCGCATTGCCTCCAATTCCTGATCCACATCCCGCCCCGCTTCTAGAGAGGCAAATTGTTCTTCGACGCGATCGCGCCCCAATTCCGCCGACACCTCCGCCCGCGCCTCCAGCTCCATCACCCGTTCCTCCATGCGATCAAACACGGCACCAGAACTCGCAGGATTCGATCGTTCCAGCATCTCATTTAGCCGACTGGACGCCTCCGCCGATCGCGCCCGAGCAATGTACATATCTTTCTTCATCTTCGCTTCTGCCAAGCGCGGCTCCATTTCACGCATGTTGCGCTTGAGCTGAGCCACAATATTTTGCTGCTGGTGGAGCTGTTCCGACAGTGCCTTGGCTGTGGTGATGTAGGTCTGACGCTTGACCAGGGCTTCGCGAGCCAAGTCATCCTGGTTGTTTTGCAAGGCCATATGAGCGCGGCTTTGCCATTCGTCAGCCTTGGTCTGGGCTTGGTGGAACTGACGCTCCGTGCGTTTTTGGGTGGCGATCGCCTGGGCCACGGCCTGCCGAATTTGGATCAGGTCATTTTGCATGTCCTGCACCGCCTGCTCTAGCAAGCGCTCGGGATTTTCCGCCTCACTCACCCAGTGGTTCACCTGGGCACGCACCAACCGTCCAACACGATCTAATAAGCCCATAGCCATGCATGCCTTGAAATCGACCAAAACGCTTCTTAATTATTGCAAAGACCTTTTGATCTTGGCAGGAAGGTTCGTACACCCCACAAGTTCGTATCTCTAAAAAGACTGGCTTTGATCCAAACACCGGGTGTCTCATCCTGGCCAGAGAGACCACATCTCCCCACAGGTAAGACCCCCGGTGTTGCGCGATCGCTCAGGTGACTGCGTCCGGCGCAAGGCTTCCGGTGCAACGCTTTAGAACGCTTCTACGCTGGCATTGAGACCTTCACGCTGGAGCTGATCAACCAGGGATTGAGCCGTTTCAGCATCGTCAAAAATCCCTGCCTGAATAAACGCACCGCTATCGGTGTTCTCGACAAAGGCATCAGGCACCAACTGCTGCACCTGACTCAGGGCCAGATCGCTGTTGTAGGGCGTCATCACCACGAACGTGCCGTAGGCATTAGCGGGTTCACCAACGGAGGCCGCTTCAGCCTCAACAGCAGGCTCCGGAGCAACAGCCACTTCCTCTGGATAGAACTCAGGCTCGGCCACAGGAGCCGCTTCATAGGAAACAGGTGCTTCCTGAACAGGCTCTGGCGCGGGAGCTTGATAGGGCTCCGGAGCAGGGGCCACCGGCAGCGCAGGCGCAATGGGCATTGCAGCGGCAGGGGGCTGAATGACAGTCGGCAGGGGCATTTCCGGCGTCATTTGCAGGGCAGGCGCAGGGCCAGCCACGGCATTGGCCAAATTGGAGAGCAGGCCGTTGGATTGGGGAGGCTGAGGCGCGATCGCTGCGGCAGCATTTGCACCGCCACCTCCCGCCACGGAGGTCCCAGGCAGCGTGGTCTGGGGAAAGCCACCGGGCACTGCCGGAACCGTGGGCAACGTCGCCACCGCCAAATTAGCAGTCTGGGCAACACTGGACTGGCCCAAATCATTCAGGCTGAGGCTACCCAAATTACTGAGGGTCAGATCGACAAATTCTTTTTGGCTCAGGTCCGGCGCACCGGGCGGCAGATCAGGATTGACGAGCTTAGGGGCTGAAGTTTGGGATGCAACCGAACCAGCGGCATTGCGTTGGGGCAGTAGCTCAGCCACCTGCAGATGATTGAGGCTTTCAGGATGCAGGACCAAATAACCAGCGGTAGCACTGCCGAGGAGCAACAACATAGACGCACCCATCCCCACCGGGGTCATGAGCTTAGACACCTGATTCGGCATCTTTGCTTCGGGCACTGCCGTTTCTGCCACTTCTCCTTCAGCCGTCAGCGTTTCGAGGAGAGCAGCGGAGGAGGCAAAATAATCGTCCGCAGCAGGCTGAGCCTCGGATGCTGAGCCAGCATCAGCCTCTTGCGCTTCTGAGCCCAGACTAACGAGGCTAGATTCTAGGGGAACGGCACCCAGGGCCGTCGCCATCACCGGGAATGCAGCGGACGCTGTTGTGGATTCCGGGGACACTGAGGTCTCAGCGGGCGGTGCTGCCACCGCCACAGACGCAGCGGCTCCTGTGTCCATGCCCTCCATGCTGGGTATTGAGGTGAGTTGGGCGATCGCGGTCCGGGCAGTCTGCACGGCATTGGCCGAATGAGCCTTCGCTGGAACCGCTGTGCCTTCCCCACTCAAGGGTGCTTGGGCTCGCCGCTTCCGACGGTAACGAGTCAACTCATCCTCAAGGCCCACGTCCAGACTCCGGAGGACGGCCTGCAACCCAACGTTCAATGTGGATTCAGTTTCGAGAACGGGCGTAGCGGGGGAAAGTGAACTCATTGCGTTTGTTCGCACTCAATAATGGTTCGGGCTGCTTAACAGACGAGGTTCCCGGCGCCAGCTCACCTAAGCGCAGCGCCAACGGAAGTTCAAGGTGTTGGTTGAGACGTCAAGACAGCAGTGCGCGCATGGGCCAAATGCCTAATTTGCCTGGGCTCTCTGCCTGATGCCTGGAAAAATTTTGATTTTCGGTTGCCAGAGTATATCAGCCCCTGGGATTTGTCATCCCCTCAGCTCAAATTAAATCTTGATGTCCGACTCCCCCTGGAAGCAGTACATTCGACAGAAGACCTTACTCCCAGCCTTCCAGCCGGACGACGCCTTGCAAGATCTCAGCGGTATTCTCAACCATTTCGGACAGGACGACACCTGGGAAGAACAACGGCTGTTTCAGCAACTACTCACCCAGTGGGTCACGATTGTCGGGGACTCCGTGGCCGCCCACACCCGTCCAACGGGCATCCATCGCAGGGTCTTGCAGGTGGCAGCGTCCTCTCCGGTCTGGGCTCAGAATCTCAGCTACGAACGGCGGCGCATTTTGCAGAAGATCCAGGCACTCGGTCAGCTGCGATCGCTTCAGCTCAAAGACATCCGCTTCTCCACCGCCGAGTGGCACAACACCCCAACCAATCCCAATAAGCGTCTGGACACCTTTCAACAGCAAATGCTCTGGCAACAGCATCCCAGCCGCTTGCCCAGCGACCCTTCCGGCTCGGCTGCCGCTCCAGCCATTCAGCCCCAAGCCAACCCAGTTCCAGCCAACCCAGCTCAATCCACCCAGGCCCCAGCCAGTCGGCCTCCAGCGAATCGACCCAAACTCAAAAACAGCCTTTCCAGCCGCCCAAGCCAGCCCTCCCCTTCTCAGAGCAATCCACCTCCACCCCCTCCAACAACCCAGCAAGCGCCCAATCAGCCAATCCCTCGCCCATCCGAACGCCCCCACTCGCCTTCCGCCCGATCTGAAAACAGGAACAAGCCTTCCCGGGAAGCCCCCCTTGAACCCTCCTTCGAACATTGGGAACAGCGTCGCCGCCGCCAGAATGAAATGCTGCCCCTTTGCCCAAGCTGTCAATGCCCCACCCCCCAGGGAGAATTACAGCGTTGGTCCGTCTGTGCCTTTTGCGCCACACAACAATGGCAAGCGGACAAAATAGAGAATCAGCGCAAAGGTTAGCAAGGGGCAGGAAACAGAAGCAATATGCTCAGAATCCCCCGAAAATCATCCATTACCGGACATCTATTTTCTCCAGCGACCATCTAACCGGAACGTTGATCCCTCATAAAAAAGCCTCCTTGGCAATGGAGTTATTCCTGAGACTGCACGCAGAAACGGCATTATTTCATTGCCGAACATGACGCAAAAATAAAGAAAAACTAAAGCAATAGCGTCTCGTTTTCTGACCCAATTCCGATACACGACCCACAGTCAACACGATTGAAGTCCTAGTCGCAAAAACAGACCCTAAATATACGGAAAGTAGACTGGTTGAGGCATCAATCAAGCACGTTACTTCATGCAAGCGATCCAGTCTTCTCCAGACACATCCTCTGCTCGGGATCAGAGTGTGTCGAAGTGTCGGCACTGCCGTTTCTACCAGCCAGAGGGGCGTAGAGGCGGTGCCTGCAGCCAGCTTGGAGTACCGGTTCAGAGTGGTTGGAATGCCTGCTCTCTGTCGGAGCAACCCTTCGCCTTATCGAACGAAACAGGGGAAGAAGCAGAGATTTTGACCAGTCAATTTTCTTTGCAAAATTTAAAGGAAAATGAGTCTTTGATCCCAGAATCAACTCACCAAGTTCTTGCCTAATTCCTAACTTTATTTCCAGCCATTTATTCTCTGAAGCATTTATTCTCTGAAGTCAGTCAGTGGGATTTTGCTCCCTTCAGTCAATATTTTTTCGCTTCGCTTGTTTGCCTTTCTGCCGCTTCCGAATGGGCACAAGCGCTCTGAAAGGGAGGACTGTTGTCCTCAGTACAGACGACGCCAGACCAAGAAGCCGTGGGATACTGGAGTAGAAGCTCTATCACACCGCTGTATGACGACGATTTCCCTTAATGCAAGCGCGATCAATCGCCTCGACCTGAGCGCAGCAGAACAGGTAATCAGCACCCTTCAATCGGACCCAGGTCAATCAGAAGCAAGCTGGGTCAAAAAAGAACTCGATTTAACCTTTTCAGTGGATTATCCCCGGGAAGCCAGCGACCCCCGGGAACTGTCTGAGATCCCCGAGATCCGACTGTGGTTCATTCGACTCGACGCCCAGTATCCCTGGCTACCTCTCTTCCTAGACTGGAAGGCGGGCGAGCTGGGGCGCTATGTTGCGATGCTCGTGCCTCATCAGTTTCATCCCACCGAAGGCATTCAATACAATCCTGAAGCGCTGGAAATTTGGGTCATGCGTCGAGTTTTCTTGCTCCTCCAATGGCACCAAACCCAAGGTCTAGAGGGAACTTCCCGCATCAAAGGCCTGACACAAATGCTGGGGTATGAGCTGGATGATGCTTTTTTTGCGTTGCTTGCATGAAGCAATGGGCAGAATATAGGCAGGTAAAATGCCGAATCCATGATTTTGAGACAAAATTATCTGAAAAGGGTAAATTCGTACGAAATCTAGGCTTCTGTAATTGAAATTACCTTGAAGAACGAGGGGTACGGATTTTTTCTGGGTAATATTTAGATAGAGCCCGCCGGAAGAATCTGGCTCTGGAATCCCAAACCATTGAGCAGAACAAGTACTGATTCCCAGTCAGTCTGTTCATACAGTGATTCAATTTGGATCCGGGGTTCGCCCAAGAATTTGATGCTTTTAGGTATATAGATAAATGTCTCTCAGCTCTGTATTTGACGTGATTTGCCCCGCCGGCATTCTCGACGGAACGCGAGTGGAAGAACTCCGCACAGAGGTGGAAAAGCTGCTGGCTGCTTCTGCTGAGATTGTCCTGATTGACCTCAGCCAGACAACCTTTATTGATAGTTCCGGCCTTGGCTCCCTGGTCTCCATTTTGAAAATCGTGCGGTCTGCAGGGCGTAGACTCTGCTTCTGTTCACCGAATGCCCAGATTAAGATGGTGTTTGAGCTGAGCAGTATGGATCAGGCCTTTGATATTTTTGAAAATCGTGATGCGTTTGAGCAGTCTGTGCTGCCAACACCAGCCTAGGTTTTGGGTCGCTGCATCACTTTGAGCCAACCCCTTGGCACGTCTTCTCGGGGGTTCCTGCTGATCAGCTCCCGGGTTACCCCCCTTTCACTAGCCCCTTCTCTCTCCCCCAACCACCATGACCACCTACGCCCCCGAACTTGCGATCGCAGACTCCTCCAGCAGCGAGGAGTCTTCAACCCGCATCGAAATGATCGAAACGGTGATTTCGAGTCTGGAACAGGAAGGGACAGCCATGGTTAGCCATGCCCAGGAAGGCTATCTCTGGAAGTTTGGCTATGGTGAGGCAGAAGTGTTTGTGCAGCTCACAGGCTTGACCGATGACGACACCTTAACGGTCTGGTCCGCCGTCCTGAAAGACACCACAGCGCTCTCTGCGGATCTTTCCAAGAAACTGTTGGAACTCAACTGGACAACAACGCTAGAAGCCCGGTTCGCCCTACTCAACCAAGATGTCGTGGTGGTGACGAGCCGAACGTTGGCAGGTCTTTCTGCGGCTGAGGTCTCCCGCTGCATTACGATTGTGGCGACGCTATCGGATGAGTACCAAGGTTCGTTGAGTGCTTAGGGGCTCGTCAACAAGCGTTACTGGACAGTGAAATCCATTGAGAAATCCACTGAGAAATCCACTGAGCCGTTAACGTCACTGGGCAGTCAGGCATCATGGGCTGGCAATTGATTCCGTATTTTGAAGCATCCGGCGCTGTGCAAATGGCGCTGGATGCTTGGCTTTTGGAGCAGCATTTGCGGGGCAAACAGCCCTCGACGCTTCGCTTCTATGGCTGGGAGCCTGCGGCTATTTCCCTGGGGTATCACCAGAAGCGTTGGCCAACGCACTGGTCGAATTTGTATTGGCAGGACAAAAAGCTAGACAGAGTTCGGCGGCCGAGCGGAGGGCGGGCCGTGTTGCACCAGGGCGAATTGACCTATGCCGTGATCAGTTCTGATTTTTCAGGCAAACGAACTGAGGTCTATCAGCAAGTCTGTGAATTCTTAGTTGAGGGATGGAATTCCCTCCAGCATCCCCTTCACTATGGCAGTGCGGGCCGAGGCTACATTCATAATCCCAACTGTTTCGGCACCGCCACGGGCGCGGATCTGCTCCTCGGCAACGGTGCGAAGTTTATTGGCAGTGCGCAATTGTGGCGCTCGGGGGCGCTGCTTCAGCATGGATCAATGCGACTCAATCCAAATCCGGCTCTTTTGGAAGCTGTGTTCGGTGGGACAGGAACATTGCCCCAACTGCCTCAGGATCTCGTGGATCCATCGGGACGACAGCAAATCATGGATGCGTTGACGATCGCCGCTCAACGATGCTGGCAGGTTGACTTTGAAAAGCGGGACTTATCAGCAGCGGAATGGGAGGAGGTCAGAGCGATCGCGTTGCAAATTTCGGAAACAGATAGGACAGAAGCGGAATAGGCAGAAGCGATCGCCATCACAGAATGACCGATCAGCACCTGGGACAATAACTTCAACACACACATCCCAACGCCTAAAGTTTTACAGCTTTTGCGTGAACCTCCTGGGCCCCCGTAGATGCACTGCGGGGGCTTTTAGTTGAACAATATCCCATCCATGCCAGTCTTCTATCGGTACCAGTCTGCGAACAGGCTCGCCCTTAGGCCGGTGTCTCCAGCTCAGGCTCCAATTCCGTTGCCAGGGCAATCACCCCCAACTGAAACTTCTGAGGAAATGCCGCCTCTTCCTTGACCCGCTGAATCTCCTCCGAGGGAAACTTCAGCCCCAGGGTTTCGCCCACCGAGCGTACCAAATCGCCCCGATCAATCACCCCGGCCACTGAGCCCACCGGCGACAGCACCGTCATGTAGGTCAAATTTTCCGATTCCATACGCTGAATCACTTCCAGGGCCTGGGTCTCTTCCGTCACCGTCGGAATCTCCGCCAAGGGTGTAGCAAACTCCCGGAGCTTGCGCACCTGCCACTGACTGCGCTCCAAATTCTGCAGCGCCGACACATCTAGGGCTCCGTTATAGCGACCATCCGTGGAACAAAAGTAGGGCGTATTGTCTTTCGCTGACGCCTGGAAATACAGCTCAATAAACGCCTCCACCGTCATTTCGCCGTCTAGCACTCGATACTGACGCGTCATCGTTTGCTGGGCGGTGGTCTTGACTAAACTTTCCTGGAGCGTGCTCACACGACTGTAGGACTGGGCATTTTGAATACCAAACCAGCCCAACAATGACAGCCAGAAACCGCCCGAGTCGTTGAGCAGGAAGACCATCGCAAGACCCAGCAATACAGCTCCCCAGCCCAAAATCAACCCCGAGCGAGAAGCCCAGCGCACAGCTTTGAAGCGATCGCCCGTGGCCTTCCAGACTGCGGCCTTCAACACCTGTCCCCCATCGAGCGGTAAGCCAGGAATCAAGTTAAACAGCGCCAAAATAAGATTAATTCTGGCAATATCCGTCGTCAGTACCGCCACCGGAGAGGCCGTCGGCAAGAGCAGCCCCAGGCCAAACAGACTGAGAGACAAGACAATGCTGACCGCAGGTCCGGCGATCGCCACCAAAAAAGCCCGCCCCGGTGACTTCGACTCACGATCAATGGACGCCACACCGCCAAAGATAAACAGGGTGATGGAATTAACGCGAATTCCCTGGGCCATCGCCGTGAGACTATGGCCCAGTTCATGGAGCAAGACCGAGACAAACAGCAGCATCGCTGCGACAAAACCAACCCCCCAAGCCGTCGTGGCTCCCCAAGCGGGATAGTCCGCCTGCCAGTTAAGCCCATTGGAAAAGGTCAACAGACCCAGGACAATCAACCAGGACGGGTGAATTTGAAGCGGGATACCAAAGATGGAGCCGATGCGAAGGCCAGATTGCATAGGGGTCTGAGTCGTATGAAGATAGGGCGGGTGAAATGAAAACCAAAAGCAAACACGAACCTGTCTTCACCATAGCGAAAGTCAGGCGGGGATGAAGCCCCAGGAATACTCAAACCATGGCGGATTTACGCATCAAAATTTGCGGGATTACCCAACCGGAACAGGCGATCGCCATCACGCAGCTCCAGGAGCGCGATCGCCTAAACCAGCTTCGTCAGGTCAGTGCCCTCGGGTTCATCTGCGTGGAAAAGTCCCCTCGCTACATTGCTCCAGAACGAATTGGCGACATCGTTGATGCCCTTAAACAAGACGCACCTCGGCTTCCCCAACGCATCGGTGTCTTTGCAAAAGCGAGTCTGGAGCAAATTCAAACCACGGTGGAGCAGGGACAGCTCAGTGGCGTACAGCTCCATGGGGATGAGTCCCTGGAATTTTGTCAGCAAGTGCGGCAGCGGTTGGCCAAGATGGACCGCTCAGACGTTGAGTTGATCAAAGCCATCCGCGTCAGAGATGCCGAAGCCCTTGATGCCGCCCAAGCATTTGCCACCGTCGTGGATACATTGCTGCTGGACGCCTATCATCCCCAAATCCTCGGGGGAACCGGCCACACCTTGGATTGGGCCATGCTGCAAGCCTTTGCTCCGGGGTGTCCCTGGCTCTTGGCTGGGGGCCTGAAGCCAGGGAATATTGCCACTGCCCTGGAGACGCTGAATCCGGCAGGTATCGATCTCTCTAGCGGCGTGGAGCATGCCCCGGGAGATAAGGACATAGAAGCTGTGCAGCAGCTTTTGCACAACATCGCAGCGACTGGCCCCTCTTCCACTGCCCCTAATTAATCCCCCCTAATTCAATAGACGCAGAAAATCAGCCGCGACCCAGTTGCCCCCTTGGAGCCGGGCCCAGAATCGACGATCGGAGGCACGCCCTTCCCCCGTGAGACAGATAGCTTCACCCTGCTCAACGGAGGAGACGACCTCTCCAGCTGGTGCGTTGCGCACATTTAAACGTCCAGGACTGACCAGCGCAGTATGATTGCAGGCCGTTGCATTACCTGATGGGCTAGTACCCTCCACACTGACGCCATTCGAGGATGGAATATACAGGTTGTTACCCGTGCCGCCACCTGAGCCACCTGAGCCACCTGAACCATTGGCGATTGATGATGCATCTGGATTGAGCACTGATGTTGTACGAACCAGGTAAGCATTGGCAACCCAGCCCCCGCGCTGCAACCGACTCCAATTTCCACTCGTCTCAACCACACGGACAGGAGTGTCGTGGGCAAGACGATCCAAAATGACACCGTTGGGTTGACGGCGACGATTGAGAACCGCCCCAGGTGTCGCCACCCGATAGTTAGCCGTGCCGACAACAGAACCGCAGCCGAGGGAAGCGGGCAACTGGAGGGCACTAGCCGTAGCATTCCCAACTTGCCCCGTTACACTCAAACCCCGATCCGCCTGAAAGCGACGCACGGCAAACTCGGTTTTGGCACCAAAAATACCGTCCAAAGGCCCGACAGCATAGGAACGACGGGCAAGCTCTCGCTGGACTTGCTCCACAGCGGCGCAACGTTCGGGACGGCGTAGGGCAGCTCTGGCCAGCTCGCTGCCACCACCCATTTCACTCAGAACCAGGGCTCCGGCGGCACCAACCATCGCCATGGCCCAGATCCCAGACCAACCAGAACCGCACCGTCGGACGCGATGCATCAAAGAACGGATTTCGGCAGTCATGCTCTTTAATTCCCCAACTCAAAACAGACAGGTCTTATACGGATGAATTTTGACCAGATGCACTGTGATTCAAGCCTAAACAGGGAGCCCGACGTTCGGACCAAATAGACATCCTTTATTTACAATTCGCGGCGGTAGCATAAGCTTCCCTCGCCCAGACCCGAAAACAAATTAACCATCCTGGAAGGGATCCAGCCAAAGAGAGGACAGAAGCTGACATAATGTGGGGCGATCGCAACCACTGAGTATTTTTTAATGCAGGATAGAGATCCGTATAACTGGGCTGGCCTGACGGGTCTCCTCGCAGCATTGGCCCTGATCAGCCAAGCTCCCCAGACACTGCAACAGGAGGAATATCATCGCAGCCATGGGGGGGAACGCAATGACCAGACCCTGGGTCAACCCCAACTCAGTCACAACACCCAGCTCAGTCCCGCTCAAAAAATCAGTCACAACACCCAACCCGGTCACACAACAGAAGTTGCTCAGAACTACACCGAGACAGCACTGCTCGACTCGCCTTCGCAGCCACCAGCCACCCATGGGCAGCCCAGGATTGATGACTTTCTAGACATTGCACTCGGCACAGAATGGAGTCAGCCGGGGTCCCAGCAAGCCCCCCGTATTCGCCGCTGGCATCAAAAAATCCTTCGCATTCATGTACAGGGAAACCCAACGGAACAGGATTGGCAGGTCATGCGGCAGGTCAGCGCCGAGTTATCCCAACTCACGGGCATGGTTATAACCCTGAGTGAACCTGCAACGAACCATCACAGCATGGTTGGCATGGTTGAACAATCCAGCAATCATCAGTCAGATATCGAAATTCAATCAGACATCGATATTCACTTTCGACCGGGGACTGACTTTGCAAAGATTCTGCCCACCTACCAGCCAGGCAATCAAGGATTCGTGTGGGTGTGGTGGGGAGACAAAGCAATTGAACATGCAACAATCCTCATCGAAAGTCGCGAAACGGCCCAACAAGGCATTAGCGCCAAAGAGCGATCGCATCTCATTCGCGAGGAACTCACCCAAAGCCTGGGACTGATGCAAGATTCCTGGAGCCAGCCCGACAGCATTTTCTACCAGGGCTGGACAACAACAACCGAATACTCGCCTCGGGATAAAGCCATCATCCAATGGCTTTATCAGCCTCAAGTCCATCACAACATGACAGAAAATCAAGTTCGTCAAGTGCTCACACAACCAAATTCAGTCATTGGATTAACGGGCTCTCTCTAGCTTTCAAAACAAACAAGAAAACACTTAGATCAAAATAAATTTGAAGAGAGTCTTATCAAAAAAATTACAACGCTGAATATCAAGTCAATACACAAGAAATTAAGCTATCAATTTTATTTAATCCTCCCCAAGCATAGCCTTTCTATCTAGGGTGACATTGAAAAGTAAAGGTTTAGAGAAGGTTGTCTTTGTATTATCTCAGAGAACTAAAGTCGATCGCCTAAAACCTCAGCCAAACCGCATATATCCGTCTTGGGAACAAAATAAATGCATCAGGCGTCCCACATTGGCTTCGGCATTTTGGCGCAAAGAAATTGAGTTTTACTGTTGCAATTTAGACAATGTGTTGTTAACTTAGCTAAGTATTGGATGTGATCTCGATCAGCGAGACAAAGTTTATCCAGTGCAGAGTGTTTTTAAGTGAGAGCTCCACTCAAAAACCTCCATTCCGGAGTCTGGCGAAATCTACCATTTAGGACCACAGCTTTTCAAACGGTCCTGTCCATTGAAGTCACAATAACTCCGGTTACTATGATTTATCGGCTCACAAGCAGTTTGTCTGATGCCCTTTGGGGTCAGAATTTATCGGCTACCGTCCACGTCACTGTCAAATCTGCACGGATTTGACCTAGTTTTTCGACCCATAACGGTTACGCACTAGAACTAGGTACGCACTAGGACTGGTTTCACACGGATATATCAGAAACGCGTTCGAAAATCGCGTCTGATTTTGCGCATCAGTTTTTCAGGCAACTGAATATGATTCAGCATTCAAATCAAGGTTTTTCGGCCTGGATTTGAGACGGAATCGTTCGTCCAAACATTATTTCCCAGAATTATCATGGCTCAACCCTCTGCTCAAGAACAGTACATGCTCGAGTTGGTCAATCGTGCCCGGGAAAACCCGAACGAAGAAGCCGCTCGCTACGGTATCAATCTCAATCAGGGACTGAGCGCTGGAACCATCTCCAGCTCAGCGAAACAGCCCCTCGTTTTCAATCAAAATCTGATTGAGTCCTCCCGTGAGCACAGCGAATGGATGCTGGAAACCAATACCTTCTCCCACACTGGCAACGGCGGAAGCAGTGCGGGCGATCGCATGCGTGATGCCAACTATAGCTTTACCGGTAGCTGGACCTGGGGCGAGAATATTGCCTGGCGGGGAAGTACTGGAACAATTGATGAGACTCAAACGATTGGCACTCAGCATGAAGGGCTCTTCAAAAGTTCCGGTCACCGCACGAATATTCTCAACGACAATTTTCGTGAAATTGGCATCGGTGCCGTCACCGGCGACTACAACGGCTATAACGCCTTGATGACCACCCAGAACTTCGCCAAGTCCGGCAATTCTGTTTTCCTGACAGGCGTCGCCTTTGACGATGCGGTTCAAGACGATGACTTCTACACCGTGGGTGAAGGCTTGGGCGGCATCCAAGTCGAGGCTGTACGCTCAGATGGCCAAAGCTTCACCACCACAACGTTTGCATCCGGTGGCTATCAATTGGCACTGGCTCCCGGCGAGTATTCCGTCAACTTCTCCGGCGGTAGCCTGGGCCAAACGGTACAGCGTGATATAACAATCGGGCAAAAGAACATCAAGGTTGATCTAGCAACCGATGAACTCGCACCTGCGCAGCCTAGCGCTGCGCCCAGCCCGGAACCGGACTCAGCGCCCGAGCCAGAGGCTCCAGCATCTGAAACACCGGCACCGGCTCCTGAATCTCCAGCCCCTGAGGCTCCGGCACCTGAAACTCCAGTATCTGAAACTCCGGTATCTGAAGCTCCAACTCCTGAATCTCCGGCACCTGAAGCTCCGGCTCCCGAGGCTCCGGCCCCCGAAGCTCCAGCTCCTGAATCTCCGGCACCTGAATCGCCAGCTCCTGAATCTCCAGCTCCCGAGGCTCCGGCACCTGAATCTCCGATCTCTGAAGCTCCAACCCCTGCTCCAACTCCAGAGCCCACAGCGGAACCCGCCCCTCTTTCAGAGCCGAGCCTCAATCAGATCCAGGGCACAGGAAGGAGCGATCGCCTCATTGGCACCGCAGAAGCAGATGAAATTGTCGGCGTGCGCAGCAACTCACGCAACCCTGGCAGAAATGAGCGCGATATGTTGATGGGCGGGGGCGAAGGCGATCGCTTCATCCTAGGTGACAGCAACCAG
>CALIJJ010000129.1 GCA_938017515.1 uncultured Pseudanabaenaceae cyanobacterium
GCCCTTGGCGTTGCGATCGCCCTCCACTGGCTCTTCGGCAGCCTTGGTATCTGCCTCGGCTACCACCGCCTGCTGTCCCACCGCAGCTTCAAAGTCCCACGCTGGCTGGAATACACCTTCGCTACCCTCGGAGCCATGGCCCTGCAAGGCGGACCTGCATTTTGGGTCGGTGGACACCGTCAGCACCATGCCTTCACCGAAGATGTTGAGAAAGATCCCTATTCCTCCCGCAAAGGCTTCTGGTGGAGCCACATTCTCTGGTTGATCTATCCCAAATCTGAGTTCTTTAATCGCAACCACTACTCAAAATTTGCGCCGGACCTGGCCCGAGATGCCTACTATCGCTGGCTCGATCGCAATTTCCTGCTTCTGCAAGGGGCACTTGCATTGATGCTCTATGCCGTCGGCGGTTGGTCCTACGTCATCTACGGTGTCTTTGTGCGAGCTGTCCTGCTGTGGCACTCCACCTGGCTGATTAATTCTGCCTCCCACATGTTTGGCTACCGCAGCCACGAGAGCGATGATTCTTCTAAAAATCTTTGGTGGGCCGCACTGTTGACCTACGGTGAAGGCTGGCACAACAATCATCACGCCTTCCCCAAAGTAGCTAAAGCCGGTTGGAAATGGTGGGAAGTGGACGTGACCTGGTGGGCGATCGCCACCCTCAAGCATCTGGGTCTCGCTACCCGCGTTGTCATGCCCCCTGCAAAGCATCAATAATCGTTCAAGAATCGTTCAATTCCAACTGCATAATTCCTGGGCACTCGGACGTATGGAAAACCAGAGACATCCATCGTTCCTGTGCCCACCATGAACTCTACTTCCTGCCCCCAGCAGACTCCCACCAAGCGCCTCTGCACCGCCATCGTTTTGACCCTCGCGCTGATGAGCTATCGCACGGTGCTGGCCGGGGAGCAACCCGGTGGCGCACGGGAAGCCAGAATTCAAGAGCTTCAGCCCGTGAGCGGTCTTGTGGCATCCCATCGCTAGGACAACCGTTACGCGACCTTTTGCTCCACGCCAAAGCCCACTAGCCCTACATCCTTCAGCGGTTCTCCTTCGGGGGGACGACGATAGTTCAAGATTTTACGAATGCGCAGGGCGGGATTCACGAGCGTAATCGAATCCACAGAAACCGTATTGGTATAGCGTGTCGTCATCAGCAGTTCCCGCGTGACTGAATCGAAACGAAATTTAGAAATAATTGGGCGAGCCTCTTCGTAGGCGCGATCGCGCAAATAGTCCCCAATCAGCTTGCCGTCTTCTTCACCCTGAATTACGAATAGCATCCGCAACTCCTGGCTGACTTCTTCTCCCGTTTCTGAAACAGTATGGAAACCGAGCTGAAAGCCGAGGAGTTCGTCGAGGTTTTCAGGAATCGGGTACTGGTTGTCGTTGAGGACCTTCGCTTTGAGGTCGGCGGCGACGGGCTTGACCGCGAACTCGGTGCGCGATCGCTCGACTTCCTGATGGGTTAGGTAATGATAGGTGCGTTCGGTTTTCCAAGAACCGACGCAGGCATCAAAAAATCCGTTAAATACGCTGGTGTCCATCATGGGTTCCTTCTGACTCCCCCCATTTTCGCAGTCTCTGTCTGAGCTGCCTAGGGTCACAAGGGTCTAGGCCAACTCCTGACGCATCCATGTCGTTTCAGCTTCGCTCAGTTTGGGTGGGGGCGGTGAAGCGTTGTAGTCCAAGGAAAGGTCGTAGGCGGCTTCGTCATAGATAGATTGGAGGGCGATCGCCAAATCCATCGCCACTTCGCCATCCGGTTCACGCAGCGGGACAGGGACAGTGGGCAGCGGGTCTGAAAGCTGCAAGGGCCAGACTTCGGTGCGTCGGCTAGCCGCTCGGGTTAGGGCAATGCCATAGCAACTTTCCGGGAGTTGCGGGTGAGCAAAGGGGCGAGTCCCTCGCCGAAGCAGGTCAAGTTCCAGCAGATGAACCCCTGCCTGATAGAGCTGCTGACGCTCAGGGCTGATTCATCAGGGGATTTTCCCTTGTTTTCAAGGTCGCCTTAATCTTTGGTTTAAGAGATCGCTCAAACGTTAGTAGAAGCTGCTCTTGTTACATTTTGAGCTGTTTTTCAAGATCAGGAAGTCTGCGAATTGCGTGGGTCCAACACATCGCGCAGGCCATCACCCAACAAATTAAACGCTAACACCGTCAACACAATCAGAATCGCCGGGGGCCAAATCAACCAAGGCTGCAACACAATAATCGACGGATTGATCGCCAACGACAGCATATTGCCCCAAGACGGATCCGGTTGCTGAATCCCCAGCCCCACAATGCTGAGAATCGACTCCACAATAATGAAACTCGGGATACTCAACGTCGCTGCCGTAATCACATAGGTCGCCGTCTGGGGCAAAATGTGCCGAAAAATGATGCTCAGACTACTCGCCCCCATTGCCTTCGCCGCCTGCACATAGGTGCGCTCCTTCAGCGACAGCACCTCACCCCGAATCACCCGCGCCAGTCCCGACCAGCTGATCAACGCCGTAATCGCCACAATCACCAGAAAAATCTGCGCACTGCCCAGGGTTGCAAAGACATCAATAAACGCCGCCCGAATCGCAATGATCAGATAGATGCTGGGGAAAATCATCAGCACCTCCACCAGCCGCATCAGCACGCTGTCGATCCAGCCGCCGAAGTAGCCCGCGATGCCGCCGACAATAATCCCAATGGGAAAGGCAATGCCCACACCCACGAGGCCAATGAACATGCTGACTCGGCCACCGTGGAGCAAGCGGCTCACTTGGTCGCGGGCCTGGTCATCGGTGCCCAATAGGTTGAGACGTCCCTCACCCTCGGTGCCGAAGAGGCGATGGTTGATGGGAATCAGACCCCAGAGTTTGTGGGGCTCACTTTTGACAAAGAACTTGATGGGGGAAGGCTTCGTGCGATCGACCAGTAAGGGCCGCTGCCCCGTCTCCAAGTCCACGGGTCCCTGGGTCGTCGGGTAGACGTGGGGACCCACGAACTCCCCGGCTTGGTCTTTAAGGTAAATCGGGGTGGGTGGCAGCAGCGAGCCGTTGGGCTGGAATTCATAGGGATCGTAGGGAGCCACGAAGTCCGCAAAGATGACCGCGAGGTAAAGGATGAGCAGGATGGTTGCGCCAAAACGGGCGAGGGGATTGGCGCGGAGCTTTTGCCACCAGGACATGGGAATTGGGGAATGCAGAATTGAGAATGCAGAATTGAGAATGGAATCCTCAACTGTTGCAGTGTGATTAGGATACCGCT
>CALIJJ010000130.1 GCA_938017515.1 uncultured Pseudanabaenaceae cyanobacterium
AACCGTGCCTGGGCCGTCGATTTCAGCGTATCCCCCTCCGCCACCAAAAAGTCCGTCGGAGCCGGGATTGCTTCCATGCCCAGCTTACGAAAAATCGCCATCGATCGCGGCATATGAAACCCTGACGTAACCAGAAGCAGCGGCCCTTCGATCTGCTCCCGCTCCACAATCTGTTGTACATTCACCGCATTCTGCCGCGTATTCAACGACTCTGGATCTTGCAAGATCGCATCCTTCGGAACCCCCATAAACACCATCAGCTCCGCCATATCCGCTGACTCCGGCTGCCCATCCCCTCGCCAATTGATACGGCCACCGCTCAAAATCACCTTGGGTGCCTTACCCGCTCGATAAAGCTGTGCTGCATGAATCATGCGATCGCCCGATTCATTCACATCCACCCAAGGCCGAGGAGGATTTTGCGATCGCGTCGCCCCCCCCAGTACCACAATCGCCTCTGCCCGTGGCAACTCCCCCTGAGGAATATATCGATTCTCCAGGCTTCCCATCAACGCATCCTTCAGCAACGGCGTACTGCTGATCCATAGGATGAAAAACGCAATGGCGATCGCCCCCCGCGCCAACCGTCGCCGCCGCTTCCACGCAAACCAAGCAAACACCAATAGCAGCATCGACAGGCCCAAAGGATAGACCAACAACGGCAGCAGCTTGGACAGAAACAGAAACATGGGCGATCACTTCAAAGCATCCGCGCCCAACTATACAGCGATCGCCCTGTCCTTATCTCAGCATCCCCATCACAATTTCGCCAATCGCTCCGTCAACAAGGCATAAAAGCCATCCGCATCGATGGACTGAGCGATCGCCACATTCGCTGGCTGCCCACTCTCCCCGGTCCGGTCCACCGCCACCCGCCCTTGGGTTAAAGCACTTTGCGTTTCAACGGCGGCAAAACAGCGCTGAACCTCAAACAACTCCGGCTTCAGCAAATAAGCGATCACACAGGGGTCATGCAACGGTGGCCCTGCAAAACGCATCTCCTGCTGCTCCCGCACACCATAGTTCCCTAACATCTGTGCGACAGTTGTCCCAACATCATTATCGAGCGCAGCCAGTGCTGCCCGCCGTTCTGGGGTGGCGAGCGCCTGGTGGGTCACATCCAAGGTAATTAACGTCAAATCCAAGTCCTGATCAGCTCCCGCCTGAAACACCACCTGGGCCGCATGGGGGTCGGCGTAGAGATTGAACTCCGCTGAAGACGTGACATTGCCTGCACCCAAAGCACCACCCATCATGACAACCCGATCGATGGAATCGACAATGTGAGGGGCCTTGATCAGGGCGATCGCAAGATTCGTCAAAGGGCCGAGGGTTGCGATCGCAATCTTATCCGTCGTATTCACCAAGGCTTCGATCATAAAATCCACACCATGCTGACCTTGCAGCGGCATCTGTGGTTCAGGAAACGTCACCCCCGCCAAGCCATTCGCGCCATGCACATGATCGGCAACAATGGGCTCCCGCAGCATCGGCCTCGGACAACCCGCAAAAACCTTGACGTCAGGCTTGCCACCCAGCTCACAAATACAGCGGGCATTCGTCTGCGTTGTCTCCACCGTAACGTTACCAGCCACGGTTGTAATACCAAGAATCTCAAACTCATCCGAAGCGAGGGCTAACAGCAGCGCCACCGCATCATCAATCCCCGGATCACAATCAATGATAAGTGGAGTCTTCGGCAACATGGGTACTCATGAATTCATCCAGCTCAGCGCGACTCGGTAAGGCCGCTTCCGTCCCCCGCCGAGACACGGTCATCGCTCCTGCGGCGCTGCCCCACATCAACGACTCGTAGAAGGAATGCCCCTCGACCAAGGCCACGGCCATGGCTGCATTAAACGAATCGCCCGCTGCGATCGAATCCACCACCGGCACTTCATAGATGGGGATATGTAGGGTCGTATCCGTCGTCGCACAAAATGCCCCTTGGTTGCCCATCGTCACAACCACGTCTGTCGCACCACGGGATTGCAAAACATTGGCGGCCTGCATCGCGTCCGCAGGCGTACTAATCCCAAATCCCGCCAGTCGGCTCGCCTCGGTCTGATTTGGCGTCAAAATATCGACCAAATCATACATTTCTGCGGGCAGGGAAGAAGGGGCCGGAGCCGGGTCCAGAACAACACGTACCCCCGCTTCCTTCGCCATACGAGCCGCCGCCATCACCACCTGGAGCGGAACCTCCATTTGCAACAGCAACATATCGGCATCGGTAAGCAACGGTTTGAGCGAGTCGAGATCAGCCTGGGTCAACTTGGCATTCGCCCCGGAGGCCAAAACAATCTGATTATCACCGCTCTCAGATGCCGTAATCATGGCAATACCGGAAGGGGCATTGAGATCTACTTTGATGCCGTCTGTCCCCACACCACAGTCTTGCAGATGCTGAATCAACTGTAGACCGTAGGGATCATCACCCACACGGCCGACCATCTCTACGGCCTGTCCTAACTTTTGAATCGCAATGGCCTGGTTGGCCCCTTTCCCCCCAGGCGCTGCAATAAAGTCATACCCTTCAACCGTTTCGCCAGGCATCGGCAGCCGAAACGTCTTGAGCACAAGATCCATATTCAGACTGCCGAACACACAAATGGTCATAGGTTCTTCCGGCTGCTTACATAAACCGACCGGCGTGGGACAACAAATCCCCCAGATCAACGTCGCCATCGCCGTCGCTATCTAGAAACGCATTCATGACGGGATTGCCCGACGCAGCGGCCCCAGCTTTGGTAGATCCAGTCTTGAGCAGATTGAGCACAAGCGGAACGAGCACGGGTAACAGCGCAATCACCGCCTGGGAAGCCATCCCTGTTTTCTGAGACACGGCTCCGGCCACCTGCTCTTGCTGCCCTTGATTGAACAGCGCTTGCACAGCACCGGCATTGGGGCTGGTCCCTGCAAATTGGTCAATGAGCGATTCCACAGCACTCGCCCCTTGGGTTTGGCGCTTTTCCTGAAGCGAGGAGCGCACAAAGCTACCCACGGTAGACATTAACGCCGGGGTTGCCGTGGCACTCATGCCTTGCTGCTGGCCTGCAATCTGCTGCACAGCCCCCAGGATACTCGCCACTTGGCCATTGCTGCCCTGGGTGCTGGGATTGGCGATCGCCCCAGCAATAACATCAAACATTCCCATAACAAGGAACCTCAACACTTCAATTCAAAACTTGATACAGAAATCTAGACATAGGCCAGATACAGGTTAGGGGCTTGGCGTTGCCAAGCCCCTACGCAGAATCACGACGGCATTAACCGACGCTAACACCGCTGGAATCAACCTCGGTTGCACCTTTGACGCTCATGGCAACGCTCACCATCTTGTCGAGGGTTGCTTGATCAGCAACTTCGCCCTTGAGAACCACCTTGCCGCTGGTTTGAGCGACCCACAGACGGTCTTCGTCATTGAGCTGGGAATCGTTGTCATAGGCCAGCGCAACACGCTTTGCCAGACCACTATCGTCGTACTCACCCTCTAGGCCAAGGCGGCAATCAGGGATATCGTTGCCGTCGGGTGCCTTGCCAACTGCTTTAGGTGCCACGGAGGCCTTGGGGGACTTGTCCTTCTTAAACATTCTCGACAGAAAGCCCATGGAAATAACTCCTGATGACAGATTAATTCGAAACTCAGCCCACTGTAGCGGTCGAACTAGGGATAGCCTAGCGTGCTCATTCAGCCTCGCTGGTCACGAAAATAACGTGATTTTGCCCCTTTAAGAATCACTATTACGAATGATTCCATTAAGAATGTTTTAAGACAGTTGTCGTGTTTCTTCAATAATCCTCATGCTAAGCGGCCTGAACGAGAAAAGCACAGTAATCTGAAGGCAGTAATGTGACCTTATTTGCATTGCAAAACCTATCGTTCAGCCTTGTCCCATCCATCGAGTCGCCGCCGATGACTGTCACCCCAACCTTCACCTCCCAGTGGTTTCTGAGCCTCTACCGCTCTTCTATTGGTAAGAAGCTGTTGACGGGCATCACCGGAATTGCCATGGCGGGCTTCGTCCTGATTCATATGCTGGGCAATCTAACCCTGCTCTTCAGTGCAGAAGCATTCAATCATTACGGGGCCTGGCTGGAAACGGTGAAGCCATTGGTGTGGAGTATTGAATTAATTTTGGCTTTGGCGATCGCACTCCACGCAACCCTGGGTGTCCAAATTTACCTAAACAAGCAAAAAGCTCGACCGATTGCCTACGAAAGCTACAAATCCATTAATCAACAAACCGGCAATCAACAAACGAGCAATCAAAAAAGCAGCCATCAACAAACCGGGGGATCAGCTGAAATTCCTAGTTTTCAGACCCTCAGCTCCCGCACGATGATTGGGACAGGGCTGACGTTGGCGGCATTTATTGTCTGGCATTTGGTGACATTCAAGTTTGGTCCGCGATATGAGGTCATGGTGGATGGCCATGCCGTACGCGACCTGGCCCGGTTGGTCATCGAAACCTTTCAACAGCCGCTCTACACCTTTAGCTATGTTGGCTTAATCGCTTTGCTGGGCTTTCATCTGCGCCACGGTCTGTGGAGTGCGTTGCAATCCTTGGGATTGCTGGGGAAGGGAATGCAGGTCGCAGCGTTTGGAACAAGCCTGATCGTTGCGGTGGCGATCGCGGCAGGTTTTATCCTACTCCCCATCACCATCTATCTCGGCTGGATTCGCTAAACAATTTCAGGAGCATTCGATTCACGAGCGTTCGAGCGCTACATCGTTCCGGTTCGTCCAGCTATCAGGCATTACAGTGTGCATCGCTGGCCATAGCCGGTAATTTTCATTTGGATTTTCATTTGGAGTTGTTGCACAGACTTGAGCGATCGCCCAAACCTACGCCAAGATGAAGCCAGCGCTCCAAGCGATAATGCTATTTGCTGCCTGCCATGACCCTCGATCCCCGCATCCCTGCTGGCCCTCTCAAAGATAAATGGGGTGACTTTACCGACCACTGCAAACTGGTCAATCCCAACAACAAGCGCAAGCACACCATCCTGGTGGTGGGCACGGGGCTAGCGGGGGCCTCAGCCGCAGCAACCCTGGCAGAGCTGGGCTACAACGTCAAAAGCTTTTGCATCCAAGATTCTCCGCGCCGTGCCCACAGCATCGCAGCCCAGGGCGGCATTAACGCCACCAAGAACTACCCCAACGACGGCGACAGCGTTTGGCGACTGTTCTACGACACCATTAAAGGCGGCGACTACCGCTCCCGCGAGGCCAACGTTTACCGACTGGCACAGATCAGCAGCAATATCATTGACCAGTGCGTTGCCCAGGGTGTCCCCTTTGCGCGGGAATATAGCGGCTTGCTAGCCAACCGTTCCTTTGGGGGCGCACAGGTCTCGCGCACGTTCTATGCCCAGGGACAAACCGGACAGCAGCTTTTGCTCGGAGCTTACAGTGCGCTGATGCGGCAAGTCAGCCTGGGAAAGGTCGAGATCTTGCCTCGCCGGGAGATGCTGGAATTAGTCGTGATTGACGGAGAAGCCAGAGGTATCGTCACGCGAAATTTGTTGACGGGGAAACTGGAACGCCATGCAGGCGACGCAGTGCTGCTGTGCACCGGGGGATACGGCAATGTCTTTAACCTCTCGACCAACGGGCGTAATTCTAATGTAACGGCGGCTTGGCGCTGCCATCGGCGGGGCGCCTATTTTGCCAATCCCTGCTACACCCAGATTCATCCCACCTGTATTCCGGTCTCCGGCGAGTACCAGTCCAAACTCACCCTGATGAGCGAGAGTCTGCGCAATGATGGACGGGTGTGGGTGCCGAAGCAACCAGGGGATCCGCGATCGCCCCAGGATATCCCCGAAAGCGATCGCGACTACTATCTCGAAACCCGCTACCCCGCCTTTGGCAACCTCGTCCCCCGCGACGTCGCCTCCCGCAATTCCAAGGCGATGATCGACGAAGGAAAAGGTGTTGGCGCAACGGGTCTGGCGGTATATCTGGATTTTCGCGATGCGATTGCTGAGCAGGGCAAAGATGCGATCGCCCAACGCTACGGCAATCTCTTCCAGATGTACCAGCGCATCACGGGAGAAGACCCCTACAGCAGCCCGATGCGAATTTACCCCGCCATTCACTACACCATGGGGGGTCTCTGGGTGGACTATCACCTCATGAGCAATGTGCCGGGCTTATTCGTGTTGGGTGAGGCCAATTTCTCGGACCACGGTGCCAACCGTCTCGGCGCCAGTGCGCTGATGCAGGGGTTGGCGGATGGTTATTTTGTCATTCCTTACACGCTAGGAGATTACATTGCACAGCGCTCATTCGCCCCGATCAACACCGAACATGAAGCCTTTGCTGAGGCAGAGGATGTGGCTTTGGCCAGTATTAATCGGTTGCTGAATATCAAGGGGAATAAGACCGTTCTGGCGTTTCACCGGGAGCTGGGGCAGATGCTTTGGGATAACGTGGGGATTAGTCGCGATCGCAACCATCTCGAATCCACCATTGTCAAAATCCAGGACCTGCGCCAAGAATTCTGGAAAAATCTGCGCGTCCCCGGCGAAGCCAATACGCTCAATAAAAACCTAGAGATGGCAGGTCGTGTAGCCGACTTTATGGAGTTGGGCGAGCTAATGGCCAGGGATGCACTGAATCGAGAGGAGTCCTGCGGCTGCCATTTCCGGGAAGAGTATCAGACGGCAGAGGGAGAGGCCAAACGCAACGACGCTGAGTATAGCTATGTGGCGGCTTGGGAATATGGAGGGGAGCAACGCGCCCCCATACTCCACCAAGAACCGTTAGAATTCGCATCCGTCGAATTAACCCAACGTAGCTATAAATAGAATGTGCCGCCAAGAGCCTATCATCAAGACCCTATCATCAAAAATAAGGGCAGAGCGCATAGGACACGAATGGCGCTTATTAAGGATTTGAGAAGGGTAGAGCCTGCGCCGAAGCCCTAGCGGCATCGTAGCCATAGTTCGCATTTTTGATGCTGTCATGGCCAACGCGCTGCTGCAAACGCTTTCTCAGCGTGACAGCAACATCAGAGGCATTCACAGAATCGGCTCCTAGCCGCACGGAATCAAGCCCGCTCCCACAGACAATACCAGGGTTAGTAATTTCATTGTTGCGTCCAGCTTCCACAACATAATTATGGTTGACTTTGATTGGATGTTTTATAGGATTGCGAAAGTGAATACCACATCCATGCACACGCTCAATCAGATTATTTGAAATGGTTGAGCCAATATTCACAAGAATTCCACTCGCAGAACTTCCATAGATTTTTCCCGTTGCAGGGTCTTTCGCAGCAGTACTATCATGAATATAGTTGTTGCGAATAATGTGATTTGTATTTCTAAGGTGATGTTGCATATGATCGCCAACCGTAATCGCGCCGCTGTAGGCATTCACTCCATGGCTAATATGATTATCCTCAATCACAACATCTTCAACGAATAACTTCGCTTCAATGGCTTCTTCTCGGACATGATGAATTCGATTGCCCTTAATAAGAACACGCTTAACACCAACTTGCTGCATTTCTGAATCAGTTGGCTGCCGATTTCCTTGAGATTTTAATAGTTTCAGCAGAGCGCCACTTGCCTGACCATCGCCTAAATAAATCCCTTCACCATATTGACAATGCGAAGGATTTTCGGAACAAATCCCCCCTGTATGTTGAATCGTGTTGTGGAGAATCTGGATATCACGACTCCCTCGTCTGACAGACACGCCCTCATACTGGGCATTACCGATCTCATTATTTCGAATAATAATATGATGGGAGTTCTCAATCTTAAGCTGCTTAATTTTATTATTTTCAATAATGTAGTAACCACAGCCACGAATGGCCATATATCCTATATTTTTATTGGAAATAATTCGATAGTTATCAGCAGTTCCATCGGGGAGACCATCAGTTGATTCACCACCTAGCTGCTGATGGCACTCACCTTTTTGCATCGCTCCAGCATATAAATGGTGAAGAAAAAGAACAGAGAAGGTCGACAACAGAAGTAATCCGCCTGCCCCAAGCAAGGGGTGAAGTTTATGATTCCTAAACATCCAAGGCCGTCTGATTAATCTAATTTTCATATTGAGCGTTATATATTATTCATTTCTGAGTTCAAATTGGCTTAATTATAATGCCGACATTGCAAGATCAACACGCCGGACAGTATTAAGAGGCAATGGTGCCGTACTGGAATAATTTGACTCAGAGCTTGAAACAGAAAATCGTGAGATTTATCGTGAATTCCAAAGCAAAGCAAAGGGGGTGAGCTTCATAAAGCTCACCCCCTTTGCGCGCATCTTCACTTATCCTGTCCAGTCTCTCTTCGTGTTATGCCTTCTCTACATTGGCGTTAGCCCTGACGCTTACGCTTGAGTGCAGAGCCTGCACCCATGGCACCGATCGCCAGTAGACTCAGCATGGAAGCAGGTTCCGGCACATCAACACCGGAGCTGACAGAAGGGTTGGCGTTGAAAGCCAAAGCACCGAAGGCAACGTTGGGGTCCGAAGACATTCCAGCACGCTCATCACTGTTGTTGTCAAACGTCAGCTCAATTCGAGTAATCCCTTCACCAGAAACAGACAGAAGGGTATCGCCGAAGGGATTGGCATCGGTCGCCTCGAAGACATCGCCCCGCAGACCCACCGTGTTGCTTTTGAAGATATTGTTGGCGATATCGTCCTTAGCGGCCTTCGTCTCATGCTCCAGAGAGAACAGATCAACAACGTCACCGAAAGCATTGAATGCGGTCAAATAAACACCATGCTTGGTCGCCTTATTGGGGTTCCAGTCTCCATAATCCTTCATTTCTAAGGAGAAGTCAGAAACCGTCACGTCCTCGGCAAAAGAGAAGGTGAATGCATTATTTTTTTGCTTGTTCGCAAAGCCACCTGCACTCAATCCACCGTTCTTAACACTGTGCTTCCCCGTCTCCTTAACCCAGGCACCATAAGCTCCAGGCCCTTCGCCTTCAAAGACCGCGATGCCGTCGCCAGTCAGCGCTTGAATGTTGAGAAGTTCATGCACTGCGCCCAAACCTTCAACACTTTCACCGGCCTCGAGTTGCGAGAAATCTGCGACAATTTCTTCTGCTTTGACGCCATTTTGAAGCGAGAGAACGCTCAGAGCAGTGAGGCTAATGAGAGCAATTTTGGAGTTGAGTGCGGAGAGTTTCATAGCGAATTAAAGAGAGAAAAGAGGGTTATCTTTTTGGGTAGTGACTGCAGAGACTCGCTGTTTTGTTCACGCTCTCAGAATAGCTAGCGGGCCATGGCGATCGCTTCAGCAGGTTTTGCGAATTCTTAAGTGAAGAAGCCGTATATAGGCTGTTAGTGAGTGTGAATATTTTTCGATCAGAGCCGATCTAAACTCGGTTTTTTAGAGTCGTAGGATTGCGGAGACGACCGCTACGATGGATATCGTGAAAAAGGAGAAACTTGAGCTACTCACGTCCCTTTCGTGAGAACGAAATTGATTGACCCGCCTACGCCACGGAGAAACTCGGTGGGATGTATGGCGTAGTGCTGGGCCGCGGGACGACTTGGAGGGCTAGGCGTGACGCAGGCGTGGCGTTATATGCTGCTGATTAAATCCGTTAATGCCGTCCCCCCGTCACGCAGACCCGCGCTATTCAGACCCGCATCACCGGATTGGCTTCGTCCACTTCAGAACACTGCTATGCCCCGTTCCCGAGCTTCCCGCACAACGCCTTTGATTACGATGGCTGCCCTGATTCGTCTGGGGCTGCTGGCTCTGGTGTTGGCGATCGCCAGTTTCATCGCCTGGCTCTTGATGATTTGGATGCCCGGAACCTCCTTCCAAGGCGACCTACCCGCTCTCACAACGGAACAAGCATTGCTAAGCCAGGCGCTTCGGACAGATGTCGAGGCGATCGCAACCCTTGGCCCCCGCAACGCCAACCAACCGGAAACGCTGGAAGCCACCGCTCAGTTGATTGAGCAACGCTTCACTGCCACGGGGCTGATTCCCCAACGGCAAGCCTATGAGGTGGAGGGTCAACGCTTTAGCAATATCGCCGTCGAAATTCCTGGCACAGAACGCCCCGACCAGATTGTCCTCATCGGCGCCCACTATGACACCGCCTACAGCAGCCCTGGGGCAAATGACAATGGCACAGGCGTCGCTGCTGTGCTGCAATTGGCCGAAGCGTTCGCCGACCAAAAGCCCGCCCGCACCCTACGCTTTGTTGCGTTTACCAACGAAGAGCCCCCCTTCTTTTGGACGGAGAACATGGGCAGCGTGGTCTATGCCAACCAAGCCAAGGCCAACGGTGACGACATCATTGCCATGCTGAGCCTGGAAACCCTGGGCTACTATTCCGATCAACCGGGGAGCCAGGACTATCCCAAGCCACTCAACTGGTTTTACCCGTCCACCGGAAATTTCGTCGCGTTTGTGGGCGACCTCAGCGCCCGCAAGTTGGTGCGCACCAGTGTCTATGATTTTCGCAAGCAGGCCCAATTCCCGGCGGAGGGCGCATCGTTGCCCAATGCGTTGCCGGGCGTCGGATGGTCCGATCACTGGGCCTTTTCCCAGGTGGGCTATGAAGCCATCATGGTGACGGATACTGCGACATTTCGAGATCCGACGTATCACACCCTTGATGACAAACCCGAAAATCTGGATTTCGAGCGCTTTGCTCGTGTGACCACTGGACTTCAGCGGGTGATTAGCGATTTTGTAGGTCTATCCTGAGCCCCATAATCTGTGGAGTAGCGATCTGTGGGTAGCGACTCTGGGGTGGCAACTCTGGGGTGAACATCCGTGGGCTTCACGGTCAGTCGAAGCTCAGCTCGCTAGGATAGGGAGAGCATTGGCAGAGACAGTTGGCAAAAGGGCAGTTTTTAGAAAAAGGCCAGGCCGCAAAAGCATCGGTCTCAGAAGGACAGGTGACGCAAGACCCGATGACAGACGCCCAGAAACCGCGCAAGCGTCGGTGGCGGCGCGGGGTTGGTGCCGTCGGTCTGTCGGCGATCGCCCTAGTCCTGGGTTGTACCGCCTGGAAGCTACGCCCGTTCCTCCACCTCTTTACCGAAGAAATCTCGGTCACCACCCTGGCACGGTTTGCCAATGGCGAGGATCTAGCCGATGAACTCGCGGCGTACAATGCCGTGCCCCACATTGAACAATTGCGTCCCTACCTGACGACTTCGCTGTACCCCGGTGACCCTGAGGCAATTCCCCCATTGGTCATGTCGCCGGAGGGAGAAATTGTGCTGGAGCGTTTGGGTGCATTGGTTCTGACGCGCGATCGCCAAAACAGCAGCTCGGTCTTGCGCCAGGCTCTGATCCAGGCTGCTGCGGATGAGGATCTGAGTCTAATCCATGTGCTGCGGCAGTTCCCTGGGGCCAAGCTCCGGATCAATGGCCCGGAGCTGTGGCGCACAGGGTGGGGAATGGCCCAGGCTTGGCGGCAGCAGCGGCGGGCGATCGCTCGCCTGGAGCATCAATCAAAACGGGAGCGTTCTGGGCAGCCTAGCCCTCATTTTTTTGGGGTGCCGGAGCTAGTTCAGCGGGGGGACCCCATTGCCCGACTCACTTGGGCCATGGACGATGCGGAACGGGAGCGTTCTATTTTGCTGGACCTACATTTACCCGATGTCCCCCCGGACGAGGTTTCTCCCACGGTGGTGATTTCCCATGGGCTGACGGCCAATCGACGCACATTTGCCTATCTCGCCCGACATCTCGCCTCCCACGGGTTCTTAGTCGTGGCGGTCGAACATCCCGACAGTAACGCTGAAGCCCACCGTCAGTTTTTGGCCGGAAAGGCTGAGGCCCTGCTACCACCAGAGACGCTGGTGGAGCGTCCCCGGGATATTTCTTTTGTTCTGGATTCCCTTGAACAAGCCGGTTTAGACCAGTGGTTTGATCTCAAAAACGTAGGCATCATGGGCCATTCCCTCGGCGGCAACACAGCTTTAGCCGTCGCGGGAGCAAAACTGGATCGATCGCAGCTGAGTCACAGGTGTGCCGAGTCTTCCGCTAGCTTCAATCTTTCGCTGATTTTTGCCCAGTGCCCCCTGCTCACGTTGCCGGAGCATCAGACACACCAGGAGTTGCGCGATGGGCGGATTACCTCGGTGGTCGCCATTAGTCCTGTGGCGAGCCAGGTGTTTAGCCGAGAGTCGCTGCAGCAACTGTCGGTCCCGCTGCTCATGGTTGCCTCAGAGCAGGACTGGATTACGCCTGCGCGAGAGGAACAGATTATGCCCTTTGAACAGGTGCGTTCCGCCGCGCCAAACCCTAGGCTCAAGAATAGGCCTGACCAACCCCTCAGCCTGCGATCGCAGCTAGGATCAGGGAAAGATATAGCCCTCGCGTCTGTCCGTCATCTATGGCGATCGCGACAAGCAACCAATTCCGAGCACTCCCTCCAATCAACAACAGCATCAGCAGCATCAGCCCAACCAGAATCCACCCGACCAAAAGCAGTCCAAGCAAAATCACCTGATTCTGCCCCTGCATACCTTGCCCTACTCCGGGGCGGAGCCCATTGGACAACGATGGGTGGCCATTCCTGTCTCATACCGGGGCCACATCAGGCGCTAGGGGATTCACCATCAGGGGGGTCAGCACCGAAGGAGGTACTGCTCCCAGGCGGCAACCGAGGAGATGTGTCCCGTAAGGCAAGGCTGTCTCAAAAAGCCCTGGGAAAGGCGATCGCCCGCGACTATCTCTGTAGTCTGAGCACTGCCTTTTTCAAAACGACCCTGGAGGAAGCCCCTCTCCAGCCCTATCTCAGTGCAGACTATGCCGCTGTACTGTCCCAACCTCAACTGCCGCTGTTATTTGTAGAATCCCTCGGGGCAAGGGCCGCCACCAAGAATGGTTCCCATACGACTAAAACCACCGCCATACCTCGCGCCACTCTTCGGCGGTCATCTGGGGGGCAGGCGGTAATCGACAAGCGGTAATCTAATCTAGCCCCCCTTTCTTCAGCGTGCCCGTGGCACGTTGCCCGGAGCCATGTCTGAATCCAGTGCCGAATTGAATGCTGAATCGAACTTTCTGCCGGTCAATCTTTCGCTACTGCTCGATGAACTTCGCATGGCCCAGGAGGATGAGACGCAATATGTCCATCGGGTGACCGGGAAGCTCCAGCTCATTTCAGAAGAAGAAATCGCGGTCCTGGGCGAAATCCATGACGACATGCTGCCAGAGGTCGAAGTGGAAATCATCGACGATATTCGGGAGATCCTGATGTCCGAGGACTGGATCGAACTGCCATCGAGCTTGCCTGAAGAGCCCCTGCTCGACCAGTTCGCCCAGAGCATTGCCGATGAGGCACTGCGTACTCGCTTGCAAACCCAGCTCAAAACGTCCTATGGGATGTCCCAGGGAATCATGGATTTCTTGTACGAACATGATCTGGAAGATGCATGGGATAAATTCCAGCGCCAGGCCTTAGAAACGGCCATTGCCACCCAGCTCAAAACCCACAAGATTCCTTTTGTGTAGTGGCTGATGGGATGAGGCGGCTCAAGTTCAAACGGTTTTCAGAACAAACAAAAGGCCCCAACATCACAAGGACGTTGGGGCCTTTTGTTTGCTGCATCCCCACCGATGCGGCAAGGGAGCAGGCTCGGAGCTATTCTTCCGCAAAGATGTACTTGCGAAGGTCAGCGGGATTGGGCTCTGGACTATCCAGACCAAACTGCACGGCATCATCCACGACAGCCTGGATTTCCTTGTCGATGGCTTTCAGCTCATCGTTGGTCGCCAGGTTGTGCTCGGTCATGTAGGCAGAAAAGCGCTTGATTGGATCCTTCGCCAACCAAAACTCCTTCTCTTCCTTAGAGCGCAGCTCGTCGGGGTCTGCCAGGGAGTGACCCCGGAAACGATAGGTGAGGGCCTCAATAAGGGTTGGACCTTCGCCCGCCCGGGCGCGGCGCACGGCCTCTTTGACGACGGAGCGAACCGCCAACACATCCATGCCATCGACCTCGAAGCCAGGCATGCCGAATGCTTCTGCTTTCTTGTAGATTTTGGGCGAGGAGGTTGCTCGGTCATGGGCCATGCCGATTGCCCATTTGTTGTTCTCCACAACATAGATAATGGGGAGCTTCCAGAGGGCCGCCATGTTGAGGCACTCAAAGAACTGACCGTTATTGCTGGTGCCGTCACCAAAAAATGCCGCCGTCACTTGATCAGCGGACTCATCCCCCATGGACTCGCGGCGATACTTGGTCTGGAATGCAGCGCCCGTTGCCACCGGAATGCCCTCACCAATGAAGGCAAAACCGCCCAACATACGATGCTTTGCGGAGAACAGGTGCATTGAGCCGCCACGGCCCTTGCTGCATCCCGTCTCTTTTCCAAAGAGCTCTGCCATCACCTCTCGGGCTGGAACGCCAGCGCTCAAGGCATGGACGTGGTCACGATAGGTACTGCAAACGTAGTCCTCGCCGGGACGCATCGTTTGAATGACACCTGTCGAAACCGCTTCCTGGCCGTTGTAGAGGTGGACAAACCCGAACATCTTGCCCCGGTAGTACATCTCCGCGCACTTATCTTCAAAGGTGCGCCCGAGAACCATGTCGTTATACAGACGAAGGCCTTCTTCCTTGGAGACTTCGGCAGTACTGGCCTTAAAAGTGGGCAGTGGTCGTTCCTGAATCATGGAAATGTCGTCCTATCCTCTACCGAGTTCGAATAACTGAATCAATATAGTGCTCAACTGAGCAAACCGTCACCCACTGGGGCCTAAGCCGGTTCAACCAAGGCAAGCTATGACCCTGCTTTAGCATACCGTTTCTTGTTTTCCCAGGGGGAGTAAACAGGGCTCCGTTGACATGACGCGATAGACTCGACGCCACAGCTGGTTGTGATCAAATATAGAAAAGACCACAGCGGAGTGGTTACTCACAACACCGAGCAAGATTGTCATCAAGACGCCTTATCGGGGTTGTTGTCCTGTCCGGGGGTGGGTGTCCCGCGAGCTAAGGTCATGACCGTAAGGGGTTATCACCCCTGATGTCACTTGATACCTTATACTCTGGGATTAACATCTGGGTAAATCTACGATGAATTTTCATTCGTGGATTATTTGCCTTTGGAGAAGTTGGGATACTGCCCATAACTTCCCGCTCAGTTTGAGGGTCTGTTAGCTACGCAAGTTTAAGTTTTCGCCTGGGGACAGTGAATCGTGCGCATTCCGCTCGACTACTATCGAATTTTAGGGTTGCCAACGCAGGCTACGCCAGATCAAGTACAGCAAGCCCATCGCGATCGCGTCTTGCAGCTACCGCGACGGGAATATTCTGAGCCTGCGATCGCAGCTCGGCGAGAGCTTCTCGATGAAGCCTACAGCGTGCTTTCCGAAGACAGTGAGCGGCAAAAATACGACGCCCGTTTTCTCCAGCAGAGCGCCACTGTCGCCAAGGCGGGACGGGATGCCGTTGAGACCGCCCAGGTGCCCCATATCACCATTGAAGATCATCAGTTGATCGGTGCCCTGCTACTGCTCCAGGAGCTAGGGGAATACGAGCAGGTGCTGAAGCTCGGTGATGAATGCCTAACCAAGTCTAAATCCCTCAAAGCAACAGCGGCAGACGTTGATCTCATCTCTGCGGATGTTGCCCTGACCGTCGCACTGGCGCATTTGGAGCTGGGCCGGGAGCAATGGCAACAGTCGAACTACGAACGGGCAGCCTCTTCCCTGGAAGAAGGTCAGGATTTGCTGCTGCGAGAAGGTCTTTTTGCGGGGGTCCGGGGCGAGATCCGCAGCGATCTCTATCGATTGCGTCCCTATCGCGTTCTGGAATTGGTTTCGCAACCCCTCGAAAGCACCGAGCAGCGCGAAAAGGGCATTCAAATTTTGCGCGACATGCTCCAAGAGCGGAATGGCATTGATGGCCATGGCGATGATCAATCCGGTCTCAGCGTCGATGATTTCCTGCGCTTTGTGCAGCAGTTGCGTGACTACTTGACCGTTGAAGAGCAGCAAGAGCTATTTGAAACCGAGTCGCGTCGTCCCTCGGCGGTCGCGTCCTATCTGGGCGTGTATGCACTGATGGCAAGAGGCTTTGCCGATCACCAGCCCGCTCTAGTGCGTCGAGCCAAAACCCTGCTGGGGAGTCTCAGCAAGCGCCAGGATGTCCACCTGGAGCAGTCGGTTTGCGCCCTCATGCTCGGCCAGACAGAAGAAGCCAACCATGTGTTGGAGTTCAGCCAAGAATTTGAGCCCCTGGCCTTTATTCGTGAAAATTCCCAGGGTTCCCCTGACTTGCTGCCAGGACTATGCCTCTATGCAGAGCGTTGGCTCCAGGAAGAGGTCTTTCCGAACTTCCGTGATTTGAAGGGACAGGAAGCGACACTCAAGTCGTATTTTGCGAATCCCCACGTTCAAAATTATTTAGAAACGCTCCCAGCAGAAATCGCTTCGGAGGAGTGGCAGGCAGCCCCCGGAGCCGAGGCGGCACCATCGCCACGCACCGATTATGTGGAGGCCGCTCCGGCCGCTGGTTTAGTCGGTGGCTATGGCGCCACAACGGCAACCCTCGCAGCACCGCCCGAGCAGCTGACAGAGACGGACTACAGCAACGGCAATGGCAATGGCGGCGGCGGTCGTCGCCGAGGGGCCGCGGCTGGCCTTGTGGCGGGTGCGGCGGCCACCGCGGCGGCGGGAATTGCAGCCTTCGGTAGCCAAGGAGATGGGGATATCGACGAGGGCGAGGGTCCAGGAAACCGCCGTCAGCGCCGTCGCCGCAGAACAGCCTCTGCAGGGGGGGCATCTCGTCGAGGCCGAGGGAATCGTTCCTCGCTCAAGCTAGGGCGCATCCTCCTATTAGCAGGGGGTGCATTATTGGCCCTGTGGATTTTATTTAGCCTGCTGGGCAAGGTCTTTGGCTGGGTTGGTAGCTGGGGCAAGGACAGCAATAGCAACACAAATGCCGTCACCACGAATGTGACCAAACTGGATAAAGACCAGTTAGCCATTAGCTTGAATGAGCCTGTGTTAGCTGAGTTTCAGAGTATTGGCACGCTCTCCCAGGTAAGTGCTTCGGGCACCTTAGACAGCGCGACCGCCGAGAAGGTCATTCGCCTCTGGCTGGGCACTAAGGTTGATGTATTTAGCAAGGAGTATGAGTTCGAGAAGCTGCCCAATGTTCTGACAGGAGATGCCTTAGCCTTCTGGGAAGGAGAAAGTGAACTCTCGAAGGAAGATGGGATCACGGTGCAGTACGAGCACAAACTTGCGATCGACGAGGTGACCCCGAGTGATGATCCCAACCAGGCAGAGGTCCTAGCCACGGTCACAGAAATTGCCAAGTACTACCAAGGCGGCAGCGTCGTCAATATTCGGGACGATCGCGATTTGCCCCTGCGCTACGACCTCATTCAAGAAGACGGGGCTTGGAAAATTCAGAGTATGGGCGTCCGCTAGCGGTCGTTTTTCCCTCGGACCGCTCCCTCAAGCGTTGCCTCCTATGCACTAACCTGGCACCAATGCCTGTTCAGGCCGAAGTTGTAACAATGCCAAACAACTGGGATTGACTCAATCCCGCACAATGGTATGGATAGCAAAGCAGCGCCTTGCGTATTGAGGAGAATTCGCCATGCTTCCGTATTTGTTAGCTCTGGTTGTCGCCGTTGCCGGTATTGCGCTTTATGGGACTGCGTTTTTCTTTCCGAATCTGTACCGCAAGAATGATCTGATTTGGAGCGGAGTAGCGCTGTTTTACGCACTGGTGCTTTGGTTCTGTGCGAAGCGAATCACCGGGGCAGTACTCTTGGGCCAAACGGCCAGCATCGCTCTAATTGGTTGGCTGGGCTTCCAAGCCTGGCAATTCCGCTGGGAACAGCTTCCATCCGATGATCGCGCCAGCATTGCAGATGGCACTGCGGTCAAGGATGGCTTCAGTAAGCTGAAGACCACGGACTGGAAAGAAGTCGCCCAAACCACAACCGAACGGGTCAAGGGGGTTGCCGCAGAGGCCGCAGCCAGTGTTTCGTCCGTAACAGAAACTGTTTCAGAAAAGACTGCTTCTCTCAAAAGCAAATCTGATGCGACCTCCTCAGAGGAGGCCCAGGAAGGCAGTACGCCGATCGCAGTCGTCACTGACTTAGTGGTGAAGCTCAAGGGAATGGTCCAGGGTCGCAAGACCCATGGCAAAAAGTATGTACGCCCCGAGGATTCTGAGACAACAGCGGGCGAGACTTCAACAACGGGCGAGACTTCAACAACCGATGACTCCGACGACTGGGATTCCGTGGATGAGGAAGAGACCCCCGAAGCCAAAGTCACCCCAGAGAGTACGGTCACGGTAGAAGAACCCGCTCAAGCCCCAGAAGCTCCTGCCGAACCGGAGCCAGCGGCGGATTCGACTCCAGATGACTCTGCTCCTGAAACAGACCCTTCCCCCGTGGATGAGCCCGAGGTAGAGCCAAAACCTGAAGCATCGGAACCTGAAGCATCGGCACCTGAGGAAGTAGAGCCTGCGCCTGTCGCCGAAGCTCCTCAAGAGGAAGCTGCCGAAGAAGACGTTGCAGAAGAACCTGAGGAAGAGGACGGTGCAGAAGAGCCTGCCGAAGACGAACCTGCCGCAGAGGATGTTGCAGAAGAACCTGAGGACGAGCCCGAAGCCGAAGCTGCCCTCGAAGAAACCGCCGAAGCAGAGGATTCAGAAGCCAGTTCAGCATCGGTTGCTGACTCCGTAGCGCCCCCTAGCGAGGAGCAAGCAGAGGAAATCGCTGACACCCAGGACATTGAATATGAGGACGACTCCCAAGAAGTGACCTACGAAGACGAATCCCAGGAAGTCGCCTACGGAGACGATGAACCGGAGCCCTCTGAGGATCCCGACCAAGAAGAGACCTAACGCTTGATTTTGTCTGGACTTTAGGGAGTCTCGATGGCTTTAGGGAGTCCCGATGCTAGAAGCCTGAGGTATCGTGGGCTCGGGGGTAATGCCGACAACGCCATTATTGGCCAAGCGCTCGCGCAGAGTCGCAACGTTGCCCTTATCAGGCGTTGGCCAAGAAGAAGGGGTGACCGCTAGATCGGTCGCCCCTTTGCTGCTTTTGCAGGACCCTTGGAGCAGATCAGGAAAAATCGGGCGCTGGGAGTACACGATGACGCCACTGCCAATGCCATCGCGCGGTTCTGGCTGGAGCATTTGCTGCTGTTGAGCCTCGCCGCTAATACGATGGCGGGCTTGGAGACCATCCCATTCCACAATGACGTCGTTGTCTCCATCCCAACTGCCGAGGGCAACACATAGGTTCTGCTTGTAGTTTGAGGGCAGGGCCAGGTGATAGCTATAGGTCGGCAAAGGCTCTAGACAATCGTGGGTATTTTCACCTTTGGCAGTGCAGGGGGAATCGAAGTTATCCCAAGGCGTTGCACTGGCCTCTTTTGCTGCCAGAACTGAAAAACCAGAAAGCGACAATACTGTTAGAGCAAGTGCTGTAAGCGAAGGAGACGGATACCGCATGATAAACCAAAAACGCATGACACCAGTGAGTGAGATGACCGACAAGACGACTGCTATATTTAGCGTTCCCGACTTGAAGCTGATATAAAGTCGAGGTGTTTTATCGTTTTCTGATGAATTTTAATTCCATCAAAAAGGATTTAAGACTGATTGGAAAAGCTTGATTTCCCTCGAAGATAAGCTACAGAAAACAATTCCTAATTCCCGAGAGAAATTAGGACTGGGACGTGTGCTTTTCTTTCTTTCATCAAATCTTTTTTCTTGTTCAATATCCTCTTGACAAAAAGATTTTTGGCGATCGCCCTTCCCCATCCAACAGTCCCCCCGCCCAGCAGCCTCTCAGACCTCCTCCCAAACACGCTTCAGAAAAGGCTTCAGCAAAGGCTTCAGCAAAGGCTTCAAAAAATCTAACGAAAACCGACCGAAAACTTGTTGCCCATCGGTTCTCTGGCCGATAATGGCCAATACGTCTGAAGTGCCCAGAGTTATGCAGGCTTCATCGGGATATCAGCTCAAAAGCAACAGGCTTATGCCATGCTGTCCTGTGCACTGCGATGGAACGCGATAATCTTGTTGGAAGGATTGCCGTGTGCCATCCTTCGACGCTAGGCCCCCTAACCGCCCAAAAACCGTGACAGACGCTCAAAACGCCGCCCCCAAAGCTCAAGAACCTCAAGCTGAAACCCAGAAAGAGGCAAAGTCCTACAAGGACACCATTAACCTGCTGAAGACCGACTTCGGCATGCGGGCCAACTCCACCAAGCGCGAGCCCGAGATTCAGGCGTTTTGGGCAGAAAAAGAGATTTATGAGGGGCTGTCCCAGAGCAACCCTGGTGAAACGTTTGTCCTGCACGATGGCCCGCCCTACGCCAATGGCTCGCTCCACATGGGCCATGCCATGAACAAGGTGCTGAAGGACATCATCAATAAGTACCAGCTGCTCCAGGGCAAGAAGGTGCGCTACATCCCCGGCTGGGACTGCCACGGCTTGCCGATTGAGCTGAAGGTGCTTCAGTCGATGAAGTCGAAGGAGCGCAAAGAATTAACGCCGATCACGCTGCGGCAGAAGGCAAAGGACTGGGCCTTGGGTCAGGTGGAGGGCCAGAAGGAGAGCTTTAAGCGCTACGGCGTTTGGGGCGATTGGGACCATCCTTATCTGACGCTTCAGCCGGAGTACGAGGCGGCGCAGATTGATGTGTTTGGGGAGATGTTCCTCAAGGGCTATATCTACCGGGGTCTGAAGCCGGTGCATTGGAGCCCGAGTTCCCGCACCGCCCTCGCAGAAGCGGAGCTAGAGTATCCCGATGGCCATACGTCCCAAAGTATTTATGTCGCGTTTCGGTTGACGAGTATTCCCGATGCCTTGCAGGTGGCGATCGGGGAGTACGTGCCGGATCTGGGTCTGGCGATCTGGACGACGACGCCTTGGACGATGCCGGGGAACCTGGCCGTGGCGGTGAATGGCGACCTCACCTATGCCGTGGTGGATACGGGCGCGGATGAGACCGCTGCCGATGCGAAGACACAGTTACCCAAGTACTTGCTGGTCGCGGATGACCTGGTGGAAGCCCTGGGCGAGAAGCTGGGCAAGCCCGTCGAGGTCAAGGCGCGGGTGATGGGTAAGTCGTTGGAGCATGCGACGTACAAGCATCCCCTCTACGATCGCGAAAGTCCCGTGGTCATCGGCGGCGACTACATCACAACGGATTCTGGCACCGGCCTGGTTCACACGGCTCCCGGCCATGGTCAGGACGACTATATGGTGGGTCAGCGCTACGGTTTGCCCATCCTGAGTCCGGTGGATAATGCGGGGCGGATGACGGCGGAGGCAGGTCCGTTTGAGGGATTGAATGTCCTCAAGGATGCCAATGGCGCGATTATTTCGGCGCTGGATGAAGCGGGTGCGCTGATCAAGGAAGAAGCCTACGAGCACCGTTATCCCTACGATTGGCGGACGAAGAAACCGACAATTTTCCGGGCAACGGAGCAGTGGTTTGCGTCGGTGGAGGGGTTCCGGGATGAGGCGCTGAAGTCGATCGCGGAGGTGCAGTGGATTCCGGCGACGGGGGAGAACCGGATTACGGCCATGGTGGGCGATCGCTCCGACTGGTGCATTTCCCGCCAGCGCAACTGGGGCGTGCCTATCCCCGTGTTCTACGACGAAGAGACCAACGAAGAACTGCTGACCAAGGAAACCATCGAATACATCCGCGACCTAATCGCCGAGCACGGTTCCGATGTCTGGTGGGAGCGCGAGGTCAAGGACCTGCTGCCGGAGCAGTACCGCGACAATGGCCGTACCTACCGCAAGGGGACGGACACGATGGACGTGTGGTTTGACTCGGGCTCCTCTTGGAATGCGGTGGCGAAGCAGCGCGAGCGCATGGCCTATCCCGTGGACCTCTATTTGGAAGGCTCGGACCAGCACCGGGGCTGGTTCCAGTCCAGCCTGCTCACCAGCGTTGCGGTCAATGGCTGTGCGCCCTACAAAACCGTCCTGACCCACGGCTTTGCCCTGGATGAAAAGGGCTACAAGATGAG
>CALIJJ010000131.1 GCA_938017515.1 uncultured Pseudanabaenaceae cyanobacterium
TTGCGATCGCTCAACTTTTTCAAACACCAACCAAGCCGCCACTAACGGCAGCAAGAACCAACTGTCATAGTGCCCTCCCCCGGCGAAGGAATAGAGCACCAAGGGATTCCAGGCATAGAGTAGAGTTTGCGCATAGCCAAAGCGGCGACTGAGCAGCCCACAGATTGCTAGATCGGCCAGGGCAAAGGCCGCTTTAAATAGGAAAACATGGGGGGAAATCGCCGCCAAAAGTCGAAATCCCCACTGGGTCACCGGAGGATAAATCGCTGAGACATCGGGATGGTTAATCAGCGGCCACCAAGCCGTGCGATAGGGAATCAGCTCCGCTGCGTTGGGGGCAAAATGGTAGGGGCTGATATTCAGATTTTGCAGGTATCCCTCCCAGAGATAACGCCAAATGTCATCGCCAGGATACATAAAGAGCAGCAGAACGCGGGTGGCGATCGCCACGCCCCAAAACCAGCGGGCCTGGATTGACTGAATCCGCCAAGACAGCACAAATCCCAGGCCCATGATGCCGCTGCCCAGCCAAAATTGAGGGACTGTCCCCATCTGGCGAAAATCGCCGTGGGGAATGACCCAAGCGCAGCCCAGCAGCAAGAGTAGGGCACTCAGTCCCACCCAACGGGACTCAGGTTTCAAGTTCAAAAGAGGCATAGAAGGGCTGTAAAGATGTGCGAGTAAGCCGTCAGCAAGCTAGCCCCTTGAGGCTATAACGTTAATGACAGACGGATCTGAAAATCTGCTGAGACCTTTCTTTTGCGTTTTCTGGTCGCGCTTTCTGGTTGCGCTTTCTGGTTGCGCTTTTTAGTCGCATTTTCCTCAGGCATCTCTCTATCCCCTCACCCTATCCCCTTGTCCTATGACCCTGACAGACTGGCTCCGATTAATTCATCCCATCTTGGCGGTGGCCTTTGTCTTCCCGATGATTGGTATTGTCAGCAACTATGCCTGGCAAACCCGACAACGACGCCTTGCCATTCTGGCATCAAAAACAAAGCCCGCTGCCCCCGCGTCTGAGCAATCTTCCGAAGCCCCGGCCAAGAAGGCCAAATCAAAAATTCCGGCGACCGTGGGGGCAGAACATGTCAAATTGGGTCGCTGGCTCACCGGGGCCGTGGTTGGCGTCTCGCTGGTGGGGATGGTCCATCCCATTTTCAAGACGTTGATCGAGGGGAAAGCTTGGGAAACAAAGCCATTGACGCTGATTTTTGTGATCTTGATGTTTGGTGCGGCGATCGCCTCCCTCTTCTGCCTCTACCGTGCCCGCTCCAAAGCTTGGCGCGCCACATTTGCGACCCTCAGCAGTGCTGCCATTATTATTCTCGGCGGCCAAGATGGGGTCTACCGTCGCAGCAGCGAATGGGCCATTTCTCACTATTATTACGGCATCACCGCAGCTATCTTAATGGTCATTTCCCTGGCCGTCTTGCCCGAAATCTATCGCTCTAAATCCTGGCGCAATAGCCACATTGCCCTTAACTGTCTGGCCCTGCTGATTTTCATCGGTCTGGGCATCACCGGCACACGGGATTTACTCGAAATTCCCCTGAGCTGGCAGGCCTATCACCTGGGGAGCGGCTGCGATTGGAGCGCTAAAGTTTGCGGCCAGTAGCGCGCTTGACCTGACCTTCCGGTTTGACTCATCCAGGAGCTTCTTCAGATATGGATGCGATCGATCAACTCTTGGGATATCGCCTGATCGAAACCCTGTACGAGGGGGCTCGCACCCTTGTCTATCGCGGTGTGCGGGAGCAAGATCAGCGTCCCGTTGCGATCAAGGTGTTGCGCAATGCCTTTCCCAGCTTTGGCGAACTGGTGCGCTTTCGCAATCAGTACACCATGACGCGCCACCTGGACTCGCCCCATCTGGTACAGCCCCTGGCTCTGGAACGCTACGGCAATCGCTACGCCTTAGTGATGCCCGATGAGGGGGCGATCGCCCTCTCCAGCTATTGGCCCCAAGCCAACCGCTCCCTGTCCGAAACCCTACGGATTTCGCTCCAGCTTGCGGATGTGTTGCACGATCTGGCTCAGGAACGCATCATCCACAAGGACATCAAACCGGCGAATATCCTCATCCACCCGGATAGTCAGCGTATTCAGCTGATTGACTTCAGCCTCTCCTCCCTACTGCCGAAGGAACAGCAGCAACTCACCAATCCCAATGTTTTAGAAGGGACGCTGGCCTACATTTCGCCGGAACAAACCGGACGAATGAACCGCAGTTTGGACTACCGTACGGATTTCTATTCCCTGGGTGTGACGCTGTTTGAGCTATTGACTGGACAGCGGCCCTTTGAGAGCCGCGACCCCATGGCATTGCTCCATTGCCACATGGCTCAGAGCGTGGTTTTCCCCCCATCGTCAGGCCCTGAATTAGGTTCTGAATCAGATCATAAATTAGAACCTGATTCAGAGGCCATTCCTGCCACGCTCCAGGCCATTGTCCTGAAGCTGATGGCGAAGAATGCCGAGGAGCGTTACCAAAGTGCTCTGGGGTTAAAGCATGATTTGGACTGTTGTTTGCAACAGTGGGAAACGACGGGGAAGATTGATGACTTTGGGTTGGGGGCACGGGATGTGGGCGATCGCTTCCTCATCCCCGAAAAGCTCTATGGTCGCGATGCAGACGTTCAGGCACTGCTGGATGCCTTCGATCGCATTGCCGGTCGCAATATCGAGACGGATACCCCGTCCAACACCCAGCGCCAAAAACAGCCCAACGCCGAACTCGTCCTTGTCACGGGCTTCTCAGGCATCGGCAAAACAGCCGTCATCAACGAAATCCACAAACCCATCACCCGCCAACAGGGCTACTTCATCCGGGGCAAGTTTGATCAGCTCAACCGCAACATCCCTTTCTCTGCCTTTGTGCAAGCCTTTCGTAGCTTGATGGGACAACTGTTGAGCGAGTCCGAGGTCGAACTTGCCCACTGGAAAGCCCAAATATTAGAGGCGGTTGGCGAGAACGGACAAGTCCTGCTGGATGTCATTCCAGAGCTGGTGCAAATCATCGGCCCTCAACCCGCGGTGCAGGAGCTGTCGGGCAATGCGGCTCAAAATCGATTTAATCTCCTGTTTGGCAAGTTTCTACGACTCTTTGCGACCCGTGCCCATCCTCTGGTTATCTTTCTAGACGACTTGCAATGGGTCGATTCTGCTTCGCTCAATTTGTTGAAGCTGTTGATGGATGACCGCGAAACAGAGCATTTGCTGGTGCTCGGAGCCTATCGCGACAACGAGGTCTCTCCGGCCCATCCCCTGATGTTGGCGCTAGGCGAAATTGAACAGCAAGGAGCAACGATGACAACGCTGACGCTGGCACCTCTGGCGACCGTTGATATCGATCATCTCGTTGCGGATACACTTCTGTGTTCTGTCGATAGAGCCCAACCTTTTTCGCAGTTGGTTTATCAAAAGACCCAGGGAAATCCTTTCTTTACCACCCAATTTTTGGAGGGATTGTACCGGGATGGCTGGATCGCCTTTGATGCTGAGCTAGGGCATTGGCAGTGCGACTTGGCCCAGGTTCGGCATCTCGCGCTTACGAATGATGTGGTGGCATTCATGGTGAGACGCTTAAAAAAATTGCCCCCAGAAACTCAGTCCGCACTAAAATTTGCGGCCTGCATTGGCAATCGATTTGATTTGGCGACCCTTGCCGTCGTGTGTGAGCAACCCCAGGAGGCGATCGCCACGGACCTCTGGCGGGGGTTGCAATCCGGGTTTGTGATTCCAGAAAGTGAGATTTATAAGTTCTTTCAGGGAGATGGGCCGGGAAATAGCCTGGGAGAGGGCGGTAAGCGTCGGAGCCATGGAGAGGGGCGTATCCCCATCGATGACCTGGTTGTGGGCTATCGCTTCTTACACGACCGTGTCCAGCAGGCGGCCTATGCCCTCATTCCAGAACAGCAAAAACAGGCGACCCACTGGCAGATTGGACAGCGGTTGCTCCAGCAATCTAGGGACGCAGACAGGGGCGATCGCCTCTTCGAAATTGTTAATCAACTCAATGCGGGACGACAGTGGGAGCTCGCAGAAACAGCGCCGCTGATTCACCTCAACCTGCAGGCGGGGCAAAAGGCAAAAGCCGCCACGGCCTATGCGGCGGCTCTGGAGTACTTCCAGGTCAGCTATGAACTGCTGCCCCAAGACTGCTGGGCAGAACACTACTCGCTTACCCTGAATGTCTATCAAGACATGATCGAAGCGGCTTACCTCAATCTCCAATTTGAATCTGTCACGTCCCTGGTCCACGAAATCCTCGGGCAAGCTCAAAGCCTACTCGACAAAATCAAAATCTACGAAATTCAAATCCAAGATGCCATTGGTAATAATCGACTGAACCCAGCTCTCGACTTAGGCTTTGATGTTTTAGAACAGTTGGGGGTACCCCTGCTTGACCCTGAAACGGTAGATATTACGTTGCCTGAGCTAGAAAGCTTAGACCATTTCCCATCCATGGCCGATCCGCATAAACAGGCGGCGCTGCGGATTTTTGTGTCTATGTTTTCAGCGGTTTATAACGGCAGACCCTCGCTGCTCAAGCCAACAATTTGGACCATGGTCAACCTCTGCACCACCGCCGGTCATACGTCCGTCTCTCCGATGGCCTATACGGTCTACGGTATGTCCCGCTGTGGCGCTGGCGAAATCGACGAGGGTTACCTCAGTGGCCAGATTGCCCTGAAATTGCTCGATATCTTGGATGCCAGGAATGTTCGTTGTAAGGCGTTAGAGCAGGTCGGTGGTTTTATCTCCCACTGGAAAGAGCATGTCAGTGTCAGTATTGAGCAGTTTAACCAGGGGTTGCAAAGTGGGCTCGATGTCGGGGATTTGGAATATGCCTGTCACTCTGCCAAAAATGCCTGTGCTCACCTGGTTTTGATGGGGATGCCGCTGGATTCGGTGCAAAAGAAACAGGCCCAGTATATTGAGTTGGGTCGCAGGCTAAAACAACAGCATATTCTTAGCTTTGCCACGATTTGGCGTCAGCTAACGCTGAACCTAAGGGGCCAACGTTTACCCGATCCATCTTCACCAGCTCAAGATTCAGTCCATCAGTCCGTTGCTCCTTGGGAGCTCGTCGGTGAGAGTTTTAATGAGCGAGAAATGCTGCCGATTCTAAAGGCGAAAGACAACTATTTCTCGCTCTATGTCATCCACTTTTCCAAACTGATGCTGTGCTATCTGTTTGGGAATATGGCTGAGGCAAAAGCAATGCTTCAGGCGATCGAAACCTACTCAGCGGCGTCCCTCGGCTCGCTCATGAGCGTCGTCCAAACCTTCTATACATCGCTGATTCTGCTGCAAGAGTATCGGGAGCAGGACGGAAGCACTTCTGAAGACCATCGATTGGTTCAGGTGGCAGATAACCAGTCCAGGATGAAAGCTTGGGCTCGTTTTGCCCCTATGAATCATCTGCATAAATATCAGCTTGTTGAAGCAGAACGGCACCATACGGCCAAGGATTATCTCAGCGCCATCGACCTGTACGATCGCGCCATTGCCGGAGCCAAAGCCCATGGATACCTCCAGGAAGAAGCCCTCGCCAACGAACTCGCGGCTCGGTTCTATCTCAACTGGGGTAAAGCAAAAATTGCAGCGGTCTATATGCAGGAAGCCTACTATTGCTATGGCCGCTGGGAAGCGAAAGCCAAAGCTGATGATCTGGAACAACGCTATCCCCAGCTCCTAGCGCCTATTCTACACATTGCACCTCCGTCGCTCCATTGGCTGGAGAGCCTGACTGAACTCGCAGCCCCCCCTTCGGCCAGCGCTTCGGGTCAGAAAACGAGCGATCGCCCAACCCTCTCCAACGCTGAAAGCAGCTCCAGCAGCATCAATGCCACATTAGATCTCGCTGCGATCCTGCGCGCATCCCAAGCCATCTCCAACACCATTTCGCTCCGGGCATTGCTGGGGCAAATTACCCAAATCATTTTGCAAAACTCTGGGGGCGATCGCTGCGCCCTCCTCCTTCCTGACCGCGATGGGAGCTGGTTACTACGGGCCATCACCACACTCGACACCGCCACGCTCTGTGCAGAACCGCTAGAAAATCATCCTCATCTGCCGAGCCAGCTGATTCAGTACGTGGTCAAGACCCAGCGGGCGATCGCAGCCACGGATCTTAGTTCAGATCTTCCCATCGTCGATCAGTTCTTGCTCCAGCAACAGCCCAAAAGCATTCTGTGTTTGCCGCTGTTCAATCAAGGCAAGCTGATTGCCATTCTGTACCTGAGCAATCAGTCCACACGGGATGTCTTTACCCAGGAACGGACGCTCATTCTCAACTTCCTCTGTACTGAAGCCGCCATTTCCCTCGAAAAGGCTCGCCTCTACGGGGAACTGGAGGACTACTCATCCTCGTTGGAAACCAAGGTGCAGGAACGAACCCAAGCCCTAGAACAGGAAGTGCGCGATCGCCAACGGGCCCAGGCCGAGATGCAGACCGCCAAGGATGCTGCCGAAGTGGCCAACCAAGCCAAGAGCGAATTTCTGACCAACATGAGTCACGAGCTGCGATCGCCCCTCAATGCCATCTTGGGCTTTGCTCAACTCATGCGACAGAGTCCTAGCGTCAGTGCAGAACAGCAGGAGAACGCAGCGATTATCCACCGCAGCGGTCGTCATCTGCTCAGTTTGATCAACGACGTTCTGGACATGTCCAAAATTGAAGCCGGTCAGGCCCGGCTGAATGAAATAGACTTTGATCTCCATCAACTGCTGCGAGATATTCACGATCTCTTTCGGTTGCAAACCCAAGAAAAGCAACTGCAATATCGCTATCGCTGCGATCGTTCTGTCCCCCAATATGTTCGGTCCGATGCACGCAAGCTCCGCCAGGTCCTGATCAACGTGCTTAGCAATGCGGTGAAGTTTACCGAAACGGGTCACATTGAGGTTTCAGTCAGCCTCAGTCCCATTCAACCCGACGATACTGGAGAGGGGGAACGCCTTCGCTTTGTTGTCGAAGATACGGGTCTCGGTATTGCTCCAGAGGAAATAGAGAACGTTTTTCAACCCTTTCTGCAAACGAGAACGGGGCAGAAAACTCAGGAAGGCAGCGGACTCGGACTCCCCATTAGCCGCCGTTTTGTTGAAATGATGGGGGGAGACATGCTACTCAGCAGTCGCCTAGGCAACCCCCACCATTCTGACCTAGCGCCGAGCGGAACGACGGTGACCTTTGAGATTCAGACCCAAGCGGTCAAAACCCAAGTCCTGGCTGAAGGACGCAGCCAACGGCAATTGCTCGGACTTGCCCCAGGGCAACCCCGCTACCGCGTGCTGGTGGTGGATGACCAAGCCTATAATCGACAGTTGCTGGAAAAACTGCTGGTTCCAGTGGGATTTGATCTGTGTGAAGCCACCACCGGGGACGCTGCTATCGAAATCTGGCAGCGCTGGCATCCTCATTTGATTTGGCTCGATCTGCGTATGCCCAATATGGATGGCTATGAGGTGGCCCAAGGGATACGACAGCGAGAAACAACCCTGGGGCTTCATCACGAGCGCACCTGTATTCTGGCGCTATCCGCCAGTCATTGGGCCGGAGAGCGGGAGGCTGCGATCGCTGCGGGATGTGATGATTTTCTGGCTAAACCCTTTGAGGCCCAGGACATCTTTGATGCCATGGCGAAACAACTGGGTCTGCGATACCGCTATGAGACCTCTCCCGTCGCAGGCAATGCCACCGCCGAGGCTATGGCCTCCTCCCCACTGTCTACGACCAGCCTCACAAGCAGCCTCACAAGCAGCCTAAGAGATAGCTTGGCCAATCTCCCGTGCGACCTGCAAGGACAGCTACAGATTGCGACCCGTCAGGGACACTGGCAAGACCTGATGGAATTGGCGGAACAGATTCGCCAGCTGAACCCTGGACTGGCAGACGTGCTCACCCAGACCCTTTATAATTTTGACTATCGTCCGATCCTAGAGGCCCTAGCATCCCTCGATCTCCCCACCTCTGACCCAGCTAGCCCAACGTCCCAGAACCCCGACTCATCCGCCCCCTCTGCCCCACAAGGATTTGCCCCACAAGGATCTGCCCCACAAGGAAAGGAGTAGCCCCATGAATACTCAAACCTTAGCGTCGGCGGACATCATGGTGATTGATGACACCCCTGAAAACCTACGCCTGCTGATGAAAATCCTGACGGACGAGGGGCATCGGGTGCGACCCATGGTAGATGGAGAACTGGCGATCGCTGCAGCCCGACAGAGCCCTCCCGATCTGGTCCTGCTGGACATCAAGATGCCTCGTCTCGATGGTTATGGAGTGTGTCAACAACTCAAAGCCGACGATCGAACGCGTGATATCCCGATCATCTTCCTCACCGTTTTGGATGAGGCGGTGGATAAGGTTAGGGGCTTCACATTGGGGGCTGTGGACTATGTCTCTAAACCCTTTGAGACCGCAGAACTCCTGGTTCGCATTAATCATCAGCTTCAGTTGCGATCGCTCCAACAAACCCTTCTGCAGCAGAATCAGCAGCTCCAGGCTGAGGTTGCCCAGCGCAAGGCCACCGAAACCGCCCTGCGATTTTCTGAGGAAAAGTTTTCTAAGACCTTTCAAAATAGCCCACTTCCCTCTACTTTAATTGCTCTCAATACACATTGCTATATTGATGTAAACCAGGCATTTCTAGAGCAGTCTGGCTATCGTCTCACAGACGTTATTGGGAAAAGTCCAACTGAGCTTGACCTTTGGGTTAATCCCGACGACCGCACTCTGCTTTTTGAGCAGTTGCAAGAGCAAGGCTATGTCCATGGCTTTGAGGCCCAGCTACAAACCAAGGAGAAGCAGAGCAAACAAGTCGTGCTTTTTCTTGAAGTCATTCAGATTGAACAGCAACAATATCTCCTCACGATGGGCGAGGACATTAGCGCTCGCAAGGCTGCTGAGCAAAAGTTAGCGAACAAAACTGAACAGCTCACCCAAACCCTTGAGACCCTTCGAGAGACCCAATCTGACCTTATCCAGTCTGCCAAAATGGCGGCCCTGGGCAACTTGGTGGCTGGCGTCGCCCATGAGATCAACACCCCCATTGGAACAGCCCTCCTAGCCGCATCAACATTAGAAGTTGAATCCGAACGCTTCCAGCAAATCCTTGCATCGCAACCAGGACTCCGCAACCAGGCCCCAGCAGACCCGGCGCAAGCATCGAGTCCGGTGGTCGGGGTCGAGAGCATGATGGATGAAATCCAAGATTACGGCGCAGTTGCCCAGGAATGTAGCCATCTGATTCACTGCAACCTTCATCGAGCGGGGGAGCTCATCCAAAGCTTTAAGCAGGTGGCGGTGGACCAAACGAGTTTGCAGCTCCGATCGTTTAACCTAAAAACCTATCTTGAGGAAGTACTGCTCAACTTGCAGCCCACCCTCAAACGCACCCCTCACCAAATCCAGTTAATGGGTGACGATGCGATCGTCCTTGAGAGTTATCCCGGTGCACTCTCCCAGGTGATCACCAATTTGATCATGAATTCCCTAGAGCATGCTTACTTTGACAACCAGGCCGGACAATTAACCCTGCACTGGGCGGTTCAAGACGAACGGATTCAGCTGATCTATCGTGATGATGGTCAGGGGATTGATCCCGATGCGATGCAACAACTCTTTGAGCCCTTTTTCACCACTGCTCGCCATCGCGGCGGCAGTGGCCTAGGACTCCACATCGCTTACAACTTGGTCTGTCAAACCCTCCAGGGCAGTCTCTCGGTGAACAGTACGGTGGGGGAAGGCACTGCGTTTACGTTGGTGCTGCCGCGATCGCTTGATGCCTAATTCAAGTCATTGCCCTGTTGTACAGGAATCCGACTGTGTCTCAGGAGCGATGTTCGTTTTAGCGTCGGGGCCATCCGTTGGAGTCCGACCGAGGACTTGGACGCTACATCGGTCGTTGAATCCTTGAGCCCCATTGGGATGAAATTGGTATCATGAGTCAGCTAGGACAGGGCATTTCGTTGTGGTTCACGCCCCCCTCTGCCTGAGTTCTAATGAACGCGCGAAAAAGCATGCTTGGGAAACCATCGTCACACAAATTATCACTGCGGATGGTTTTGATCGCAGCCTGCGTGTTGCCCCTCGTCACCTCCATCAGCCTGATCGAGTATTTATCTTGGCGCAATGGGCAGCAGGCCGCCGAAGCCCTTGCCCTCGATCTCCAGCAACGCCTCGGCGATCGCATTCAGGATCGCCTTCAATCCTATATGGCAGTTCCGCCCCAAGTCGCCGGGATGATGGCCCACGCCCTCAACCGGGGGGATTTAGCCGCCGATCGCTTGGATGCCTGGGCCCCTTATCTCTTTGACCAGGGTCAGTTCTTTGATTCATTAACCTATCTCTATTTTGGCAATCCTGACGGGGACTATATCGAACTGGCTCAAACGCCAAACCTAGCGGACCAAGTGGTGTTGACCTTGGGTGACCGGCCCGAGCTATCGATTTTTTTTGAGGCCCAAGATCCTAGTCGCCCAGAGCGACAGGGGAGCGAACAAGCCTACGATCCTAGAACCCGTCCCTGGTATAAAGCGGCCACCAAGGACAGAGGTCAATGGACCGAGGTTTACGAATTTGCCGCCTCTGATATTTTGGGAATACCCAAAATCCCAGGACTCAGCTTTGTTCGTCCTTACACTCGCCAAATAAACCAAGCTGAACTGGCTCAAGCTGAATCTGGCTCAGCCGAAGCCAGTCTGGATCAACAGGAGCAGCCCTTGCTGGGGGTCATCGGTGCCGATTTGAGTTTGGAGGGCTTCACGCAATTTTTGAATCAGTTGAACATCGGCAAATCGGGGCAGGCCTTTGTGATTGATCGCGAGGGAAGACTCTTGGCTACGTCCTTGCCGCAGCCCGTGATTGGCGATGATGGTCAACAGCTCGTGGCTGTCGATAATCCCAATCCACTCATTCGAGCCACTAGCCAATATCTCATTGAACAGTTTGACAACTTTCGTCACATTGACCAGGTTCAGTCCCTCAGTTTTATCCAAGCAGGGCAACGGCAGCGATTGCAAGTGAATCCATTTCAGGATGAATTCGGACTGGATTGGCTGATCGTCATTGTTGTTCCAGAGTCAGACTTTACAGAGCAACTGCGGGCCACGGCTCGCCTCAACCTTGGCTTATCCCTGGGGGGGATGGGGCTCGCTGGACTATTGGCCGCATTCATTGCCCATCGCATCAGTCTGGGGATGCTGAAACTCAAGCAAGCCAGTCAGGCGATCGCCGAAGGTCAGCTGGAACAAGTCGCCTTCGGCTTCGCCACCGACGAGCTGCACGCCGTGGGGCAAGCCTTCAACACCATGAATCAGCGTCTGGCGGAATCCTTTGCTCACCTTGAAGAGAAGGTGGCCGAACGAACCAAACAGTTGCAGCAGCAAAAAGATCTGCTCCAGGAAAAAGAGCAGTTTCTGCGCACGATCTACGAAGGCGTTGAAGCGGCCATCTTTACCATGCAGGTGGAGGAGGGAGCCGAAGGCACAGCCGAACAACGACAGTTCCGCTGTATCGACGTTAGTCCAGCCCACAGCCGTATGTCTCGCCTCACGCGCGAGCAAATTATCAACCAAACCCCCCAGGACTATCTCGACCCCCGAGCAGCGGAACTCGTCACCCAGGAATACCAGGCCTGCATGGCAACTGGCGATCGCATCAGCTATGAAAATCGTCTGGAACACAACGGCCACACCTCCTGGTGGCTCACCACCATCAGCCCGCTGAAGGATACCGAGGGGCAGATCTACCGGCTGATTGTCACGGGCCTCAACATTACCCAGCGCAAGGAAGCAGAGCTACGCCTCACGGAGCGCACCCAAGAACTATATGAGACCTTGCAGGAGCTGAGAAAGACCCAGGAGCAACTCATCGAATCCGCCAAGATGGCAGCCCTGGGTAAATTAGTTGCCGGTGTGGCCCATGAGGTGAATACCCCCGTCGGGACAGCGATGCTGGCCGCCTCAACCCTCGATAGCGAAACCCAAGCTCTGAACGCCTCTTTGACAGCGCTCAAACAATCCTCGGCCTTAGAGGGGGCGACAGAGCTGGAGGAATACCTCGACCTGGCTATCGAGTGTAGTCAAATCATTCTCGACAACCTCAACCGGGCGGGCGATCTGGTGCAAAGCTTCAAACAAATTGCAGTGGACCAAACCTATTTTCAGCCTCGGCAGTTTGAGCTCAAGGCTTATATCGAAGAAGTCATCTTGAGTCTAAAACCCCAACTGGACCAAACCCTACATCAAGTACAGCTCGATGGGGACGAAGCCATGATGGAAAGCGACCCAGGCATCGTGGCTCAGATCATCACCAACCTGGTGATCAACAGCTTAACCCATGCCTATGCTCCTCAGCAGGCAGGGGTCATTAGAATCATGATCAAAGCCCAGGAAGACTCCCTACAGTTGTGCTACCAAGATGATGGCCGTGGCATGACACCAGAGACCCTCGATCGCATTTTTGACCCTTTCTTTACCACTGCATCCCTGGCGACCAATAGTGGCCTCGGATTACATCTGGTCTATAACCTGGTGACCCAACGTTTGCAGGGGGCGATCGCCGTCGAGAGCGAACTGGGCCAGGGCAGCCGTTTCACCCTCAGCCTGCCGTTAAGAAGCTCAGCCCTCCAAGCCGAGGCTGACTTTACGAGCAATGAATCCGACCGATGAATTCGACCGATTAGTCTGGCCAATTCACAGGGCCAATTCACAGGGCCAATTCACAGGACCAAGCAGGCCATCGTCAGCGAATCAAATCGATCAAGGCCTGAGCTGCCAAAAAGTCCGGCGTAATCTCTAGGGCCGCATTGACTGCCGCGAGGGATTCCTCGGTTTTGCCCTGACGTCCCAACACAATGGCACGGTTGTAGTAGGCCATGGTGTGGAGACTGGCGGGATCCGAGGGGCGATCGGGCAGCAGCAGTACCTGCTCCAATGCCGCTAGGGCTTCGTCGTACTGCTGGAGCTGAATGCGGGCCAAGGACAAATTGATGTAGGCTTCCGCATGATTGGGATTCAGGACCGTCGCGGTGAGGTAGGCGTTGGCGGCATCATCAATTTTGAACAGGCGGTGCGAAGCCACCCCCAGGTTGTAGGACATTTCCGCCGAATCGGGCCACTGGTTGGCGAGTTGCCGCCACAATTCAACGGCTTCCTCGTAGCGCTCTTCCCGCAGGGCTGTTTGGGCTTGGCGGAGCAGGCTGGGTTGATCGCTTTCTTCAGTGACCGCCCCTTCAGTGTCCACCTCTTCAGGGATGACCTCCGCTGAGAGGCGATCGTCTTGGGTTACGCTCTCCTGGGGCAAGGCTGGGGAGGGTCGCCCGAATGCGAACATAACGCCCACCAGTCCGAGAACCGCAAGGCGAGGCAAAGGCCGATTCATGGTTTGGTTCCTCATTTCCCTGATGCTCGATTTTCTGGTGCTAGAGATTGCTTGGGTCAAAGGCTTGCTGACCCCATGTTTCCTGATCATACGTCCCATGCTTCAAACCAGTGTACTTGTACGGAAATCGATAAAGTCTAAAGGAAAAATAATCCGTAAACCTCGGGAATATTCATGTCCGGTTGCAGCCTGCTGCCCAAGTAAAGAGAGTGTAACGCTATCAGAATCGACTTAAACGGGCGCTCTACCACCCGCCGTTTTAGCGCAAGCTCTCTTTCCATGATGCGATCGCCCCGTTACCGTCCGAAGGAATCGCGTTATCCCCTTGCAGTATCCCAGCGCCCATCATTTCCCTCCCCATTTCATTCTCTCCTCCTTGCGCTTCAGCGCTACTTCTTTCGTCAGCAACGGCTGGGCGTTCTATGCTTCAGCTTGACCTTTGCCCTAGCGACCCTGTGCCACGGCCATGCGATGGCCCAGAGCCCAAAGCCAACCGTTGCCGCTGAAGCCCATGTCGTTATTGAAGCGATGCCAAATCGCTCCCGCGTCAAGGATGAGACCCAACGGTGGGGAAAAAAGCGGGCGATCGCAGTGCCTGTCCCCCACGCTTCCGGAGCCTTACCGTCCACCAACAAGACTGAAGTCGGCCTCACCAAAACCAACACAACAAAAGCGGCCCTCTCAAAATCCCCACAATCCTCGCCACAGTCCTCAGGATTGGAGACCCTTGAAAAGACATTCAGCCTCCCCACAACAGTTGCCCCTGGAACGGTTCTAGAAGCCTTTCGCCAGGATGTTGCCGATCCGCCGGACTATTTACCCGAGGATTTCTTTGCGAAGTTATCCGCCCCAGCCGCCCTTCTCAATCCAATCCCCAGTCCCACAAAGGTTCCACGGTCTGAGATTCGCGGTGTTTGGATGACCCGGAGTGACATGGCAGTGCTGCGCGATCGCAAGGCCCTCGGCCAAGCCCTCCATGAGCTAGCACGGTTGAACTTCAACACGATCTACCCCGTTATTTGGAGCGCGGGCTACACGCTCCATCCCAGCGACGTCGCCCAGCAGGCTGGCATTCCTCACATCTATGGCGGTGATGAGGGCCAGGATATTCTGGCGGATATCATTGAGCAGGCTCACCGAGAGGGACTAGCGGTGATGCCCTGGTTTGAGTATGGCTTCATGGTGCCGCCTGGCTCAGAACTTGCCCAGGGCCATCCCGACTGGCTAACTCAAACGCGCCAGGGCAAGCAAACCCAGAGGCAATCGGGCGTCGCCATGGCTTGGCTCAATCCCTTTCAGTTGGAGGTGCAACGATTTATGACAGCGCTGGTGGAAGAAGTCGTTAGCCGTTACGACGTGGACGGTGTTCAGTTTGACGACCATCTGAGTTTGCCCCGCAACTTTGGGTATGACCGCTACACGCGATCGCGCTACGAGCAGGAAACCCAGCACCCGGTGCCCCTGCTCGCCAGTGATGACAATTGGGTGAAATGGCGAGCCGACGAAATCACGGCCTTCGTCGCTGAACTGCACCAAGCTGTGAAACGCCACAGGCCAGAGGCCCTCTTCTCCCTTTCCCCCAATCTCTATAACTTTGCCTACCGTCGTCATCTACAGGACTGGCTGACCTGGGTCCGGCGAGGCTGGGTGGATGAGTTGATCGTGCAAGTTTATCAGTCGAACCAAGGACGCTTTGTCGCCAGCTTAAATCATCCCGAAATTCGCGAAGCCCAGCGCCGCATTCCCACCGCGATCGGCGTCCTCAGTGGCCTGAAACGACGTCCGATCCCAATGGCACAGATCAAGCGCCAGGTACAGGCTGCTCAGCAGCGGCATCTGGGGATTTCCTTCTTTTTCTACAATAGCCTTTGGGACAACGCACCGGAATCCAAAGCCCAGCGCCAGTCAGCCTTTCGAGCCATCTTTCCGAATCCGCTGCCGCGACTGGCACTTCGCCCTCAGTAAGGGGGGATGGCTGTGAGACGGCTCACTGGGACTGCAATTGAATCCTTTCCATTGAATCCTGGCCGAAGCGTTGAACGGGGGGTCAAGGCTCGATGGAGTCCCCGGAGGAAGAGGCCAAAACACTACGGGCACGACCTGTATTTTTGGCTTCATACAAGGCTTGGTCAGCCTGCTCCACAAATGCTTCGACCGACAGTCGCTGCTCTGGAACCCAGCTGACGACCCCGATACTCACCGTAACTTGGTCACTGACAAGGGAGGTCGCATGGAGAATCTGAAGCGATTGAATTTGGGCTTGGAGCAGCTGAGCCACATGCATGGCCCCCGCAGCATCGGTATTGGGCAATAAAATTGCAAATTCTTCCCCACCATAACGCGCCACCAAATCCGCAGGCCGACGCATCACTGCCTTCAAGCATTGGGCCACCCGATGTAGGCAATCATCCCCAGCCGGATGGCCATAGTGGTCGTTAAAGCCTTTGAAATGATCAATGTCGAGCAGCATGAGAGAGAGACACTGTTGCTCACGAATCAGTCGTTTCCATTCATGGTTCAAGGCCTGGTTAAATCTCCGACGATTGGCCACCTGGGTCAGGCCATCAATATGGGCGAGGTGATCGAGCTGGCCATTGATTTCCTCCAGCTGACGATTGAGCATTTCGAGCTCCACCGTCCGGTTGGCCAGCTTGCGGGTAAGGGCTTCCTGCTGCGCCGTTCTCTCTGCGACTCGTCGCTCTAGCTCGCTATTAATCTGTTGGAGCGTCAACTCTGCTTGCTTGCGGTCCGTAATGTCCTGGACGGTTCCCAACATACCAATGATGCTGCCAGCAGCGTCGTGCAGGGGGACTTTGTGACTTTCCATCCAAATGGGCTGACCGTTGGCCTCGTGCTGGGAATGCACAATACTGAGCTGGGACTGATGGTGGTCGATGACCTGGCGATCGCCCCGCTGTAGCCAGTCACGTTGTTCGGGGGCCCAAGCAATCTCCTCGTCGTACTTGCCAATAATGTCTTCTGGATCTTGAAATCCAGCAATACGGGCAAAATTTTGGTTACAGCCCAGATAGGCCAGCTCAGCATCCTTCCAAAAAATAGACTGAGGGATCGTGTCAATGACCAACTGTAGAAGTTGTTTGGAGTCTTCCAATGCCTGGTTCTTTTGGGCCACGGTATCGGTCAGATCTTGGTTTTGCTGTTCGAGGTATTCTTCCTTGGCAACAAGCTGAGTTGAGGAGAGAATCTCTGTCACATCTTCATAGATGCCCAAAACCCCTGCGACACTGCCATCCGCGTGGTACAACGGCGCAATCATCCTTTGAAACCACTGCTTTCCAGTCTGCCCTTTGCCGACGATTTCAGTGAGGCCATAGTTGGGTGACTTGGAAGCAATCACCTGACACTCCCAAGCTCTGCTCAACTCGATTTTTTCCAAGGCTTGGGGCAGGTCTCCATCGGTCATGCCAAAGATTGTGGCAGGAGAATCCAACCCCACAAGCTCCGCAAAACTCTGGTTACACCCGGAATAAATGAGATTTGAATTCTTCCAAAAAACAAGCTGAGGGATTGCATCAATCAGCTGTCCGAAGATTTGGTTATCAATGGTTGGCGCTGCCATCGTCATTGGAGAAGAATAAGGTTGCTATCAAAATTGATGTAGAGAATTCCCTGACAATGTTCTGGTTAGAATGTCCCAGATATTGCTTCTACAACGTTGTTTTCGATAATCAACGAAAAGCTTGATTTAGAGAAAGCTTGAGAGCATTACACGAATGGAATAGAAGCACGGATATATAGTGCCCTTGGAATAATCTACGTTACTCATGAAATTCTCTCTCCCATCCCAGCTAGATTTGCGTAACCACACAAGGTCAGAATTCTGTGCTATTTCTGAGACTTTTTACGCATTGAGCGGGCTGAAGGGGGCTATCTTCGATTGAACCCTGAGAAACCAACACATTGCCCAGCATTCCTTCTTAATTCAATGATTTCCACGGAGAGACGATGCCATATTCATACTGAGACCGAACCAAGCACAGCGTGAAATAAATACGGAGACGTGACCCTTCAAACGCATTATTTTGAGGGGAAAGACAGAGGGAGAAAACAGAGGGAGAAAGCAGAGCGATCGTCCGCTCAGCCTCTCGATGAACTATCTCTATTCCCAAATATCCTTATTTTTACTGCGTACCCGCTCATAGAACTCCTCCATCGCTTCAATAAATGAGTTCTCGCGATGCCAAAAGGGCGGAAAGTCTCCCTGCTTTTTGATCAAGATGGCCGGGACCGTCACAGCTGGTTTTGGCGGTGGGGGTGGGGTCCGTGTCTGGCCTAACCAAAAGTCTCGCAGCGTCACATCCTGGGGGAGCGATCGCGTTTCGGGCCGGGTCAACAACGATGCCACGGGCTTGGCCACCGTATCCGTTTGCCCCATCTCCTCCGAGAGTGCAATGCCCAGCGGGGACTTGGCCAACTCTTCCCGCAGCGCCTCTCGCGATAGACCGCGCAGCTCAAACAGCAGGAATGGATCGCGATCGAGTTCCTGGGCCACCCGGTAATAAACGCCAGCAATATGCTTGCAAGGGTTGCTGTAGTCAGGGCAACTGCACTGGGCAATGCAGTCCTTGCGACCCTTGGGCAGCAGATTGAGGCCCAGGGTTTTGAAGCTGTCCTCGATATTGTCGGGAATCTCGTTCATCATCAGCTTCGAGAGCACCCCAGCCTTGGTGGCAATCAGGGCCACGACGGCGTTCCAAAGCGGGCGGCTGATGGGCTGAAATTCGAGGGTTGTGGTGTAGGTGGGCTCTTCGTGAACACCGAAGTAGGCATTCTTGTTTCCGCGCACCCGAGCAAAGACCAAGCCATCACGCTCGATATCGAATTCCTTGAG
>CALIJJ010000132.1 GCA_938017515.1 uncultured Pseudanabaenaceae cyanobacterium
TATCAAGCGGCCCATGGGCTGGCTAAACCTGTCCGTACAGGTCTTTGGTTCTCTGGGGATTGCTGGCTGATTGGAGTAAGGGGACGGAATAGGGGGCGAACTTGCGATCGCCCCCTATTCCGTCCCCTTACTCCAACCAGCCAGCAATCCCCAGACAAGCAAAGAGCTGTGAGGGCAGGTTTAGCCAGCCCATGGGCCGCTTGGCAAAGCCATATCCAACTAAACTGGCCCCGAACCCAGGGTACGTTGCTGCGTAGAACATCCCTAGGACGCCGACGACTTGACCCGGGGAATGCGAGCATGGATCGAACGACCCAGGCTGAGGAAATCCCCACCCAATGTGCGGTAACCGATTTCTGCCACATAGTCGCGATCGCCCACGGCCACCGCCACAACTTTGTCCCGCGCTAGCTCATCAATCACATACTCATCCATGTGATGGGCAGACTGCTGATCGAGGTCAATCTGGTCTGCATCATAAACCCTCAGCACGAGCATCTGCCCTAAACGTTGCAACTGAGACCGTTGCCACAGCATCTGCTTATATTCCTCAGAGATATCCCAGTAGACATAGGCCTGAGGCGTCAGCTCCAACTCACGCTTCATACGACGATTTTGGTCGCAGGGCATGATCACAATGCGACAACCGTCATAATCCGGCGTTGGACTGTGGGAATGCACCGAGCGCGCCACCCGTAGCCACTGCTGATCTGCGGTGAGATAGCCGACTTCTGCGACATAATCGCGATCGCTAGCGGGCAGCTCCACCATCTGCGTCTCAGTGCCCTCCGCACAGGCATAGCTTTGGGTACTGTGGGGCGGCTGCACATCCAGGTCAATGTGGTCCGCATCATGGACTTTCACCACCAGCTGCTCGCCCCCCTGCTCCTTGCTGCGGCGCAAATGTTCCTGGGAGAGATGCCAATTGACTTGGGCCTGATCAGAGCTGAGCGGCGTGAGTGTAATCCAAGTCTGGTCACCGCCAGCAGCGGGAATCGCGCCCGGAAGCTGCGTCCGCTGCTCCTGCATTTGCGGCGGCTGGGGGGCTTCTGTCGACATTCGGTCAGCCAATTCCTGAGAGGCGGCCAACTCTAGCGGTGTTAGCGGCGGTGGCGTATTGGTCGATGCAGCACCTGCCGCGCCTGCTGCCGCTGCACCTGCTGCTGCCGCGCCTGCCGCAGTCAGCCTCGCAGCCCCGAACATCGGTGGCACCGTCGGCTGACGATCCAACGGCATCTTTTGCTGGTGGGGCGTTTGCAGACCGTCAGGGTTAACAGCAGGCACGACTCCCGCAGGCCCCGCTCCTGAACGCCCCCGTCCAATCAGGTCCACATCACTCCCATAGACAGCCCCTTCAACACTATCCGCAGCCATCTCATCCGAACCGGCCGCGCCCCAGGCCAGCGGCCCCGTCCCATGCTTCATCCAACGGAACAAAAAGGGAATCACAGCCAGCGGCAACAGCAGCCACCACCAAGGAGTGCGCCCCTCTGACGCCACTGTCGTGGTCTGCCCCACCTGGGCCACTGGCGCATCTAACCCTAAATCAGCCCCCTGCAGTGCCGTGGCCCCTTCGGACTCCGTCGCACTGCGCAACGTCCGTCTCTGGGACCTCGCAGTCCCGAGGGCAGAGGCAGCCGTCTTACTCGCGACTAACTCTCCCGACTGACTCACCACTCCGGCATAGCCAAGGAAGGCTTGGGCTGCGGGATTGGGCACCGGCCCTTTATAGACATAGGCGAGGGGCTGGGAGAAGGCATAGCGAGGATCGTCAGGCAAGACATTGTGCAGTGGGACAATGGTGAGGTCCTCGCGATCGCTCACCTGATCCACAATGGCATAGCCAATCCCGTCACTGCCCAGCGCCTTGATCACCTCATTGGTGCGATCGCTCACCTGAATCGACGTCTCCCCTGCCTGGAACGGCGCAGACTGAAAGACAGGATAGTTCGAAAAGGCTCGGCGCGTGTCGCTCGTCGCGGGACGATCAATCAACCGAATGGGACCAGGGTCACCGCCCACCGCCTCCCAGTCCGTGATTTCACCTCGAAAAATCTGAGCAAATTGTGTGTCGGTCAAGCTACCGGAAAAGGGATTATCAGGGCCAATGATAATCGCAATTTTATGCCGGGCCAGGGGAACAGCCACCAAACCTTTCGCCCGCTCTTGACTCGTGAGGCGACGGCCCAAAGCCGCAACATCCAAATCACCATCCAACAATCCTTGAATCGCACGGTCTGAGCCCCGACGAGCTAACTGCACCGTTGCCCCCGGAAAGCGTTGCCTGAATCCCTCCTGCAACACTCGATTCGTGGGGGCATTACTGGGGTCACCATCCAAACGAATGGTTGTCCCCCAGGGCACACCATCGGGCATGGGTAATTGAGTCTGAGCCGGTTCTGCCTGGGCCGATCGCAGCGCCGTTGCAGCTTGCCCTTCCATAGGCACAGCTAAGACTAACAACAACGCCAAAATAAGTTGTGGAGGCATCCAACCTCGCAATGCCCCCGTTCGCGATGCTCCAGAACAACAAGGGACAGACGAATTGGAAACATTGGACTGATTAAACATCATGCATACCTAAGTTGCAGTGCACCAAATCACAAGCCAGAGACGCTTCACCTCCATCGGTAGAACAATCTCCCACCTCGATTCAGATCTGATACGACTCCTGTGCCACCACACAGCCCTAGCGTAATGATTTGTCATTACCCAGGGATCATTTCAAGACTCACTAGCTTGAAACTATCCCTGAGCATCCAGCAATAAGGCTGCCTTAAGATTTCCTTTCGATATCAGTGGATTTTGATTGAACTTCAGTAAAGCAACACAAACCTAAATCAAGAATAAACACGACTTGAGCCAGCATCCTGCGGGAGTAGAGACCCAGCCCTAGGCCCCCTAGCCCAGGGAATCAGTCAGTTCAGACTCATCCTCCTGCTAGATCTCGCCAAGCCGGGATTTGCGGCAATGAACAGCAAAAATCAGGATGGATTAACATTCATCCCGAACGTCCATCGATATTCAGGCCGGTGAGACCCGTGGCGAAATGCCAGGCGGGCCTTCAACCGTCAACCAACGTCTAACCTTCCACCGGCAAAGAGGTCCAGCCCTGAGTCGTCATGGGCGAGAATGCATTACGTGTTTCAGGGCGCACAGCCGTTGATGACGCAACTTTATGCCAGCGATTGTCGGCGGCGAGGTAGCCCAACTCAGCCAGATAGCGCGCACCATGGTGGCGATGGTTATAGGTCAACCGCATTTCGCCCTCAGGACCGTCACAGGTATAGCCACGAAAGGGACGGCGGCGGGCGATCGCCTCCGTGGCAATCGTCTCCTGGGCACGATACTCATAGAGTCGAAGTTCTAAAACCCCGCCGTAGCCTAGGGGCAACTTCGCCTGGTCCGCATCCGCCAACATCCAACGCGCCCGCAGCGCATCATCCTGGGCCTGATCCAAAATTACATAGGTGGAAGCGCGCTCATCATAGAACTCCAGCTCGCGCACTCCCGCCGCTCCTCGCTCAGGGCTGGACAGGCGTGGCCCCAACAGGCTCTGCGATAGACTGCCACGACGCAGCTCAGACAGAGCAGCAACCCCAACCCCTGCCGCCAGCAAAAACAAGGCCCAACGCACACCTGTATGGTCTAGGAGTGAGCCCCGCGCCTTCAAAGAAGCACCATCTGCCAGCAGCCCACGCCGACGCAAAACCATCGCGTAGCTCAAAAACGCCTCTGCCTCTCGCGAGGGCTTGGGCCCTTTGTAGACATACACCATGGGCTGGGAGATCGAGTAACGCGGATCGTCCGGCAACACTTGGTGAAGTGGCACGATTTTGACATCACTGCGATTCACCTGGCCGGGGTTGGTAATGTCATCGCTCACCTGATCAATGAGGGCGTAGGTAATGCCGTCCACACTGAGGGAGGCCGCCACATCACTGAGGCGATCGCTCCGTCCAGCGGGCGCACCGTCGAGGGCACCGACCTGGCTGAAGAGGGGGTAGCTGAGCAACGCTTGGCGAGTCGCACTGCCCGCCGCCCGATCCACCAACCGCAGGGGTTGATCCGGTCCACCGACCTGGGACCAGTTGCTAATCTCACCGCTGAGAATTTGGGCAAACTGAGCATTGGTAATGCTGCCGTCAAAAGGATTTTCAGTTCCGATCAACACGGCAATTTTGTGGCGTGCCAGCGGAACGGCGATGAGCCCCTCCGCTTCCTCATCAGGCGTCAAGGAACGGCTAATCGCCGCCACATCCAAACTGCCATCTAAGACGCCTTTGAGAGACGCTTCCGTGGAGTTCATGCGAACATCCACTTCAGAGCCAGGAAAACGCCGCTTAAATTCATAGCGCAGCAGCTGGCTCAGCCGCATCAGGCTCGGGTCGCCGCCCACCCAAACCACAGTTCCTGGCGCCACCTGCTTGGGCAACGTCAAACGCGATCGCATCCTCGAACGAGATCGAACAACCGCTTCTCCTTTACCGCTGCCTTCCAAGCCATCGGCCGACGCACCGTCCAAAGCCACCTTGCGCTGGGATGACGGCAGAATTCCCTCTGCGAAATAGTCATCCGGATCGGCCACCGCCGAAGGCTTTCTCAACCAATTCATCCAGGCAGGACGCGTTGAGGCATCCCCAGCCACGCCCTCAGCTTGCCCAGGCAAAACATTCGCGGGAGGATTCGCCGGAAGCTGAGCGATCGAATCGGGGGTCGTGGGTTCGTCACCGCGCTTCATCGCGGACCACGACAAAAATGTACCAGCAACCGTTGCTGCAACGATGATTGCGAGGGTGCTTTTGGGAGTGAGACGTCCACGCTTCGGGCGGTAATACCCTAAAGACGACGAACGCAAGGACAACTTGGATAGTCCCTTACGCGCTTTTTTTGATGACGCAGAACGAGCGTCCCGGAATTGCTTCCGTCGCTGAAGTCTATGGATTAGCACGTTATCTCACCCCTTTTCCCACAAGAAAACTATACTCGCGATTTCTCGAAATTCATCCCAAAGCTAAGGAAATATATGGTTTTGACGGCAATTTTTCACCTTTGAAAAAAAATGCCCCAAAATCCTTTGTGATCCCCACTCTCGATATCACTGCCCCTAGCCTCGCCACGTCTATCGCGATGGGCTCACCGGAGGCTCAAAGCCAAACAACGTCCGGGAAAACTCACCGTCGAATGAGTCCAATAAGATGAGCAGGAGCCAAATGAACGGCAACAGCCTTAAAAGGCTGAGGCAGCATGAGCAACGCTGACTCAAATTCCCAGTGATGCCCCTAATCTAACGTCCTCACCCTGGCTTTGTGGGAGAGGTTTTAGACTTCTTTTGGAATTCCCCTGAAACACCTCAAGCTGCGTAAAGTTTTATGCAAAAACGTTACAAAGAGCGGCCGAGGCAAGGCCCGACAAACCAATCATCAGTCCTTGGGCACAAGGTTCTGGATGCACTGATGAGTTGATGCGTTGAGTTGATGCGTTGAGTTGACGCTTTATCTTGGAGCCCGTTGCCCAGCTTGGAGCCCGTTGCCCAGAAACTTGCCTAAGCCAATCAACATCCTGAATTTAGCTTGCCCAAAATTCTCGAACTAGAAGCCCTGACTTAGAATGGGAGTAAGAAGTTCCTCGATCGTCTGACCCATTCACACACCGACCCCCAACAAAGCAGCAGCCCCCCAACTCAGCAAACCACCCAGACCACACGCATTAACAAATCCGCACAGAAATCATGGCAGAGACGATGGGCCCAACCGCCACCCCCCAACCCGTTGCCCAGAAGATAAAAGTAATTGTGGGTCTTTCCGGAGGCGTTGATAGCTCCACAGCGATCGCCCTTCTCAACGACCAGGGCTATGCCGTGGAAGGGTTGACGCTATGGTTGATGAAGGGCAAGGGACAATGCTGCTCCGAGGGCATGGTGGACGCCGCCCAAATTTGCGAAGACATGGGCGTGGCCCATCATATTGTCGATATCCGCGACAACTTTCAGGCCAATATCGTGGATTACTTGGTCGAGGGCTACGAAGCGGGCATTACCCCACTGCCCTGTTCTAACTGCAACCGTGCCGTCAAATTTGGTCCGATGTGGATCCATGCCCGAGATCAGCTGGGGGCAGACTACATCGCCACAGGCCACTATGCCCGCACCCGCCTAGACGAATCCACCGGACGAACCCAACTCCTGCGCGCCATCTATCGCCCCAAGGACCAGTCCTACTTTCTCTACGATCTGCCCCAGGAGGAGCTGGCCCATGTGCTGTTTCCCCTGGGGGAGTACGAAAAGGCCCAAACCCGCCAGGCTGCTGCGGAGCATGGTCTTCATACCGCAGACAAGCCAGAGAGCCAAGACCTCTGCCTCGTCGAAGCCAACGGCTCCATGCGGGCCTTCCTCGATAAGTACTTGGCTCCCAAACAGGGGGAGATTGTCCATACCTCTGGCACCATTCTGGGGCAGCATGATGGCATCCATCACTACACCATCGGCCAGCGCAAGGGCCTGGGCGTGGCCTATAAAGAGCCCCTCTACGTCGTCTCCCTAGATCCCGTCATGAACCGAGTCGTCGTGGGCAACCGAGACGCAACCTTTGAGTCGGAGCTCACCGCCCAGCGGGTCAACTGGGTTTCGATCGCAGCACCGGCAGCCCCCATTCGTGCCGAAGTCCAAATTCGCTATCGTTCCGCTCCCACACCGGCCACGGTCATTCCGTTAGAGGATGGGCGCGTTCGGATTGTCTTCGACGAGCCCCAATCAAGCATCACACCGGGGCAAGCGGCGGTTTGGTACGACGGCGAAGTGTTGCTCGGTGGCGGACTCATTGAGCGATGTGAGTCATCCCAGGCACGGGCTTGAGCCAGCAGCGTTCCCCCCATCAGCGGCACCCAGCTTCGCTTGGGTGAACAAGTTTGGATAAACAAACAAGCTTGGGTGAACAAGCTTGGAACATTCGCTTGGGTCAACAGGCTGTAAATTTGTTGTGATTGACCACTGGTCAATAAAGCGGTGTTGAGCGGACCAAGACCGATGGCCTCGTCTCTAGCGGAAAGCGAGGGGTGATGGCCTAGGATAAATGGATATAGCCTTCTGATTCTCCCTGAGACTTTGCCGATTCGGCGAGGGTGCATCTCCCCTGTGGTGACAACGTCGAACGGGCATCGCGTCTGTTGCCCGATTTTCCTCAGCACGATCACGTCAAGCTCCTTTGACCATTGGAAACACCATGAAACCCAAACCCTGGCGACGAAGGAAAGCAGGCATCATTCGTCGTCTAGCAACGATCCCCTTCCTGCTGGGGGTAACCGCAGCGATGGTTTCCATCCCGTCCATCCGTCCCATCAGTGCGCAGAAGGGACGGTTTAGTGACATGGACCAAACCAATGGCCGCTCCGGTGGATCACGGGGCTGCATGTTAGCGGCTCCGCCGAGCGATATTTTGCCGGCCCTGCCGGCCCTGATACTGTTGGCGAGTCAACCTGGGAATACCATGCGTACTCGATCGCAGCGTCCCACCTTTGCTTGGTACGTGCGCGATGCCGGGAACTGGCCCTTAGAATTTCGGATTTATCGCCAAAGCGCCCAGACACCGACCCAAAACGTGGTGCACTTAAAACATCAAGATTTTATCAGTCGCCAAGGAATCATGACCCTGGCGCTACCGGAACAGAATCCCCCCCTACAGCCAGGAGAAACCTATCTTTGGCAGGTCGTCATACAGTGTGAGCAGAATGAAACCTCAAGCAACATTTTTGCCACATCGACCTTGGAAATCATGCCATCTCTGGACTTGGATCAAGGGCCTAGAGAAACCCATCGTGCTGATGACGATGCGGGCCTCGGCAATGGGCGCTCTTGCCTTGATGTATCATCAACAAACTCATCCAGCAATCTCACCCCATCTAGCCTCAGCACCTGTGACCATGACGACCTCAAGCTATGGCTACGCGATCGCCTCCAGGGCAATCCTGCGAGCAAACAATTTTCCTGGGAACAGTTAGGCCTCAGCGCGACGGAGGCCATCGAACTCGATCGCAGCCCGGTCAATTGGGTATCGCCATGGAAGGGAAATTTACAACCCTAACGCCAGCCAGTCCAGAGTAAAACGTCAGAGCCAGTTGCCCACCAGCACAAACGAGGACCAGTAACCGGGATGACGCAGGGCTTGGTTTGGGACTTCGCGCAGCCATTGCTTTTGCATCGCTTGGAGGGCGATCGCCCGACCGGGACGCCCAGGCTCTCCCGGCCCAGTCTGCCCCCCCTGAGCAGACTGATTCCCCTGCAAATTCTCATAAAATTGCGCCATCATCTCCGCCGTTGCGGCATCATCCACCTGCCATAGCGACGCTAGGGTGGACCAAACCCCTGACTGAAACGCAATACCCGCAATACCCAGAACATCCCGCTCACTGCCCGTCGCCGTATCACAGGCGCTCAGGGTGAGCAATTCTAGGGGAGCAGAATCACTGGCAAGCTTCTGCAGCTGGAGCAATGTGAGCTTGCCATTGTTGAGCGTCTGTCCCTCTCCAGACGGCTCGACGCTTTCCCGAACCCTCTGTCTTCGCGACACCTTGGCGGACGGTGGCAAGGAATCCCACGCCGGATCCTCACGCAAGGCTGGAGAGGCCATTTCATCGCGCCCCGTGACTAAAAACGTCTGGCGTCCATCAAAGCCAAACCTGGCATGGGTCGCGAGGTGCAACATCTGAATGGGAGACGTCGGTGCTGCAAGACTTTGGCTGAGCTGCTTCAACGTAAACTGCTCATCCAAGAGCGCCTCACTTTGGGGGACTGACTGACCCAAGCTCGTCAATTCCTGAGCCACATTCTCCAAGGCGGGGAAATAGACTTTGGTCTGGGCAACCTCCACCCGAGCGGGTTGGGTCAGGCCAAAGGCAAGGACGTTTAGATCACCCGGTGGCAAGGGTCGCGGCTCGACCAGTGAGAGGGACGGCGTGTAGGCAATGGCATAGTCTTCCACCAGAAATTGCCCCCGCTCCCCATCGTAGAGTGCCGCCATGGGCACACTGCGTAAAATGCCATCGTGCATGAACACCAGCGTATTCACAGATGCAGCCTCCAGCGCTTTGCCCAGAGGGCGGATCAAGCCGTCGTAAAGCGCAGTGGCTTGAGTAAGATAGCTCTGGGTCAGGTCCGAGCGATCGCCCAAATCCAGGCGAAACTGGTTAATGTCTTGGGTGAGCTGCGCTTGCTCAATTTCGAACCATTTAAGTTGCGATTGCAACTTGAATCGCGTCTCCCCCTGCGGATTTTTTGTGGTCTCCGTTGTGGGCAACGTCAGCACCACTGCGACCCGATCCGCGAGTACGAATGTGCTCACAAAGGCCGTGGTGGGATCGATCGCCATCAAAGCTGTAGACTCCGGCAAATCACATCCCTGGCCCAGATAATTTTGCAGCTCAAACAGGTGCAATTCATCCATGCCCTGGAGCGTTGTCTCTAGCAATTCGTTATCCGTAGATGCAGACCCAGAAGCAGGCCCAGAAACAGGCCCAGAAGTAGGCCCAGAAGTAGGCCCTACGCCTACAGACGCAGACAACGCCTGTAGGCGTAGGGCCGTCAGCTCACGATAAATCGGCTCGATGGTTTCCCGAAAATCAAGCTGGAAGTCCTGCACGGCCAGGGCTAGCTCCCCTCGCATGCCCTTGAGGGTGCGTAGGGTTTGTTCATAGGCGAGCTTTGCCTCACCCCAATTCCCCTGGGCCATGAGAATACGCCCCTCCTGCCAATCCCAACGATAGCGACTGTCCCGAGGGGCCAACAAACGGGCCTGGCGCGTCCATTCCAGGGCTTGCCCACTGTTCCCCTCGCACTCCTGCAAATGACCCAAGCGCCCCAAGACAAAGGACTCCGTCCCATAGTCTTGGATCCGTCGGGCAATACGGCGGGCTTCCTGAAGCAAGGTCCAAGTCTCCCGGCCCAGGGGCGCACAGTAGGTGGGGGCCTCATCACGAAAAGCAGAAAAATTCAGATCCGCTGCGTCCATCGCCGCCGCCAGCTCGGGGGAGAGAAAGGACGGGGCCGACAAAAGCGAATTGTTCGTTACTGGGGCATTCGTTACTGGGGCATTTGTTACTGGGGCAGTCGTGGCTGGAGCATTCGGTATTCGGGGACTCGAAGCCAGGGGACTCGAAGCCAGGGGACTCGAAGCCAGAGGCTGGGAGAGAGACGCCAGCTTCAATAGGCCATAGACCTTCGCGCGGGAGGGAGGCAGCGCACGCACCTGTCGTCGCACATCCGCCCAATCGGGAGGAGCAGCATCATTGCGATCGCGTCGGGCCACCGCCATGGCATTCAAACGACTGAGCACCGCAGCGGACAGATTCCCCGGCGAGGGAGGAACCGGAACCGCCTGGGCCGCCGCAAACTTATCTAGCGCCAACTGATTACTCTGTTTTGCCGCTTCCAGAAACCCCTGCACCTTATCGGTCTTACGCTTCGTTTGGGCAAATTCTGCCAGTCGCAGACTCCTCGCCGCTTGGGCCGCATAGAGATTTCCCAAGCTATCCAGCATGGCGCGACGGTGGGCCTCCAGGCTGTCATTTCTGTCATTGAAAGAAACAGATAAAGAAACGGAACGGGACGAATCCTCCGCCCCAGAATCAGTCAGCTGCTTGAGACCACGATTGAGGGTGGCGATCGCCAAATCATATTCCCCCTGCAGCCGTTGGGTCTGCCCCAAACTCCCCAGGGCCGCCGCTAACCCTGCACCATCCCGGTTCACAAGGGCCAATCCCACCGCACTTTCAGGATCGCAGCCGAGGGGCTCTTCCTCCAGGGACTCCGATTTCTCCAAGAGCGCTTCCACCTCCAACGGCTCCATGTCGCGGCAGAGCAGCGACGCTGCCCGGGGGTGGTGGCCCAAGCGACTGTAATTCTGGGCCTGTTCCGTCAGCATCTGTCCCAGCAGTTGGCCACTCGGAAACGGGTCACTGGCATCCCCTCTAGCGTCAACTCCGGCATCCCCTCTGGCATCCCCTGGAATCGCCTTCACCGCGTGATGGTATTGACGGCGATAGTAAGCCAATAGCCAATCAAACTCCTGAATGGACGCTTCAATCTGTCCCTGGGCCTGGTGGGCTCGGGCAAGATATCGATGCAGAGTAGCCGCACCATCAGCAGAGTTTTTTGGACTCAGCATGGCCTGCTGCCACAGCGCGATCGCATTGGCATAGTCCCCATCGTGGTAGCGTGCAAGCCCCTGCTGGGTCAGTTGCTCTTGAGACATGGGTTGAGGCCGACCCAGAGACTCGGCAGCCGTTTGGGCCGTTGCCCACTGCCCGAAGCTCGTGACCAGCAGCATCGTGCTAAAGAATAGGGCCAGAAACAATGATCGAGGACGCATGCAGCTCTGCCTTAGAAACCAGCCCAACAAAAGGGCTGCACAAATTATCCCTTGCGAGGCTGCGATTTGATTGTGACCACAACACAAGTACAAGCGTGCAAAAAGAGAAGCACCTTACCTTCGAATGCAGTCAATTTTCCATATCTGGAAAGCTCGTGATGATGTTCTGATTAGACATCGCGTAAATGTCAGAAATTACTTCAATTTCATTGACATTTCTTCGGCGATGGCAGGATGGTGAGAGGCACGATTGAAGGCGGTTTCATGTTGAAGGTCCCCTGTTTCCGACCAAGTTTTCGTGTTGAACGCGTTGCACCCGACCAAGTCTTTTTGATGTCAGAGCGCGATCGCTTCTTTCTCAAGGGAGCGCTCTACTACACCCTCGCGCCCCTACTAACCGGCACCCACAGCAGCGATGCAATTGTGGCCGCCCTCCCCCAAGAAACACCGCTCAATCTTTACTACGCACTGATGCAATTGGAGCAAAAGGGGTATTTAGTCGAGGCCCAGCCCGCCGAAATCCAACCTGCGAAAACGGCAGCCCCCCCCACGACAGCTCCCACGAAAGCCGCGACCCCATCCGACTCTCCCAAACCGGCTGCCATTAAACTTTTCGTCAGTCTCAATGCCTCGGCCTCGGTCAAAGCAGGTCTGCATCGTCTGGCGCTTCAGCTTGAGCAAGCCCTATCCCAGTCAACTGAAACAGCCTCACCTGAAACAACCTCACCGGCAACAGACTCATCACCAACAGCCTCATCAAAAACAGACTCACCACCAATAGCCATTGTCCTCACTGATGATTATCTCCATCCCGGTCTAGCGGATTACAATGCCACCGCCCTCAACACCGGACAGTCCTGGTTGCTTGCCAAACCCCTGGGAGAAGAAATGTGGCTGGGACCTTGCTTCGTCCCCCAACAAACAGCATGTTGGGAATGCTTGGCCCAACGGCTACGGGGCAATCGCCCCATGGAGCAGTGGCTAGACAGCCTTGGGGAGCGGGAGTGCATTCAGCAGGCCCAACCGGCCACCGATGAGGACAGCCTGGCGATCGCCCAGCAACAGATCCTCGACATCCTCCATGGCAACCGCTACGACTCGTTGCAAAAACAACTCATTACGCGAGTGGTCTCTCCCAAGGGTGGCGATCGCGTTCGGAGTGACGGTGACGGCACAGTCCAGCCTCAAGAACAACTGCATCCCCTCACCCCACGCCCCCAATGCATCGCCTGTGGGGATGGAAAACGGCTGCGATCGCCCCAGGTCCTGACTGCTCTTCCGGAACCGATTCAACTCCAGTCCTGCCCCAAAACCTTCACCGCCGACGGTGGCCACCGCAGCCAGACGCCAGAAGCGACCCTCGTGCAGTTGGCAGCCCAAGTGAGCCCAATTTCGGGTGTGGTCCGAGAACTGCGGGCCGTGGCGGTCGATGGTTCCACCGTTGATGAGGCCGTGCTAGACCCAGGGGAACCTGAGCTGGAACAGTCCGCCAGCGATGACCAGACCTTAGCCAGGGCATTGCTACAGACCTACATCACAGCCCATGATTCTGGCGAAGTTGCCCGCGACCTAGAAGCGCTCAAGCTGAACCTCCAGGGGCGAAGTGCTGGTAAAGGCAAAACCCGCACCCAGGCCAAAGTCAGCGGAATTTGTGAGGCGATCGAACGCTATTCTGGCATCTTCCAGGGGGACGAACCCCGACGCCGAGGCAGCTATGATGGCCTGCGCGATCAGGGCGTGACCGTGATTCATCCCAACGAGGTCATGCGGTTCAGCAGCGCCCAGTACATCAACCGCGACGACTGGAACGCCAGCCAAAGCGACATGCGCCACTACGTACCGCAGCCCTTTGATCCAAATGCCGAGATCGAATGGAGCCCCCTCTGGTCCCTCACGGAACAGCGCTTCAAATACTTGCCCACCGCCCAGTGCTACTACGGCTACGCCACCCCCTTTTGCAAAGCCAACTCCAACGGTTGTGCGGCGGGCAATACGCGGGAAGAAGCCATCCTCCAGGGATTTCTAGAGCTGGTGGAGCGCGATGCCGTCGCCATTTGGTGGGGCAACCAGGCCCAGCGACCGGGCATTGAACTGGAGAGTTTTGCCGATCCCTACTTTATGGCGCTCCAAGACCACTATTTTGAAGCCTACGGGCGCACGCTCTACCTCCTCGACCTCACCCACGACCTGGGCATTCCCGTGGTGGTCGCCGTATCGCACCTGATCGATGCGGATACGGCAGCGGATGGACGACCCGACCAAAAGATTCTCTGTGGCTTTGGGGCGCACTTTGAGGGGGAAATTGCCATCTCCCGCGCCCTCACGGAAGTCAACCAACTGCTCACCGGCTCCATCGATCCCACCAATCGCACGGGCAGCAGCCCCGCCGGCACCCCGGCTCGCCCGCCCAGAAGTCAGCCCCCCGTCGCCCCCCGTCTCCTATCCGAGCGCTTGGCGACGCCCTACGACCTCGACACCTATCAAATCTATCTCTCGTTGGTGGATCAACCCCACCTGATGGCCAACCCCATGCTGACGCCGATTACGGCGGAAACCCTGCCTGCGGTGCGGCGGTCTGACCTCCTGGAGGATGTGCAGGCCTGTATGGACATTGTCCAGAAGGCCGGCATGGAAATGTTGGTGCTGGACCAGACCCGCCCGGATATTGGGTTGCCGGTGGTGCGGGTCGTGGTGCCGGGGATGCGCCACTTCTGGCGACGGCTGGCCCCTGGGCGGCTCTACGATGTGCCGATTGAGCAGCAGTGGTTCCTGAATCCACGGTGGGAAGAACGCCAAAACCCTTTGCCCTTCCCGTTTTAATCCTCGTTTGTGATGCTCCGGCTCCAGCAGTTTCAATCCAAAATTTCAATCCATTTGTGATAACCCCTCCCTTTGTGATGACCACTCCCTTTGTACTGACGTTTCGACCGGGCATCTCGGTTGTCGATGATCCCGAGCAAGGAGCGGTGCTCGAAACCCCGCGATCGCGCCTCGACCTCAGCCACCTCTCCCCCAGTTTTTTGGCATCGCTACGGCAATTGTCTGATGGGGGAGCAACGGAAGCGGAGCTGACCCAGATGGCCATGGCCTCCGGGGGGTTTGGGGAGTTGCCGAAGTTCCACTTTTTCCTGACCAAGTTTGTGCGACTGGGATCGATTTGCTATTCGCTCTACGAAGCTGATTCCTCGACAGAACGGGTTGCAAGCAAACGGGCTTCATCCGCACGGGTATCATCCGAACCATCGCCCTTTGCCAAGCTCGTTCCCAGTGCCCGGAGCGTGGCTTTTTCACCGAAGTCCTTCGCGGCCGTGGCTCTGGACCAAGGCTTTCGACTGTCGCGCTTTGCCTACTGCCGCAGTGATGGCGGGCGCATGGTGCTGGAATCTCCTGCGGCCCAGGCAACGATTGAGCTGGGGGACTGGCGGGGGGGCGCGATCGCCACGGCCCTGGGCCAAGCTCAAACGGGGCAAGCGCTGTTGGAAATGATCCCCATGCTGAAGGCCGAGACAGTCCAGGGTTTCCTCAGCCTGTTGCACAGCGTCGGCATGGTCCTCGCTGAGGACGAATGTGAGAGTGAGGCCCAGCGTCAGTGGGAGTTCCATGATTTGCTCTTCCATGCCCGCAGCCGCCAGGGACGCACCCAGCAGGTGGTGGGCTCAACCTATCGCTTCCGGGAAGTCGAGGACTCGGACTCGATTGCACCGTTGCCGGTGATTCGGCCCCAGCCGCAGGCGTGGGAGACGGTGGCGCTGCCGGTGCCGGATCTGGAGAGCCTGGGCGATCGCCCCTTCACCGAAGTCCTCGAATCCCGCCGCTCCATCCGCACGTACAACCCGGAGGCACCCATCACGTTGGTGCAGCTGGGCGAGTTTCTCTATCGTTCGGCGCGGATGCGGCAGATGTTCCAGATGGAGAAAATGAACTGTAGCGATCGCCCCTACCCCGGCGGCGGTGCCTGCTATGAGCTGGAGCTATACATAGCGGTGCACAACTGCGAGGGGTTGGACCAGGGTCTCTATCACTATTGCCCAGAGAAGCATCAGCTCGGACGGGTGCGGGGCTGGGATGGGGAGCTGGAGCAGTTGATGTCTGATGCAAGCCATGCCACGCGGAAGGATGAGTCGGTGCCGCCCCAGGTCTTGATTACGGTGGCGTCGCGGTTTGCGCGGGTGGCTTGGAAGTATGAGTCGATCGCCTATGCTTTGATGCTGAAGAATTTGGGGGGGTTGTACCAAACAATGTATTTGGTGGCGACGTCGATGGGGTTGGCTCCCTGCGCATTGGGGGCGGGCAATGCAGATTTGTTTGCGCAGTTGATTGGCTCGGAGTATTACGCGGAAACGTCGATTGGGGAGTTTACGTTGGGCAGTGCACCTGCGGATTTGGCGGATGAGCCGAAGCTGATGATGATGGAGCCGGTGGATTGGGAGGCGTAGGCATGGGCTCATGCCACGAACGTTTGTAGGAACGAGCCGCGCTCGTCCAGCGACAGGATGCGGGGGTCTTGACGGTTGAGTTCGTCAGTTCGGGGTGATGGTGGAGCCTTTATGAAAACTTTGTCGCTTCCTTGTTGAGATGGTTTTGACAGGGTTTCTCCGTGCAATCCCTGGAGCCCTGGTGGTATCGCTCTCTGTGGGGGAATTTGTATAGCTCAACACGGCTGGGGGTTGGGCGATCGCCGCTCTATTTTCTCTGGATTTGATGCAACCTTTTTCGCCTGAAAACGGCTACCCGTACCGGGAAAAACGTCACGTTGTCTCATAGATCTTTCGGCTAGGATCGTGGCTGCAACGCGAATTGGGAGTATCGACCCGTGGAAGTTCAGACCCTCAGTCCTAGCTGTGTGGAAACTCAGCGCTTGATTATGCTGTTGCCGCCTGCTTGGCGGGATCTAGACAATGAGTTGGCTGGTTTGGTGGAGCGGGCACGCATGGATGAGGGCTTTAAGCGCTCGTTGGTGGCGAACCCGATTCCGCTGTTGCAGGAGGTGGGCATTGGCATCCCGGATGGGGTGGAGGTGCGCCTGGTGGAGGATTTGGATGTGCCTTGGAAGATGGAGGCGGCGGCGGATGCCCAGCGGGTGATCTATTCGATTCATTTGCCGCAGTAGAGTTTTTTAGGTGCTCTGTTCCTTGGGTTGAAGGAAAAGGGCGGTGGATGGACTAAGGCTCGATGCGTTCTTGGTTCGCTGCTCCATGTTGACATTGGGATGGTAGCCCCGTTCCGACGAAGGCGGTATGGCGGTTTTTTCATGGGCCGATCGCTTGGGTTCTGCTGGGACAATTCGTTATGTTTTGTCCTGGAGATTTCGGCTAGGATTTTGTTGGTCTGGGATCTGAGTAAATTTACGGGTGACTGAGATGGTCGAGTCTTGTTGAGCGAATTTGCTTGGCGGCTTGCATTGTTGACTGTTACAGCGTTGTAATACTTTTTTCCAGGTTTGGAAATGTCGCACGCGGTCTCTGTGATTTTCGCTAATCTTGAGTGGTCAATCAGATTGATGAGGGAATAATCACATGCCACTACCTAATAACTGGCGCGAGCAAGGTAATGCGGTTGCGAGGTTGATTGCTCAAGCTTGGTTGGATGATGAGTTTAAGGCTCGTTTTATGCGTGAGCCTGTGCCTTTGTTGGAAGGGGCTGGCATCAACATTCCTGAAGGGGTGAGAGTTCAGGTGGTTGAAGGGTTGGATGCACCTTGGAAGATTGTTGCTTCTGAGGATGCGCAGACAGCGACTTATTCGATTAATATTCCACCAAAGCCAAGTGATATTAGTGATGAGGATTTGAGGGAAACAGCAGACGGGCGTGGTCCTGGACTGTGCACATGTTACTGCTGTGTG
>CALIJJ010000133.1 GCA_938017515.1 uncultured Pseudanabaenaceae cyanobacterium
AGTGACTCCAGCTTTGCTTCTAGCACCGTAATTCTTTCCGTCTGTTGCTGAGTCAATTGCTCTAACTCAGCAACACGTTTTTCTAGAGAATGACCGTGCTTCGGTGAGGTTTGTTGAGACAGTCCTTTCGACGCTTGCCGCTGGCTTGGCAGGTCCGATCGCCCCTCATTCAACGCCTCCAAAATATTGGCCCAACTGCGCGATCGCAGCGTCACCCCAAACTCCGCCTTCAAATGCGCATAGGCCCTCGCCGCCGACCCAAACTCCGCCTTCAATGACTCCAACGTCCAGGAGTCCGCACCATCTTCAGATAAACCCGCCTCAGCCCGAGCTAGATCAGCCCGAGCCGCCTCCACCTGAGCATAGGCATAACCCGTCCGCAGCCCCGCTTCCGCCACCGCCTGGGCATTATCCGCCATGCCTTCCCCCAGCGCCTGTATCTGCCGAACGCCATCCTTCACCCTGTCCAACTGCTTGGACGTATCCTTCAGCGAATCCGTAAGCTTTCCCATCGTGTTGACCTAGGCACTGCCATCGTGGAGCGAACGATTGTTGCTCGCTGCCGTGTCATCATCCCAGCGATCGCTCCCCGCCTCTTCCAACCGCTGCTGCTGAATCAACTCATTGATATCCGTCGTCAACAGCTTACGCACCGCCCGCATGAGCAATGCAAAGCGCTTACCAATCGATAAAACGCCTTGGTCCCCCTGAAGCTGCTCATAGACCTCCTCAAATTCACCCAGAACTTGCGTGGTCGCAGCCATCTTGGCATTGACATCATCCAGCTCCTCCGCCAGAGTATTGCCCCAGTTTTGGATTTGCCGCCGTGCCTTCTCGTTGTGGGCCAGGCTGGCTTGGAGGGTTTGCTTTTCCTCCTGGGCCCTGGCAATTGCCGCGTTCAACTGCTTCAGGCTCTTTTGCAGTTCTGCTACCTTCGCCTTAGCTTCCGTCTGACGACGGACTAGCTGCCCACGACTCTTCGTGAGGCTGCCATAGGTTGAACGCAGGTCCAGGTAATGTTCCTCCAGACCACTACGATCAAGCTTATCGAGATGCAGCGGAAACTCAGTGACGCTGCGGTAGGCTTTATAGCCAGACTGTTTTGCGACTGTCATCAGGAACTCAAGGGGAAGGAATAGAAAAGGTCTCGTATTTATCTACGCTATGAGTAAATTCAGGCTATTAACGTAAAATTCCGCTAAATTTTTGCTTCCAATCTTGGCAATTGCTTGATGCTGTTAAGTTGAGAAATGCTTGAACTCCACTGACTGCATGCCACAATCCTGAGCAACCTACCCCAGGGAAACATCAAAACGCGATGACATCCTTCCACATCCCTCACTTCCAAAACGAAGAACTGCTCGTGCAGGCCCTGACCCATCGCTCCTTCGCCCGCGAATACCCCGAAGAAGGTCACGACAACGAGCGGCTGGAATTTCTGGGCGATGCCGTGCTCAACTTCATCAGCGGTGAGTTCCTCTTCAAGCGCTATCCCGAAAAGCCCGAAGGTGAACTGACCCAGTTGCGATCGTCCCTTGTCGATGAAACCCAGCTCGGCGAATTTGCCACCTGGATCGGCATCGGCGATCGCCTGCGTCTCAGCAAAGGCGTCGAAAACCAGGACGGTCGGACTAATCCAAATTTGCTGAGCTGCGCCTTCGAGGCCATCGTCGGAGCCTACTTCCTAGACCAGGAATCGGAGGTGGATGAAGTCTGGGATTGGGTGATTCCGTTTTTTGAGACCGTGGTGGATGCATTGGCGATCGCTGCCCCCCAATCCAACCCCAAAAGCCTGCTCCAGGAATGGGCCCAGCAACAGTTCCAGCAAACGCCAGACTACAAAATCGTCGGTGAATCTGGCCCGGACCACGACAAGCACTTCGTCGCTGAAGTCTGGGTCAATCAGAAAAAACTCGGCAGCGGCAGCGGCAAGCGCAAACAGGACGCCGAAAAAGCAGCGGCAACCAATGCCCTAGAGGCTCTCTAGACCATGCTCTAGAGCATTAGAGTTTGGAAGCACGATGGGCTTCCCCCATGACTTTCCACCGTGGTGTGTTGTCACGCACCCCCAATCGCGAGATTCGGTATCTGCGAGTTGTCCAACCAATGCGCTGTAAGCGTTTGTCATATCGGTATGCGGTGGCGTGGAATTCCGAGGCAACCTCTTCAACCTGAGCATTGACGCGATTATAGGGATAGGCAAAGTGCTTCGCGATGGGCGTATCTATATCGCCGACTTCAAGGCATTGTCGGAGCCAATCCTGGGACTGCTTCAGATCAGATTCAATGTCGCTGCTGCTTTTCTTTGTGAGCAATAGGTGATCTTTCCCCGCAGACTGCACATCATAGAACCCTTCTGCAAAACCCTCACGAATTTCATCACAGGTTAAATAGCGTGCTTTGTTGGCCGAGGATTTTGCTTCTTTCTCGTCCATCCGCCCAGAATTAAGAAACAAAATCAGCGGTATTTTGATGCCCTGTTGCTGCTCAATTTTTTTGACGATAGGCAGCACAATCGTGTGCACACTCTCATAGGCATCATCAAAGGAGATGGCAATGGGACGAACGCCCTGGCGGGAGCTAGGAATGGCCAATCGTTTGGAAATAAAGTAATCGTCGATTTCTTGGCTGGAAAGAAACCAGTAGTTTTCTTGGACGAGCTGATTTAGAACGATTTCAAGATCCGTTGCGGAATAATCAAGATAAGGAGCATTGCTCGTATAGGCAGCTTCTTGGCCCGGCTCGTAGATGTCATGGAAGCCAAAGATTGGAACTCGAATTGAAGACAAGTCCCAAATTAATCCCATTAGGAAAAAGATTAAAATAATTGAGGTAATCTTCCCTAAAATTTTTCTCTTACCTTGCAGAGTAAGATTAAAAATTTTCTTGTTTGGCATCTATCCTCCCTCTACTCTTGATCCCAATCTTCCTCTCTATCATTCAGCGTAAACTGCATGTAAGGGGTGTACAGTTCTGGCTCTAATAAAAACGAATCATGGCCCTTACTGGAGTGAACCGTGATGTATTTCACATTGATATTGTGAGCTTCCAGAAGCGTGACAATTGCCATCTGCTCCTCGGGATAAAAACAAACATCTGAATCAATACTAAAAATTAGATATTTGTGGTGCAGACATTGCTCAAAAATCTCTGACTTCACCTCCCCCAAACTGAAGTGCTGCCACATATCGATAATGCGCAGATAGCTATTGGCATCAAACCGCGCGGCAAACTTCTTGCCCTGGTGGAGCATGTAGGATTCGATGGGATGGGACAGTGAATAGAACTCACCAATCCGGTCGGTCTCCGTAATCTCGCGTCTGGCCCGACCCTCCAGCACCCGCAACGAGACAAAGGTTTTGTGGGCAATGATGCGGGCTAAGGAAACGCCCTGAACCGGTGGTTCCGCATCGTAGAAATTGCCATCCCTGAACGCCGGATCATTGCGAATCGCAATAATCTGCTCAAAGTTGAGAATGCGCTGGAGCACCGTCGTTTCCAGCCCCGTTGCTAACGGGATGACATGGGTGACCCGCTGGGGACAGCGCGTCGCCATCAGTAGGGTCATCATGCCACCAAGGGATCCGCCGATGATGGCATGGAGGCAGTCAACCCCAAGATGGTCAAGCAACTGAAGCTGGCTGCGAACTACATCCCAAGCTGAGACCTGCGGAAACTTGCTGCCGTAGGGCTGACCCGTTTTGGGGTCGATGGAACGGGGGCCTGTGCTGCCATAGCAACTGCCGATGTAGTTGGCGCAGATGATGAAGTAGCGATCGGTATCCAGCGCTTTTCCAGGCCCGATAAACGCATCCCACCACCCCATGTGGCAGTCCTCGGTCCATAGTGCATCCACCCCAGGGATGGCAGGGTTGATGCCTGCGGCATGTTGGTTGCCAGTGAGGGCATGGAAAAGCAGGATGGCGTTGCTGCGATCGCCATTGAGTTGGCCGTAGCTTTCGTAGGCGATCGTGACCGAATCTAGAACATCGCCCGACTCCAGCTCAAAGGGTTGCTTAAGCTCGAAAAATTGCGTTTGGACCGGGCCAATAGTCATCGAATAGGAAGACGAGAAAGATAAGCGAAATTGCGAAAATTCCTGTAGGGACGTTCCGCCGAACGTCTGACGATATTTCCAGTTTCCTAGGCATCATCTGCGGAGACTGGACGAACGCGGTTCGTCCCTACAGTGGGATTTGTGGACTTAGGCGGCGGCTTTTTCTAGGGCTTGGGTCAGATCTCCGATGATGTCGTCGATATGCTCCACACCGATGGACAGACGAATCAGCTCCGGCGAAATCCCTGCCGCAATCTGGTCGGCCTCAGCGACTTGCGAATGGGTCGTCGTCGCAGGGTGGATGGCCAAACTCTTCGAGTCGCCCACATTGGCAAGATGGGAAAACAGTCCGAGTTGCTCGATAAACCGCTTACCCGCATCGGCACCGCCTTTGATGCCAAAAATGACCATCGCACCAAAACCCTTCTTGAGGTATTTCTGAGCGACCTCGTGGGCTTTATCAGACTTGAGACCGGGATAACGCACCCACTCCACCGCCTTGTGCTGGCTGAGGAACTCTGCCACCGCCATGGCATTCTCCGAGTGCCGTTGCATCCGCAAGTGCAGCGTTTCGATGCCCTGGAGGAACATCCAAGCATTGTCCGGTGCGATACAGGCGCCTAGGTTGCGCAGTGGCACTAGACGCATACGCAGGGTGAAGGCAATGGGAGAAAGGTCGCCCAGGTCGTGGGCGTAGCGTAGGCCATGGTAGCTGGCGTCGGGCTCGCTCATGAGTGGGAACTTGCCAGAGCCCCAGTCAAACTTGCCGGAATCGACCATAATGCCGCCGATGCCGGTGCCATGCCCCCCGAGCCATTTGGTCAAGGAATGGACGACGATATCTGCGCCGTGCTCAATGGGCCGTAGGAGATAGGGCGTCGTGAAGGTTGCATCGACGATGAGGGGGAGGCCATGGTCGTGGGCGATCGCTGAAATGGCCTCAATGTCCGACACTTCCAAGCCTGGATTGCCGATGGCCTCGCAGTAAACTAACTTAGTTTTGTCAGTAATCGCTGCTTTAAAGTTATTGGGATCACGCGGATCGACAAAATGGGTTTTGATACCAAACTGCGGCAGGATATCCTTCAGCATGGTGTAGGTACCGCCATAGAGATTATTGGCGGAAACCAGTTCGTCACCGGTTTGACAGAGGTTGATAATGCTGTAAAAAATCGCGCTGGTTCCTGAGGCCACGGCCAGCGCAGCAGCGCCCCCCTCCATGGCGGCAACCCGTTCTTCTAGGACGGCCTGGGTGGGGTTGCCCAGGCGGGTATAGATATTGCCCAACTCTTTGAGGGCAAAGAGATTAGCGGCATGTTCCGTATCGCGAAAGGCATAGGAACTGGTGCGGTAGACCGGAACAGCCCGGGAGAGAGTCGTGGGGTCAGGGACTTGACCCGCATGGAGGCATAGGGTTTCTAACCCGTGGCTGCTTGTCATAAATAACCTTCCTCGTATTGCACGAACAAATCGATAGGATTAGTATCGCAACTCCCTGGAGCTGATGAAGGCTGAAAGTCCCTTACTTAATCTCGCTGTCACGCTCATTGAAAAATACTTTCGCTGAGTAAGGATAGGTGTAGTTTTGGTGCGCAAATGTGTGACTTCTTTCCAGTTTAATAAATTTTGAGATGCCGTTAAGTTGCTCACTCAACGCAAATATTGCTGTTCTGCTGCCGGTTGCAGTTTTGCTCAACCCACGATATCCCCGTACGATACCCTGTGACATCAGCAAGGTGATGTCAGCAGGCGAGGGCTGAGCGGAGCAGGCGAGGGCTGAGCGGAGCCGAAGCCCGGTTAACAAGACAGCGATGTCTGCCGATTCAGCTCCTTCCGATCTGGCTCATCCCCGACTTAGCCCATGAATGTCTGTCGTAATTTTTGACGAAAGTCCAGAGCCAGATATTCCTGCTGAAGGGGCTGCCATGCCTGCCACCATTTCCCATGTTGGGTCTGGAAGTGCTGGGCTAAGCTGGGCAACTTTTTGCCCCATTGGGGACCAAGCTCAGCCGTTAAAAACTGGCTTAACACGGTTTGATCTTGGAAATCTCCGAGTACAGTCTGCATCGCTTTCAATTCCTTGAGGCGGTTGCCGTAGGTGCGGCCAAAACAATCCTCGAACATCTCTGCTTCGTAGCGCATCTGTTTGATCCGTTTGCGCAGGTCATGGAGGTCAGCTCCATGGCGTTGTATCACTTGGTCTAAGTCCTCAGGGGCCAAACCAGAAATGGGAACAAGCTGATCGCCTTTCATCTCTGTCGCTGCACACCAACCGGGGTGGAGTAATAGCTTGCTCACTAAGGGCAACAGGAGATCGGGCAGCAGCACCTGCACCGGGAGGTCACTCAGCGGTCCCGTAAAAGCGACGTTGAGCCACGGCTCCATGGTTGGGAGAAACGCATCGAACTGTTTTCCCTTCAGTAGCTTTTTGACGCGATCAAAAGCCTTTTTCCGTCGCTTTATCAGCTGTTTTTGGAGTTTGCTCAGTTGCTTACGCTCCGACTTCGAAAGGTCAGCCTGTTTCTGATAGCTTTGGAACCATTGTTGTAAGACGTCTAAATCCCGCACTGCTCCCAAGGTCTTTGCCATTTTTGCAATGCGTCGATCGCTGATGGATTCCGGCCGGGTGATGACGGGCGCAAACACGGCGATCGCTGTCCTCAGTCGACGCAGACCAACTCGCATTTGATGGAGGTCTTCCGGATCGCGATCGGCTAGCACCGCAGCTTTGTACTGAATACTGCTGAGTAAATGAGTCTGAATGACACGCCGGGCTAGCTCGCCTGTCTTTTGGCTGCGGGCGAGCTGTTGCTTACTGGGTTTGGGGTCTGAGGATGGGGCGGTCTTGCTTTTTTCCGGTTGAGCCGTTGCTGGCTTGGTCGCCGTTCCTGGCTTAGCAGTCGTTGATTTTTTGGCTGTTGATTTTTTGGCGGTCGATTTTGCCGCCGTTGGTTTTACTGCCGTTGATACTGGGGCTGATTTTTTGGCGGTTTTGGCTACTTTCTTCGTCTTGGCGACGACTTTGGGGGCAGGTTTAATCGATTGTGGCTCTTTAGCCGGGGCAGCAGATACTTTGCCGCTGTCTACCTTCGCTGGTTGTGTTGCAGATCGAGCTTCCATGATGATGTGTCACTTTGAGTGATGAGCTACGAGTGATGGGCTGCAATCTCAAAGGTCCTGAGTTGTTCTTTCAATTGTCAGAAACAATGGAGGGTTCGCAGGGAAGAGCGTCTGCGATCGCAATAATTCACAACCTAAGTCGATATTTAGCAACCTTGCGGTCAAGGCCCAAGCCCATGGGACCTCAACGACAAAAGTGCTGAGCCCCTATGGGAACTCAGCACCTATGAAACCTAAAAACCAGAATCTATCCAAACCAATGGCCTAGCCCTAGTGAGGCATGATGTAGTTGCCGTGCATCCAGCCCACAGCACCAGACTGATAAAAACGGACCTTAATCCACCAGGCACCGTCACTATAGACACGATCCAACAGTTCAACATCCTGACCGACCAAGCCATAGCCTAGAGAGCCGGTGGCAGCGGATGGACCAGAGCGCAGCGTGACCTGAGAGCCATAATCCTGGCCCACAATACGACCGGGCATGGCGGCTGCGGGCTCGATCGCTCCGAAAGCAACCGTAGCGGCAACAAGCACTGAACCGACGAGATACTTAATGTTCATGAGGGATAGGGTAGAGAGAGCTGCGAGTAATGTGTTACGTGGCTGAGACGTTTTGTGATTGAAAAGCTCCAAATCTAGAGTCCGTTGGGTTGCTCCGCTTTTGGGCTATCTGTCATCAGAATGCCAGGGACATCGCCTGAGAAGATCCGAAAAAGTGTCGATTATTTTCGCTCTAATTTTTGCGGAATTGTGAATTCTTCCGAAAGAATGCTTGACTTTTTATACTTCCAACAATGGGTTTGGGAATTGCCCCCATGCTCTTGTTTCCCCAGCGATTTTTGGGGTGGATAGCCTCATCCTGGGGCGATATTTCTGGGGCAACTTTCATGGCGCTCGAGATTGTCAAGTGAAATGGATTTTTTTAAGAAAAATGAATATTTTCAGGAATCGCCATGATTCCAACGAAATACTTCATCCGCTGGTGGTCGGGATCGCACGTTTTTTAACAAACTATGTCGTTCCGGCTTCTGGTGGCTGGGATTCAACGATTTGGCCACTAGTATTTAGAGACTTTGAACACGTTCTCCAGCGTTTGGGCCTAGCTCGTTTCCTGCTGGGTGCTGCTTGTCCTGGATTTAGGGCCTATTTATGACTAATACGCTGCCATCGAATCGGATGCCTTCTAAGCAAGGTCTCTATGATCCTCAGTTTGAGCATGATGCCTGCGGAGTGGGATTCATTGTCCATATGAAGGGTCAGCCTTCCCATAGCATCGTTGAGCAGGCGCTGACCATTCTGCTAAACCTCGATCACCGGGGTGCAGTGGGTGCGGAGCCCAATACAGGAGACGGGGCTGGCATCTTGATGCAGATGCCCCACAAATTCATGCGTAAGGCTGCGTCGGCCGTCGGGATTGAACTGCCTGAGGCAGGGCACTATGGCGTGGGAATGATCTATTCCTCCCCCGATGCTGAGTCGCGCCAGCAAGGGCGAGCCGCCTTTGAGAAGGTCGTTGTGGAAGAAGGCCAGACGGTTCTGGGGTGGCGAGATGTGCCCACGGATAATTCGACCCTGGGTGACACAGCCAAGGGCAGTGAGCCGTTCATGCAGCAGGTTTTCATCGCACGCGGCGAGGGTGTGAACGATGATTTGGCCTTTGAGCGCAAGCTGTACGTGATTCGCAAGCGATCGCACAATGCCATCCACCCCACCGGCGTCGATCCCTACTGGTACCCTGCCAGCCTCTCCTGCCGCACGATTGTCTACAAAGGCATGCTGATGCCAGTCCAGGTCGGAGAATACTATCCAGACCTTAGCGACGCGGACATGGAGAGTGCCCTCGGCTTGGTCCACTCCCGCTTCAGCACCAACACGTTCCCGAGCTGGGAGCGGGCCCACCCCTACCGCTATGTCGCCCACAACGGCGAAATTAATACGCTGCGGGGCAATGTCAACTGGATGCACGCGCGGCAATCCCTGTTTGAGTCGGCGCTATTTGGCGATGATTTGGCTCGGATTCAGCCCATTGTCAATATCAACGGCAGTGACTCCGGTATTTTTGACAACACGCTGGAGCTGATGACCCTGGCGGGGCGATCGCTGCCCCATGCGGTCATGATGATGATCCCGGAGCCCTGGGCTGCCCACGAGTCCATGAGCGATGAGAAGAAGGCATTTTACGAGTACCATTCCTGCCTGATGGAGCCGTGGGACGGTCCGGCGTCGATCGCGTTTACGGACGGGACAATGATGGGAGCGGTGCTCGATCGCAATGGCCTGCGTCCCTCGCGCTACTACGTCACCAAGGATGACCTGGTGATCATGGCTTCGGAAGCGGGCGTGTTGCCCATTGAGCCAGAGCGCATTGCCAAGAAAGGTCGCCTAGAGCCGGGTCGCATGTTCCTGGTGAATATGGAAGAGGGCCGCATCGTCGCCGACGAAGAAATCAAGCACGGCATTGCGGCGGCGGAACCCTATCGCACCTGGTTGACGGAGCATCTCGTCGATCTTGCGGATGTCCCTAGTGCGGATTCTGCCACCGCCGCCGATGACGCCAGTCCGCCATTGGTTCAACAGCAACAGGCATTTGGCTATACCTTTGAGGAATTGCGACTGTTGGTGACGCCCATGGCGCAAAACGGTGTGGAAGCCATTGGAGCCATGGGCACCGATACGCCGCTGCCCGTACTCTCGAATAAATCCAAGCTGCTCTACAACTATTTTCAGCAGCTCTTTGCCCAGGTGACCAACCCGCCCATCGACTCGATTCGTGAGGCAATCATTACTTCGGCGGTCACGACCATTGGTTCCGAGCGCAACCTGCTCAAGCCTGAACCCGAGAGCTGTCGGCTAATCCGGCTGCAAACGCCGCTGATTAGCAATGAGGAACTGGCGAAGCTGAAGGATGTCTCGCTCGATGGCTTTAGCGCGAAGACGCTGCCGATCCTGTTTGACCCCAGCGGTGGGGCGGCTGGTTTGGAAAGCGCCATTGAAGCGGTGTGCAAACAGGCAGATGCGGCGATCGCTTCCGGCACCAACCTGCTGATCCTGAGCGATCGCGGTATCAGCCAAACCCAAGCTGCCATCCCAGCTCTCCTCGCCGTCGCCGGACTCCACCACCACCTGATCCGCAACGGCAGCCGCACCCGCGTGGGCATCGTGTTGGAATCCGGTGAACCCCGTGAGGTGCATCACTTTGCAGTCCTCCTGGGCTACGGTTGCGGAGCTATCAACCCCTACATGGCCTTCGACAGCATTGCCGGAATGCTCGAAGACGGTTCGCTGCGGGGCGTGGAATACGCCAAAGCCTGCAAGAACTACATCAAGTCCGTCACCAAGGGCGTGATCAAGATTGGCTCGAAGATTGGTATTTCGACGATCCAGAGCTATCGCGGTGCGCAGATTTTTGAGGCTATTGGTCTGCACAGTTCGCTGATTGACAAGTACTTCACTTGGACGGCTTCGCGGATTGAGGGCGCGGACATTGAGGCGATCGCCCAGGAAGCCATCTCCCGTCACCAGCACGCCTTCCCCGATCGCGATGCGGTCAAAGACGAAACGCTGGATGTCGGTGGCGAATACCAGTGGCGCAAAGAAGGCGAGGCACACCTGTTCTCGCCCCGGACGATTCACCTGCTGCAACAGGCCACCAAGGAAGGCAACTATGAGTTGTATAAGCAGTATGCGGCTGAGGTGAATGAGCAGGGCAAGCAGTTCTTCCGGCTGCGGGACCTGTTGGAGTTCAAGGACCGCGAGTCGATTCCCTTGGATGAGGTGGAGCCGATTGAGGCGATCATGAGCCGGTTTAAGACCGGGGCCATGAGCTACGGCTCGATTTCCAAGGAGACCCACGAGGCGTTGGCGATCGCCATGAACCGCATCGGCGGCAAGTCCAACACGGGCGAAGGCGGCGAAGACCCCGAACGCTACACCTGGACCAATGACCAGGGCGACTCCAAGAACAGCGCCATCAAACAGGTGGCCTCCGGTCGCTTCGGGGTCACCAGTCTCTACCTGTCTCAGGCACGGGAAATTCAAATCAAAATGGCCCAGGGTGCCAAGCCCGGTGAGGGCGGCCAGTTGCCCGGTCGTAAGGTCTATCCCTGGATCGCCAAGGTGCGCCACTCCACGCCCGGTGTGGGCCTGATTTCGCCACCGCCCCACCACGACATCTAC
>CALIJJ010000134.1 GCA_938017515.1 uncultured Pseudanabaenaceae cyanobacterium
CTTGTATCAAATTTATGATGAAGCTTACGTACGTAACGCTCCCACTTCCCTATGATATTCCGCAGTAGTGGTTGGGGAGACACACAAACACAATGGCCAAAACCGTCCTGATTACCGGCGCATCCAGCGGCATCGGCGCAGCCACCGTCAAGAAATTTCAGGCCGAGGGCTGGAACGTCGCCGCCACCATGCGCACGCCCGAAAAACACCCCGAACTCGCCCAGCTAGATCGCGTCATCTGCCCTCGCTTGGACGTGAATGATCGAGCGTCGATTGAGAGCGCGATCGCCCAAACCATCGACCACTTCGGCACCATCGACGTCCTGATCAACAACGCTGGCTACGCCCTCCTCGGCCCCTTCGAAGCCACCGACCCCGAACAGATCCGCAAGCAATTCGACACCAACGTCTTTGGCCTGATGGAAGCCTCCCGCGCCATCCTGCCCCACTTCCGCGAGAAAAACGCCGGTATCCTCGTCAACGTCGCCTCCATCGGCGGCAAAATGGCTTTCCCCCTCTACAGCAGCTACCACGCCACCAAATGGGCCGTGGAAGGTTTCTCCGAAGCGTTGCAGTACGAACTAGAAGAATTCAACATCCGCGTCAAAATCATTGAACCCGGCCCCATCAAAACCGACTTCTACGGACGCTCCGAAGACGTGGCCCAAAAAGAAGGGCTGACCGCCTACGATCGCATCGTCGCCAAAGTCGTCCCCAACCTCAAAAAAGCAGGCGCCACGGGCTCTCCCCCCGAAGTCACCGCCAACGTCATCTACAAAGCTGCCACCGACGGCAGCAAAAAGCTGCGCTATCCCGCCGGAGGCAACGCCGGACTGCTGCTGCTGCTGCGTAGACTCTCCCGCGACAAGCATTGGAGCACCGGCATTCGTGCCGCGACAATGCGCTGACCCGGTACTGACCCGGCACTGACCCGGCACTGACCCGAAGGCGGCTAGAGTACAATTGCTCTAGTCTCCCGATTTTGGGTCCCGCGATGGTCAGAATTCTTCACCTCTCCGATATTCACCTCGGCAGTGGCTTTGTCCACGGTCACATCAACCCTGCCACGGGACTGAATACGCGATTCGAAGACTTTGTGGCTGCGCTGAGCCGCTGCATGGACTTTGCCTTGGGCGTTGCTGACCCTACTAGCCCTGACACTGCTGACCCCAACCCCGCCGAACAGATGCCGACTGAACCCGTCGATCTGGTGCTGTTTGGCGGAGATGCCTTCCCCGATGCAACCCCACCGCCCTACATCCAAGAAGCCTTTGCCGCTCAGTTTCGCCGCCTGGTAGACGCCAATATTCCCGTCGTGTTGCTCATTGGTAACCATGACCAATACTCCCAGGGACAAGGTGGCGCTAGCCTTGCCCTCTACCGGACGCTGGCGGTACCCGGGGTCATCGTTGGGGATACCCTGGCCACCCACCGCATCGAAACCAAGGCTGGACCCGTGCAGGTGACGACGCTGCCCTGGCTAACCCGCTCAACGCTATTGACACGACCAGAAACCGAGGGCCTGTCCCTCACCGAAGTGAGCGACTGCCTTCGGCAGCGTCTCCGCGTAGCCCTGGAAGGCGAATTTCGTCAGCTGGATCCCGAAATTCCCACCGTGCTCCTCGCCCACGCCATGCTCGACACCGCCATGTATGGCGCCGAACGCTTCCTGGCCGTGGGCAAGGGCTTTACGCTGCCCATGTCACTGCTGACGCGGGATTGCCTCGACTACGTGGCCCTGGGTCATGTCCACCGTCACCAGGTGCTGTGCGAGTCGCCCCCCGTGGTCTATCCCGGCAGTATCGAACGGGTGGACTTTAGTGAGGAGAAGGAAGAGAAGGGATTTGTTTGGGTGAATCTGGAGCGGGGCAAGGTTACGTTTGAGTTTCAGCCCTTGCCCGTGCGAGCATTTCGGACGATTCGGGTTGATTTGTCCAAGGCAGAAGACCCCCAGGCGGCCTTGATGGCGGCGATTGCAAAGCAAGCGTCCTGCGGAACCGCCAAACAAGGTGGAATTGCCAAACAAGGTATTGACAATGCCATCGTTCGGTTGCTGTACCAAGTACGGCCCGAGCAGCTCTCGGTTCTGGACGACGCAGAAATCCATGCCGCCCTAGCCCCTGCCCACCACTACAGCATCCAGCCAGAACTCATTAGCCAACTCGCCCGACCCCGATTGCCGGGATTGACCGCCGATAGTGGCCTTAACCCCATTGATGCCCTGAAGACGTTCATTCATCACCGAGACGACTTGCAGGAGATGGAAGCGGACTTGGTCGCGGCGGCAGAAGCCTTACTCCAGGATGAAGTCTGGCAGATTTCTGATTCTGACGGGGCCGCCCAGCGAGCCCAGGACCTCACCGGAGTTTATGATGCAACTCAACAGCCGGAACAAACGCAACTGCGATTGTTGTAGGAGAAAGAAGGGGATGGAAAAGGTTAAAAAATGCTCCCCATCAATTTGATGGGGAGCAGATACCCTTAAAACCCTTGAAAACTTGGTGATGCAGACCCTGGAGGGCACGGAATGTGCGCCTCCACCGTTGGAATGCACGGGATTATTGTGCGTTGATGCAGCGCCTGTGCCTAGAGGACTTGGTGGGTGTAGGCGTGCTGTTTAACGTTGTCGTCTGCACTGACCATCTTCTTGGCGTTGAGCACCCGCTTGCGCTCGGTGGAGAAGTTGAAGCCTTCGTAGGTCATGCCCACGGGGATCAGCTTGCAGAGTTCGGGTTTGCGCTGGAATGTGCGAGCGGCGCTGATGGCCCGAAAGGCAAAGTCTTGGCAAAACATAGCGTCTTCGGGGAAGAGGGGCGATCGCTTGACGGTCTCCCCATCCAAAATATCTCCGAGTTTGACGCCATAGGCTTTCTGGTAGGACGTCGTGACGCCCGCTAGGAGAATATCCAGGGCAGAGGTGGGAATCGGTTCTAGAACAGTGATTTCGTTGACGTCACCATCTTCTTTGACGAAACAGGTGGCAACACCAACGGGGACGTAGTCTTCTAGGGACACGTCAGTAGCATTGGGAAAGGCGATCGCATCACTCATGGTGAACCTTCGGAGAAGTGATTTTTCAGCGTCTGTGCAGAGCCATCCGATCCTAGCCAGCACTGGTTTCACCCGGGGCGAAGTGACGCATAGTGAAATACAGCGACATAGATGTACACGAACAGCGGCTCCAGGATTCCCTGGAGCCGCTGCTCTAAAAAGCGATGAATTGAAGGCGACACCCGGATTCGAACCGGGGGATGAGGATTTTGCAGACCCTTGCCTTACCACTTGGCCATGTCGCCGTGCCGTTCGGCTCTTAATATAACAGATGCCGACACTCAGAGCATCTGTCATGTCCTTGCCCACCCGTATCCTGTGCCTCAGCAATGGTCACGGTGAAGATCAGATTGCTGTTCGCATTTTGCGGGAGCTGAAAGCCCAGGGGGGCCAAGACATTGAGCTGATGGCCCTACCCATCGTTGGCCAGGGCCATGCCTATGCTAAAGCAAATATTCCGCGCCTGGGGCCCAGCAAAACGATGCCTTCCGGTGGTTTTGTCTACATGGATGGGCGCCAGCTTGCCAAGGATGTGAAAGGGGGCCTGCTAGGACTCACCTGGCAACAGTGGCAGGCGGTGAAGACTTGGAAAAAGCAGGGCGGCGATCGCGATCTGGTTCTCGCGGTGGGTGATATTGTGCCGCTGCTGTTTGCTTGGCTGAGTGGCGCAAACTACGCCTTCGTTGGCACCGCCATCTCTGAGTATTATGTGCGCGATGAGGCGGGTCCCCTGCTCCGTCAAGGCAAAAAGGTCCAGAAAGAATCCAAGGCGAAGTCAGTCTTCCACCCCGTGGACCGATGGTTCATGGGTCGCCCTCGCTGCAAAGCCGTTTTTCCACGCGATCGCATCACCACCCAGGCTCTGCAGCCGTTGAAGATCCCGGCCCATGACCTGGGTAACCCGATGATGGATGGTCTTGATCCCCAGTGTCCGCCGCCCATGAAGCTACAGCGCGATTATCTCAAGGTGCTCCTGCTGCCGGGATCGCGGCCGCCGGAGGTCTATCGCAATTGGGAGCTGATCCTGGAAGCCGTGAAGTTGACCCTGCCGGAATATCGCGATCGCGCCCTGGTTTTTCTGGCGGCGATCAGCCCCGGACTCGATCTCAATGAGCTGGAAAAGCCCGTGACGATTCAGGGCTGGCAGCGGGATGTGGACACCGCAGCCTACGGTGGCTGGTTGCCCGAGGGAGCCCTGGCCTTTGGGCGACGGCAGCATCGCTTGCTCCTGAGTCAGAAGCGTTTTGGGGATTATGTCCATGGGGCTGACCTCGCGATCGCCATGGCCGGTACGGCCACGGAGCAATTCGTCGGCCTGGGCAAACCGGCGTTTATTTTGCCGGGAGATGGGCCACAATTTACCGCTGCCTTTGCGGAGGCCCAGACGCGACTGTTGGGTCCTTCGGTGGTGGTGGTGGAGCAGCCCTCCCAGATGCCCCGAGCGATTCAGAGCATCACCCGAGATCCAGAGCGGTTGCGGTTGATTGAGGACAATGGCAAACGGCGCATGGGCCCCGCTGGCGCAGCGCGGCGCATTGCTAAGCATTTGCTCATGCTGATTTCGTAGGAGAGAGACGGAGAGTCCGATGAATTCTGCTAGTTCGAGGGCCAGTTCTGATGGCAGGTCCCATTACAGCAGGTCCCATGACGGTATCGTTGAACCGACCGCTGCGCCTAAAATGCTTCATTCCAGCTTTTCCGTTCCCCAGCCACCGGAGCTAGCACCAGAGGCGATCGCCCAAGTTCTGGCGTTTCAATCCCGTCTGGCTGCCGCGACTCCAGCAGAGCTGTCTAATATCTTGCAAGCGTTCATCCAAACCCTCTACCAAACCCAGTTCATCTTTCGGTTTGATTGGCCCCAGTGGATTTTTGAGGCCCAGGCGATCACCCAGCAGCCCGAGCGCATTGCCGAGCTGGATCTACTGACCCTGCGCCAGCTCATGACCGTCTACGTGCGCACCCACCAGTTTGACGATGGCTATCTCCCCCAGTGCCGAGAGGGGGGGCAGCTTAATTCTATTTTGCTAAGACTCGCTCAGCTCGCTTCCCCCTGAGCAGTTCCTTGGATTCCCCCTAGGATGCCAGCGAAGACTGCTGATGCTGCGCCAAAACATTCTGGTAGGACTTTTCGGTTTGCTTGGCGAGCTTGGCCCAACTAAATTGCTGCGCTAATTCCGCATAGGCCCGCTGCACCAGTCGCTGGGTATCGACCCGATTTTCCAAAACATCCATAATGCCCTGGGCAAGGGAGTCCACATTGCCCCGTTCGGTCACAATGCCCGTTTCTCGGTGACGGACCACTTCGGGCAGTCCACCGGCATCGGAGACGACAAGGGGGACGCGGGCGGCAAAGCTTTCTAGGGCAACAATGCCGAAGGGTTCGTAAAGACTGGGGAAGACGGCGCAGTCGGCGATCGCCTGGAAGCGATCGAGATCTTCTTCCACCATGAAGCCGGTAAAGGTACAGCGATCGCCGATGCCCAGCATCCGCGCCTGACGCTGTAAATGGTCCGTATCGCCACCGCCAATAATGATCACTTTGGCCTGGCCTTCCAGACGATTGAGGACTTTATGGGCGGCATTCAGCAGAACGGAAATGCCCTTCTCGTAGGTGATCCGCCCCACGTAGTAAAAAATCTTTTCGTCATCCTCCGCATAGCGGCGGCGGAAGGTTTGACGATCAAAATCGGGCTTGAGCTGCTTCTTCTCGGGACAAATGCCGTTGAACACCACATCGATCAGGCTGCTGGAATAGCGATGGATGCCGCTGACTTCGCGTCGCATGTACTGGGTGCAAACCACCACGCGCCAGGAGCGGTGGATCAGCTCCTTTTCCTTGTGGTTGATGTGCCATTGGGTGTCATTGTGCAGACCACTGTTGCGACCATGTTCCGTCGCGTGAATGGTGGTGATCAGGGGCACGCCAAAATGCTGCTGGAGGGCGATCGCCGCATCGCCCACCAACCAATCGTGGGCATGGAGTAAATCGAACGGCCCCTGCTCCAGCAAAATCTTGCCGCCAAAGTACCCCATGCGCTCATTCATGTAGCCAATCCACTGGAGGAAATTGCTCCAGGGGGCCTGTACCGGAATGCGATAGACATGGATGCCGTCGATGACCTCCTGAATGGGGGAGTTGCGGACGGAGAGTCTAAACGTGGGGTCACAGGTCACCGTCACCAGATGAATCTCATGGCCCAGAGCCACCAGCTCCGGGTAAAGTTCTGCCACATGGCGCGCGATCCCCCCCACAATCCGAGGGGGAAACTCCCAGGCCAGGACTAATACTTTCATCGATGCTTTCTCCTGTTGCCGCGTCACAGTGGGCAAGGACACGCTCCATCCAAACGACTTTTGCTTAGAATTCCCCTGGAGAGAATTCTGTGAACAATACCCAATTTGGGGCTGATTCGGAAGACAATGTGAGTCGGTTTTCTGTACCCCTAGGTACAGCTTACTCCTGGAATTGTTAACCAATCATTAAATATTCAGGTTTTCTCCATAAATTCTGCATTGACTTCGGCTCGGAAGGTTTCCCAGCGAGCCATGGCAGCGGCATCTGAGGGCTGCTCGGCCTGCATCAGGAGAACGCCGTCTTCCTCCGCAATGAGGCCGTAGCTCTGGTCTGCCAGCATGCGATCGACCCAGGCCATCGCAGTGAGCAGAAGGCCCCGCTCATGGCTAAAGGCCGGGGCCTGCCGTTGCAGTTGCCATAGGTCCGCCGCGGCGTAGTCCACATCCACCACATTGCCCGCGTCATTGCGCACCTGGAGGGAATAGGGGAAGCGCACCAGCTCGCGACGACTGGAGAGGTGGGGAACCAGGGGCGTGGTGGCCGAGATGCTGGCGTCTGGGGGGATCTCTCGAAGAAGGGTGCGGACGCTGGCGGCATGAGCCCAGCGTTGGGGCAGGGTGACGTAGACCCTAGGGGTGATGGAGTCGGGGATCAGGAAGGAGAGGGTTTTGTTGGGATTGGACGTGATCGTGAAAAAGATCGAAAGCCCGATGCACAGCGCCCAAAACCGACGCATTCTCAAGGACTTAAACAGATTGGGATGAGCGCTCCACCAAAGAATGACGCCGTAGGCTAGGCCCGGGACCACGGTCATGGCGTAGCGAATGTTGATCGAAAGGACGGATTGGCCCTTGGCAATGAGCAGCTGCAGCAGCGGAAATCCGGCGGCCAGCCAGGCGGCGGGGGCGATCGCCGGAATAAACGCAAAGGGCAGCCATTGGCCGAGCAAATACTTGAACGTTCCACCGACTGGGGTGACCAATTCCTTCAGCAACAGCAGCGGGTTGGACACCATGCCCCAGATGATATCCAGTGTGGAGGCTTCATCATTTTGGGTGTATTGGCCAAAGCGTTCCAGCATGAAACGCTTCGAGACATCCGAGGAAAATTGCGGCATGCCCCAGTTCGTTAGCACCAGCATGTAGGTGAGGGCATAGCCACAGAGTCCCAGCCCCAGCCAGGGATGGCGACGGCTGGCGATGCAATAAAAACCAATACTAAATAGAATGACGCCGGAATCTTCCCGTACAAAGGGGATCACGATGGCCATGGGGATGTAGAGCCACCACCAGCGTTTTTCCAGCCCCAGCAGTAGCGAGAAGACAAACAGCGGGATCTGGCAAATATCGTGAAAATTGCCAATGGTGGGCCCAATGATGGCGTTAGCACCATAAAACGCCGTGGTAATCGCAGCCGCAGGGCCAGCCTCCAGATGACATCGCCCCAGCTTGTAGAGAACGAGCCCCGCTGCCGTCACCAGCATCACCTGCAGGACTGATAGCGTCACGGGGGACGGAAACAGCATGTAGAGCGGTAGCCAGATCAGCAGTGCCGGGGTGAAATGTTGTCCCAGGCGGTGATAGGCCACGTTGGGGACTTCCCCTGCGTGGACCACATTGGTGGAAAGCTGCGAGGAGAGAGAACTTTGGAAAAACCGACCGTGGCTGCCATTCCAGTAGACCTGGTTGAAAATGCCCTGGTCGTAGGTGGCGGCAAAACTGTAGTAGCGATACAACACGAGCAGCAGCGTGATGGATGCAAAGGCCATTGCAACCCCTATGACCCATTGCTGCGGGCGTTTCCTGAGCAAGTCCAACATGACGCCAACGCTTGAGAAAAATTAATACTCACGCTCTCACACATTGGCCGGCTTGCTCAAGCCTGGCGTCGGGTAAAAAATAGGACAAAGAACTAAATTACAAGTTTTAATATTTTATTTATATTTGAGCCAAACAGTGAGAGATTGAAATACAGAATACAAAAACATGAGTGATTGAAGGACAAGCCACCCGTAAAACATCTTTCCGTGTTCTGTGTCGGGCACCTATAATCGAGTGTTCTGTGTTGGACACCTAAGCATTGATGCTCGAAGGGTGTGAACTCGATCAATGTTGCTCGAGCTTGATTCGTTATCGAATAGGTCTTTGAATGGGCTCTCGTGCGATTGACCACCCCCGTCGTGGGGCGGCCTAAAATGTTGGGTCTACCGAAAAACAACGAACGGCTAGCTTTGCTATTGCCAAGGTGAGTATGGAGGAGCCGCAGGCTACCACAATCGACAAACAGCGTGTGCAGTTCATGTTGTTTGTTAACCACTATTCCAAGGGGGATCAGCAGGCGCAATTGATTCGCCAAGCGCTATCCGAGTTGGGGGGAGATGATTGCTTTGGACTTCAGGTGGTCCACATTTCCTCTCAGCCTTCCCTGGTGGAGTATTTTCGGTTGGTCGCAATTCCCGCCTTGGTTAAGACTGAGCCCTTGCCCACCCAAGTTTTGACCGGGACTGACCTGGTCCAGCAGCTGCGTTATTGGTGGCCCCGTTGGCAAATTGCTCTCCAGGAAGAGTCGCTACCGCAGTTCAATGACAAGCGGTTGCCGAGTGAGGGGGTGATTGGTCCGGAGGGAGTGATGTTGCCTGCGGGGATTTCTCGCCAGGTTTTTCAGCTCTCCGATGAGGTGTTTCGTCTGAAGCAGGAGAGCGAGGCCTTAGAAGAGCAGCTTAAGTTTCGCGATCGCGTCATTGCAATTCTGGCCCACGATCTGCGAACGCCTTTGACAACAGCCTCCCTCGCGATTGAAACCCTTGAAAAAGGCTTAAAGCAATCCCAACAGTGGTTGGCCGCAGCCGATGTGCCTGCTCCCTCCGGCGGAGCCATTCCCAATCACTCGCCGCTTTCCGATGAGATGATGCTTCGTCTGGCGGACCAGGCGCGCAGTCAGTTGCGCAAGCTGGATCGCATGATGGACGATATCTTGCAGGCTGCCCAGGGGGAGGCCGATCAGCTCTCGATTCAGCCGGAGAAGCTGAATTTGCAGCGGTTGTGCCACGACATTATGCTTCAATTGCGCGATCGCCTTTCCGCTAAATCCCTGCACATGGACGCAGATATCCCTACCGATCTCCCCCCCGTCTGCGCCGATGCCGAGCGGATTCGTCAGGTCCTGAACAACCTGTTTGACAACGCCATCAAGTACACCCCCGCAGGGGGACGTCTTTCCCTTGCTTGTTTGCATCGGACCAGTCAGACCGTTCAGATCAGTCTCTGTGATACTGGCCCAGGCATTCCCCCCGAAGCCGAAGAAACCATCTTTGATGATGCCTTCCGGCTGCCGCGAGATCAGCAAACCAGCGGTTATGGTATTGGCCTTTCTCTCTGTCGTCGTATCATCTGTGCCCACTACGGTCGCATTTGGGTCAGTCCCCGCTCTCCCCATGGGAGCTGCTTCCATTTCACACTACCCGTATATTTCTAGCCTCTAGGATATGCTCAGCTTCATTTCTTCCACAGACGTTGGATTGTTGAATGAATGCTGACCCATAACTGTTCGAGCAGCAAAGAAGAGATCAGTGTTCCTACGAGGGAATTCTGTTGGCGTCCATCGCTATCGTTTCAGTCACAATATTTTCTTAAGCAATTGAACGATGGAAACACCAAAAATTGTATTTGAAGCTACTCTTTTTGGATACTTTGCGCTATCTTCAATGACCAGTGCTTTCCCATCCCCTCAGGACTGACCTCTAAGCCTGCGTGTGTCAGTGTTGCTTTTATTTTTTTCTTTTACGTACAAATAGCGGCCTGAAACGTCCTATTTTCGTTGCTGTAAGCCTTTTGAGGTCTCAAGCTCTTTTCTTCGCCGTGCTTGTACTGAGATTCTACAGCTTGATGAACACTACGGTGTCTGTAGCCTAAAAAATGATTTCTACGCATATCCCGATAGAAAAAATCGATTTTAATCGACTATTTTGAATCACTTTCAATGCCACGGATAAAACACCGTATTTCTCGCTAAAACAGCGATAGAAAATCAGTAGAGTGAGGGATTTCTGCGTGGAAATTACAGGTTCTTTAGTTCCGTGGTTTGGCGGATTGAGCCTTCTGAGCACAGTGATAGCTTATTGATGTACGACGGTTTCGCCCTTTTGTTAGCATCTCATTCCAAATGTTGAGCTGATAAGGCCAGCGGACGTTCAAAGATTCCTTTCACTTTTGTCGAGCTATGTCCTACGAATCGGTACAGTTCCAAGACAATTCATCAGATGGCGTTGGCGTCTACGAGTGTGAGGTCAATCTGAAGTTCAGGATGATCGAGGAGAAGGGAGCACTTCAGGATCGCGACCAGCTTCTGGGCATTTTGCTGGAGGCTTTTGGCTACGGCTCTGATGAGTACCTTGAAGCGACTCATGTTCATGCTGAGGCACGTCAGCTTGCTGACACGGATGCTTCGCCTGAGCTTCGTCGCCAGCTTATTCGTTTGCGCAACTCTCGCGAGTTCCAGTAGTTGTATCTGGGGTTTTGTGAGTTCTTTCTGGGCTTCTCGCTCCTTGATGGGAGCCCAGATTCAGAGGGGCGCAAAAAAGATGTTTGTTAGGGATTGACATTGGTTTCGGCTCTCCTATACATTGATAACCGTCAAGCAAGTCACGCCCCCATCGTCTAGAGGCCTAGGACACCTCCCTTTCACGGAGGCGACGGGGATTCGAATTCCCCTGGGGGTATTGCTAAAGCCGCTCTTTGAGTGGCTTTTGACGTTTTAAACGGGTCGTTTGGAGCTGTTTGGGGCAGAGTGCGTTAGTCTCTTTTATCCCCAGCTTGTACGCAAATTATTTTTCTCTGAATTGCTGAAGTTCAGGCCTGGTTAATCCTTGGGGGAACCCCGTGATTGTGTGCCATCCACTGGGCAACGAAGGTGATGCTCATGCCATGGTTGGTGATGAGTCGAATCGCATAAGCCTTCTCAAGGGTTGGATATGGGAGCAGGGTAATTGGCGAAAGCAGGAGGCGATTGACGCTCTCCTGGGCACTGTGGTGGTGTCTTTCGATGTCTTGCTCCGGAGCCATCAATCGTTTGCTTCGTCCGTCTGCACCCGCCTACTTGGTTGAGGCCTGGGTCCAATTTATCGGCAGTACTTTGGCCAGAAGTCGTCTTGGATGGTCTTTCAGTCAGTGATGTCAGTCAGCGATGTGCGGAATCTATGCGTCCGTTGGGCTTTCAACTGATTTGGATTACATCCGGTGTGGCATGAGGGATTGGGCCTTTGCTCTCAGGAGAAGCCCTAATTCGTTGTTATTGCAATGCTTTTTGTCGCCATGGACATTGCTTCGTTAGAGGGGCATTTCGACGGCCAATCCATGGTGGTAATAAGTAGACCTCTTGCATCACTCTGCTGGCCCTCTCCCTAAATCCCTCCCAAGCTTGGGAGATGGACTTTCAAGCTCCCCTTCCCCCAGAATGGGGGGGAAGGGGTTGGGGGCGGCTTTGGGTTTCGTGCAAGAGGTCTATAGGTCAAGATTCATGCAAGAGGTCTAATATCAACGGAGTTAAACCCCCATTGATTAAGCTGTAAAGCGGACGGGATTTATGATTTAAAAGGGAAGCATTCTAATGGTTAATAGAGAAGCCTTCCAGTAAGAAAAATATTGTTTATTGTTTTCTGCTGAACAATGATAAAGAACGTGTCTATATCAAGTCCGCTCTGTCTTTTATTCCATGCTTGAAGATTTGTATGGGTTTACCTAGAGGAGTGTCGCTGAATTACGGAGAGAGGAATCCCAGGTTTTACGGATAAAAACCTATTGTATTTACTGATTCTACGAGCATAAGATCAAATTATATTAGTGCTGTCTAGAGAGTTTAAGTTTCTTGTCTTAGTTGGACTTAAAGAAGACATATCTTCGTTCGACTATTTCTCTGTTTCTAAATTGGAAGATGGACCTTTAGGAAGGGGCAATTTTGTAATGAAGAGCATCGAAGAAAATATTAGAAAAGCTTTGTGTGAAGGAGTGATTCGCCCTGAAGTTGAAGCTGAAATTAGTGAGATTTGTGATAATCAAGGCCAGCTCTCCCTTGCTGAGAACCAGGCTCTCGATCAATTGATGGAGGCATTGCTTAAGGGGAAAGTGACGATCTTCCCCACGAAGCGATTTCTCAATGTGATGGAAGGGTTTGTGTTTATGGAAGCGATTTCCTGTGTGGAGGAAATTGAGGCCCGCAGTGGGGAAATGCTTGATATAGGCGATATTACAGCCTATGCTCTCAATCGTCTACCTCCGCTGTATGCGACTACAAAAGAAGGAGCAAATTTTCAAGGGGAGCATGCACAGGAAGACTTGCGATCGCTCATTGCCGAACAAGTTAAGGAAGCCATTCGCCACAGCCTTGCGATCCCCGAATTCTTCCCGACGCGTCACAACATTACGAAAGCTGATGACACCACCCAAATTTCTATGGTCAAACAGATTTCTGCTCTTCTTGGTAACGTTGCACCTAGTTTGAGTCAATCAGCGATTGAAATATCCACGAAGGAAGGCCGCTAGCTCAGTAAGCTAATGCTATGAATCTAAGATTAGCTCACACTAAGATTAGCCCACAGTTGAGAGCCGCATCATAAGACCCTTCGCTACTTTTCGTAATGCGTTGTGTTTTACGGTGGGCAATGACCACGCTGAATCATATCAATTGGCCTTGAGGTGAATATGTCTACTTACAGAATCCAATCAGACCATAAGATCACTGTTTGTGCCGCCCTTCATCGGCTGTATAAAGATGACATCGAATCGGAGCCAATCGAGCTTGATGAGAACCTTCAGCTCTGCCAGTACAACATTGAGTATGCTCTGCATCAGATACTTCAGTGTTTGCCCGAGAGCGAGAGATTTGAAGTTTGGAAAGCCCTTCAGCAGGAGATCGTCGATCAGGCCTACGGCATGGAAAGAACTTATGCTGAAGCCATCGCATCTCAATTTATGGCTGAAAGCAAGCGGACCGACGATATTCTGCCCATTCCTTCCCAGAGGTTGGATACTCGGGAGCTATCGTCGGTCCGCTGTTGAGTCGTAGAGGCTGTTGAGTCGTAGAGATTCAGAGCTGACATCTCCTACATGGGGAAGATGGTTCAAGCAGGCAAATGAACGAGTTCGCGAATGTTTCCTTGAACGCTGCCCACACCTGCTTGGAATTTGCGATCCTGCTGATGCACCTTCATTGCCATCCCATGCTTAGGTCTCATGACAAAGAACCCCGCCCGATCAATGGGGGTTTCAGGCACAAACTCCAGCCGGTATCGCTGTAGCAGCATGGCCAAAACAATCTTAATTTCCATCATGGCGAAACCCGCCCCAATGCAAATTCGTGGCCCCGCGCTAAAGGGATTGTATTCGTACGCTGTCGGGCTAATGGTTTCCCAACGGCTGGGGTCAAAGGATTCTGGATCCGGATATAACTCACTCATGTGATGCGTTTGGGTAATACCGACGAATACCTCCGTTCCTTCCGGTAAGTGGTAATCCCCCAGCTCCGTCGGTTTCGCGGTGACTCGTCCGTTCCAGGGGACCGGAGACAGCACCCGCATGCTTTCTTTAATCACCCGCTCTAGTAACGGTAACTGTTGCAATTTCTCTAACGTGGGTGCTTCTCCCTGAAGAACGGCTTCCAGCTCGTCCAGCACATCGGCAGCAATCTGAGGATGCTGCGATAGCAGGAACAAGGTCCAAGTCAGCGCATTAGCGCTCGTTTCATGGCCCGCCACAAAGATGACCCCAACGTGTCCCAGCAATTCGTCCTCGCTAAGGCCAGTCTGGGTTTCCTCATCCTGCACTTGCATGAGCATCGAGAGCACATCGGGTTCGTCACCCCCTCGCTGCTTTTTTGCTGCGATCAGTGCTCGCATTCCCTGCTCATACTGAGCCGCTAAATTCAAATAGCGATGCCACGCCAACCCTGGGAGATCAAATCTCAGCAGCTTCATCGACAGACTCACTTGCAGACGGATCGCCTCTTGGATAATTTCCCCCGTACTGCTGCCTTTCGTACCAATATCTTCTCCAAAGAGAGACCGGGTCGCGATGCGAAGTGTCACCAAGCGCGTTGTCGCAGAAATGTCCTGAACCTGCCCCACAGGCAGTTGGTTCAGTTCATCTTCGGTAATGCTCACCATGTCTTGAATGTAGGTTTGCAAACGCTGCCGATGAAACGCAGGCATCATCAACTTGCGTTGTTGTAGGTGGCGATCTTCGTTATCACCAAAAAGACCCACGAGAAAATGCTTCAGGGGTTTGGTGCGCTCTGACTCATTGCGAAAACGGTAAAGGGGGCCGCTCAACGGGGACTTGTGATAGACATCTTGCTGGGTTGTGACCTGGCGCGTCAGCTCTGGCCCACAGGCAAACACCGTGCCGGGACAGGTTGGCCGTGATGAGTAGAGTCGGGTGCCGCCCCCTTCCACCAGGGAAACGAGGTTGCCATATTCTGCAAAGAGCGGGCGAGTGTAGGCGATGGGGTCCTTGGCAAACTGAATAACATTCAGTGTTCGCCCCACCAGGGGCATGGTGCGTGGACCCGGCACATCATAGTTCAACGGGCTTGTGGGGTTAGCTGTCATCGTGCACCTTTATGTGTGATTTTGCCTGTGATTCCTGTCTAGAATCTTATCTACTTTCGGGAGTAGAGAAGAGTGGGGCTGCGTGCCAACCTCGTTTGAGCGGTAGAGCAAGAATTGAGATTTTGCCCTTTGAATTCTTTGCCCTTTCCCTCTGAATCTAATGGTTTGACTGAGCTCTTTTATGCAGACCTGTTGATGCAGATCTCGCTGCGGCAAAATGCATTTGAAGGATTGTCTAAAGCATGAAGTGTTTCAAGCATGAAGTAGGACCTGGGCTTGAAGCGTTCCTGGCCGATGTCCTACTTTTTTCGAAATGGAATTCTTTCCCAAGATCTGCTGAAATGCAGGCTGGTTCTGGAATGAGCCTGCTCTTGGGCAGATACAAAAAATCCCCAGCCGTGGCCGAGGATTGTTGAGTCAGGGTGCATCTACCACCTATTACTACTGAGCGGGCGATCGCCATCAGGAAAAAACCGAAAATTCCCTGTTCCCTTTGTGACGAAAGTATCTCTCTGCTAGCGGAAGAATGTTGGCAGGCGCTAAAAGCGCTGCTCGTATTCCACCACGGCCCGGCTTTCCCCCTGTAGGTCAGTCGTAGCTCTCAGGGTTAGATTGTCGTTGAGCTGATAGCGAAGGTTGAACTGAGCAGGCAAATCGACGGTCAGTAGTTTGAGTGCCGAAAACGACAGGCTGTTGTTGATGTTGACGCCAATTTCACTGCCTAGGGCGAAGACGGAATTGGTTTCGCCGTCATTATCCGCCCGCTCGCGCTGGCTGCTCGTATCGACGATCGCCGGGAAAATGCGTACCTCCACCGGACCCGTCAGGGCGTTATTGATCACGGATTGAATATTGCCCAGCAACGCAGAACCCGCCAGGTTCGCTAGGGCCAGCGTGCTGTCGCCACCGCGACCTAAGGTATCCACAAAGCCACCTCCAATGAGCGAGATAATTTCGCCCTGACTGCGGCTGGGGCTACTGGCGAGGGTGATGTTGTCGAGCAATGTGCTGGCAGGCCCATCAACCTTGGCGCGAACTCTGACCGTTTGCAAACTGCCAAAATCGTCAAAGTCCTGGGCATCGCTGATTTCTGAGGTCGAGACATTGTCGAAGGTGCTGCGGCTGCGCGAGACCTCCGTCACCGCAGTGACCAGTTCAACCTGTAGATAGGGATTGAGCCCCCGTTCAGGGGTGAACGAGGCCACGTTACGGCTTCTTCGCGCCAGATTGAAGTTGGTGGTGAAGAGATTGACATTGCCTTTGGTTAGCAGAATGTCGCCATCTAGGAGGGGATTGTCTAAATCACCGGTTAGCCCCAAGTTACCCTCGGCTAAAAAGCTAAACAGTGGCTGGGATGCAACACGAACCTTTTTTCCAAGGGTCAGCTGCAAATTGTCAAAGGTGGGTACGCGAATCGGGGTGCTGCCACTGTCAAGGAGCGTGTCATCCGCCAAGGCCGTGACCACGCTGGTCTGAGCCTCTGCGGTACTGGGCTCTGGCAGCAGAACCTGTCCATTCTCAAGCACAATGCGGCCTGCGAGATCGGGGCGCAGTGCCGTACCGTTGATGGTCACATCTCCACTCGCTCCGCCTCGGTACAGACCGCGCAGGTTGAGGTCAAGCTCACGAAATCCCACCGTAAGGGGATCCTGCACTGGAATTGTGCGAGAAATGGGAATCGTGCCTTTGGCCATGACCCGGCCGTCGCTGAAGATGCCGTCAAGGCCGTCCACACGGATGCGGTCTTGATTAAACCGCACTAGACCATTGAAGTTGGTCAGCTCGGCATCCGGTAGGACTTGGGCGGCTAGCGTTGCGTTCTTAAAGGTTGCGGTCCCCGTCGCGATGGGGTTGTTGATTGTGCCATCGACCTTGAGCTGAACTTGCCCTTCGCCGCCACGCCACTGGAGCTGGTCACGGGAAATGAGATTGAGGAAGGCTAAGCCCTCGTTTTTGACATCGACGTTGAGGGCGATCTGGTCGTCGGCGGGCTGCATGCTGCCGAAGGGGAGGGGAATGCTGCCAGAAATGCGTAGGGGTTCTGGGGCAGACGGTTGGGCGGCGTTTCGATCCGTGGGGAGCTCGGTGTCGCGGGGGTCTGTTGCGATCGCCTCCTCGGTGACCGCAATGCCCAAGCTACCGCCAAAGCTCAGCCGCGCATTGACGTAGTTAAAACCAACCTGCTCCGTTTTCACCGGGGTGCCATTCAAGCTGCCGTTATTGAGATTGATGCTGCCGATCGCCCGGGGGTTGTCAGAACTCCCTGCGACGTTGGCTTGCATATTCAAATCGCCGCCGAGATCCACCGGCAGATCGATAAAATTGCGGGCTAGGGAGACAGGGACATTTGCAGCCTGGAGCTGTCCCGACTGCTGCTCGCCGCCGAGCTGCCCGGAGAACGAAACCACCGCATCACCATCGGTAATGCGCAGGGGAAGCAGCGTCAGGAGACCATCGCTAAACTCGCCCTGGAGGCTGACACTATCGACATCGTAGCGACCCCAGGCCCAGTTGGTTCCATTGAGATCAAAGCTTGATTGAAATGCTCCCCCCACCGTTCCTTTGGCTTCAATCCGCCCGTCAAAGGGGCCGCTGAGTTCCGAAAGGGCGGGATAACGGGATTCATTGCGCTGGCGTATTGTTTCTTTTGCAACTAACTGCTTGACCTCTGAGAAGCGCTGGAGCTGGTTGAATAGGGGGGCGTCCGGCAACCCTAAGCCGGTGAGGCTGAGATCGTCGGCAGAGCCATAGACGGCACCTTTTACTCCCTGGGTGATGTCGCCAAATTCAAACCACTGCACCATGCGCAGCAGCCCTTGGGTGTCGCCGTTGTCGATGGCGATCGCCACATCAAAACTCGGCTCTGCCCCCAGCGCCAGCTCCCCCTTTTCGAGAATATAGCGCGTCTGCACCGGATCGACGCAGCTGTTGCCCCGTTGCCGACGGCAGAGATCCTGGGTCAACACCGTCTCCGTCAGCCGCGCCATCCCATTGGCCACATCGAACTTGCCCTTGAGCGCGGTGCCCCTGAGGTTGCCCAGGGCTGGATTTAAAATCTGGAGATTGCCGCTGGCGGTGAGGGGAGACAGAGCCACCTGGGCACTGCCGGAGGCCAAGCCCTCTAGGGGGACATCGCCCAGACCCGTGTTGGGCCGAATGTTGAGGGCGGCGAGGTTAAATTCTTGCAGATCGATGTCGTACTGGTCGGGGCCAGTGCGACTGCCCTGGGCGATCGCCGCCCCCTGTTGCACCACAAAATCCCGAGGCATGAACTCGCTATCGAGGTTGAGGTCGATGCGATCGCGATTCCCTGCCAGGTTCAGTTGAGTTCCGTTGGGTGTGTAGGCAACCGTCCCCGCCAGCGAAGACTCAAAGGGAAGATTATTGAGCTGGAATTCGCTCAGTCGCAGATCGCCCTTGGCCTGTAGCGTTTCGAGGGACCCCGTAATGCGGCCGTCAAAGTTAGCGAAGCCTCCCAGGTCAAGGGCGACGGGGGCATCGGGGCTGGCGAGGGGGAGCGATCGCAAGTCATAGCCCCGTGCCGTCACGTCGAGATCCATCGTCGTGATTTCTGGGGTGTCCGTCACATCAACGCCGACGGTGCCACTGCCCGTTAGGCCCGGTGCAGTGGCATTGGCAACAATCATCTGGGAGCGAGGACCATCCCAGCGCAAATCCATGACCAGCGGGTCATTCACGAGGGCAATGCCTTCGCTGAAGGTGACGGTGCCGTCGGCATCGAGATTGCTGGGACTAAATCCCTGGACGGGGCCACCCAGGGCAACATCGCCATTGAGCTGGCCGCGTAGGTCGGGGGAGAACTGGTTGAGGCGAACGCCGGAGAGCTTAGCTGTGCCGCTCCAGCGATCGCCCTGGAGCTTTCCCACGCCCCGCACGGTCCCCTCCGCAACGCGTAACAAAAGGTCGTCGATTTTGACCGTGCCGTCTTCGATTTGGGCCACCCCCCGAGCGGGGTAGTCCGCTTCTAGGGCTTGGAACTGCACCGTGGTTCTGGGGCGATCGACGGGACCCACGGTTTTGGTCTGGGCCGTGAGGGTGCCGATGGTCACTGGCAAGCCATTCTCGTTGTAGCGCTTCACCAGGTCGTCGCCGTTCAGCCCGGTGGCGCTGGTTTTGATGTTGATCGCGCCGCCGGGATTGAGGTCGATGGAGCCGCTGCCGCTAATCAAGCCGCCGGAGTTGGGCACGGCGCGGATTTCGCTCAGGTTGATGACCGAGTTTTTGAACACGAACCGGCTTGAGGCTTCCTGGAACGGTACCTGGTCCACGGTCATGGTTTGGGCCGACCGCACCTTGCCGGTGACGATGGGACTGTCGGCCATGCCGGTGATGCGGAGGTCTTCGGCGATCGCCATCCCCGCCACGGCCACGGGCAAGGTTACCGCAGCCGTCTCCAAGGCCGCATTGACCTCCAGGGGCTTGACCTTCGCCGTCATATCGAGGCCATCTTCCAGATGAACCTGGCCCTGGGTTTCAAATTCTAGGGAGCCATAGGTGCCGGTGGCGTTGAGTACCTGAATGTCCTTGTCTTTAATTCTGACCTTGCCCTCGGCATTTTTCACCGGCAGGGGCAGTTGCGGCACCTTCGCTGTCGTGCCTCGAAACGTGGCGTCCCCCTCAATTTCCACATCGGGATCGCCGGGGGTGAAGGTAATGTCCAGGTCGGCATCGACCCGGCCTTCGCCCAGGGCGACTTCCGGGAAAGGCACCGTATTTTCGAGCACCCGCTTCATATCGGCAACCAGCAGATCCTTGCCCTTGATCTGGAAGTTGATGCGCGGATTTTGGCTCGGGCTGGTGCCGGAGGTTTTGATGCGTCCAGGCTGGCCGACGACCTGGCCATCGGCTTCAAATTTAAGCTGTTCGCTGTCACTGCCAATCTTGAGTTTGCCGGTGACGTCTTCCAGGTCTACGGCGGCGGCGGGATTGGTTTCCCCTTGCCAAAACGGAACGGCCCGAACATTGCCCCGTCGAAGCTTGAGGGTTTTGAGACCGATTTGAACCGGTCCGTTGCCCGGAGATATGTTGAGTTCGGGGTCAACCCATTCCCCGGTCTCATCCTGTTCTAGATAAATGTCGGGATCAACCAGTGTGACGTTGAGGTCGAGTTTGCCGCCTAGGAGCTGGAGTGGATTGAAGCGAACCTCCACGGCCTGGCTGACAACGCGGTCTGTCTCGGTGGCGGTATTGGGAATTTCCGATGGGCCGAAGCGAATGCCGAAGGGGGTAACCTCTTCCACGGAGCCGATGGTCACCGGACGCTTGAGGATTTTGCCGACCTGCTTTTCCATCTGGGGCGTGAGGTCACTGTTGACGTAGCGCCACATCCACCAGGTCCCGGCACCCGCCGCACCGGCCAAGACAACACCCAACACCAAAAAGGTGCGCACGAGCCTTCCAATCCAGCGATGGCGGGACGGGGACGAGGATTTTTTGTCGGGACTGTTTCCGGGGGCTTGGGTCATTAAAGCCTCGCTGCACCGTTGATGATTAGAGCGTTTCGCATCGTTTCTGGGGGAGGCTGCACACCGCTCAATCAGAGGGGAACACCTAGGAGTATTCCCATTTTTATTTAGGCACGAACTAAGTTTGCTGTCATCCCGTGTAAGGCTGGAAGCCGCCCGGGGCATTAGGACAGTATAGATATGCTGATGACCTAGATGCTGTTCGGCACGGTAGAGTTCCGCCTAGGGCCAAACAATGTCCAAAAAGTTCCCCGTAGAAAAATTTCTTTGGAAATTTGGCTCCCCATCGCGAGCAATAAAGCCACGGAAGATAAGGCGGTGAACCTAGGGAGATGAAGCCGTGGTTTTTGGATGGCTCTCTTAGATTAGGCGGTTCTGCGGGCCACACACATGATTGATTGGGCGGCCTCTGCCCCCGCAGGGTCGAGACCCGACAGGCGTTGGCTCAGTCGTGTTTTGAGGGGCGATCGCCCCTTTTCTCCCAGAAAGACTTCGGCACCGACGTGATGGTTATGAGGATAGAGCTGCACGTCAAAGCCCCAAGGGGTAAGGATTTGGCTGTAGAGACTGGCCTCGATGCCAACACCGGGCTGGCGATTGTGGACTTCGGTGGCGATGCGCCAGGCTTGCTCTTCGACGGAGTCACCCAGACCGGGAAGGTTCGGTAATTTGATCTGTTGAATCCAGAGTCCCCAGCCGCGTCGATCCCAGGCGCTTCGCTGGGGATCTAGGTCGGTGATCAAGTAGCCGCCGGGTTTGACGAGGCGGGCCGCTTCGGCCAGGACGCGGGCCATGTCGTCGCAGTGGTGCAGCAGGGCGTTGGCGACAACGACGTCGGCGATGCCGGATTGCAGGGGGAGATGGTGGGCGTCGGCGAGTAGGGCGGTGTAGCCGAGTTGTTGGGCGCGGCGTAGGGCTCCGTAGCTGATATCGACGCCGATGAGGGTGGCGGGGGTGCCGCCGAGGGTCTGGAAGAGATTACCGGGGCCACAGCCGAGATCGACGACGACTTTGTTGTCCCAGCCGCTGCTCATGTCGAAGGGATCGTCGTTGAGGCGACGCAGGGCGTGGTGCCAGCGATCGCAAAATGCGCTTCCCCGGTGCTCTTCCTCTAGATATTTTTTGTTCCAGCGGGGGTTGCCAAAGAAGTAGGCGTTGGCGAGCATGCCCTGGCTATAGACGGGCAGGGGGGCGATGGCAATTTCGGCGGGGTCCCACTGCACGACGGTGTCGGGGTTGAGGTAGGGCAGCAGGCGCTCGCTGGCGTGGGGCGGAGGCTCGGGAGGGAAGGTGCTGGAGAAGGCGGGGATTGCTTGGGAGTGGGGTGTTGACTGGGGCTGAACGATCTCCTGCACTTCTGAGATCTCGGCATCGAAGGCGGCGGCGTAGGCGGCGGCGATCGCTGTTTCGTCGTAGGCAACGGCGTCGCTTGTGGCGGTCAGTCCATAGGTGCTGGGATCGTAGGTGCTGGGATCGTAGGCGCTGGGGTCGTAGGTGCTGGGGGCGTCGTTTTGGGGCTGGGAGATTTTTGGCTCGGAAGCATCCGATTTTTGGATAGCTGGTTCGTCGGCGGTCTCTTCGTTAGCCTGGTCTGCGATCTGTTTGGCGAGGTCGGCAATGCTCATGCCGTGGCCAAAGGGATTGTCGTCGAGGCCATCATTGGGGCTGTGGCCTGAAGACGCGTTGCCGGAGGGGTTGGAGTTGGAGGAGGTCAGCATCTGCGGAGCCTGAAGCGAGGTATGGCAAGGTTGTTCCTGACGAATCGAGATAGTTTTTTTGTACTATCTCATTGTAGGGGGTTGGGATAGATGTGGGTAGATGCTCGCAATCCTAGGCTTCCCTTAGGTGGTCTTGGATGAACAGGGTTGAGCAAGAATCAAAAGTCACAGTTAAGACAATTCGATGGATAAAAATGCGGATGATTCTGAGGGGCCGGAGTTATCTCTGTCTGATAGAGTCCCCGTTGAATTCCAGGATGTTCTCCCCTCTTGTCACGGCGGTCATGCAAGCTCCGCCTATGGCTCCGCCTTACCGAATTCTTTACGGCGATCGCGCTAACCTCAAACCATTGCATATCCCACATGCTGCCCCAGGCTTCCCCAGCACTGGGGCTTTTCCTGTCATATCCTTCCACTGAACAGTTGCTAAGTGAGCGGATACACCTCTCTTGCCGACCGGGCTTCGACTTCGCTCAGCCCTCGACCCTGGCACGCTCACGGTCTCGCTGGTTAAGCGGAGCCGCTCCCCTGAGCTTGGGTTGAAGGGAAACCCGCAGCAAAGGCTGTGCTGATTTCAGGCCACCGACTTAGACCCATCAATCCCCAAAACTCACCCGCACGGGTCATAGGAAAGCGTCCGAGCATCCCATACAACTGAAGCTGTAGCGCATGTGACTCAGGTCACAGGGAATCTATCCATGCAAGCCATGCAAGCAGCACAAACCGCCATCCTCTTCCCAACTCTCAAGCAGGGCGATCGCGGTCGAGCCGTAGAGGAACTCCAGGCACTGATTAACGATCGCTTCTTTGTTAACCCCATTGGCGGCATCCCCATCGGCGGTGTCATCATCCCCGTCCGGCTCGATGGCATTTACGGACCCAGAACCGAAGAAGCCGTGCGCCTCGTCCAATTCCGCTATCTCCTGCCCCAAAACGGCATTGCAGAATCCAAAACCTGGCGATCGCTCCAGGCAGACCAGGCCCTCATTGACGCCCTGCCAGTTCTACGACGAGGCGATCGCGGCCAGGACATCATCGTCATCCAAGCCACCCTCAATGCCGCAGATGTGGGACCAACCGATGGTGTGTTTGGGGCTCGCACCGAAGCTGCCGTGAAAGCCTACCAAGTCACCCGCAACATCCGGGTGGATGGCATTGTGGGCTCAGTCACTTGGCGAGCCCTGGAGCAGCGGGCCTTTGCTCGGTTGGTTTGATGGAGACTGTCCCTGAACGCTCTGTCTCCTATGCGGTTGAGTGGGCCTTACCGAGTTTTTACCGGCGATCGCGTTAGCCTCAAGTCATCACAGATTTCCCACACAAACTGCCCCAGCCTCACCCTGAGCTGGGGCTTTTCTGTATTGGCTAAGTCCGTACTGGCGTCTATATTTGTCAGGTCCGGTCCGTACTGGCTAAGAAAAAGGGGAGCCCTCTAGCTCGACCAAGGCGTTTGATAGCCCAGGTTACGATTCAACGCGACCCAATATTCCATGTTGCGCAGAATCGATTGCCAAACCGAATAGCCCTCGGGGTTGAGGTGGATGCCGTCGGTGGTTAGATTCGCGTTCAGCTTGCCGTTGAAATCGACGAACTGGCTGTGGAGGTTGAGATAGCTGACCTTTTCTTCGCGGGCGATCGCCGCCAACTTCGCATTAATACTCCGAATCCGCTCATTGCCAATATTCGGCGTATCCGTCGGCAAAATCGACTGTACAAAAATCTGTGCCTTAGGGTGATGGCTACGCAACTGCTGCATGATCTTGCGCAAATTACTCGTCACCTCCCAATCCGTCGCCCCATTCTTAAGGTCATTTACCCCCGCCATCACATAGATGCTGTTGGGCCGAGTGTCCTTAAAGGCCGAAATCCGCTGAAGAATCCCCCGCGTGGTATCCCCAGAAATGCCCTGGTTCATCCACAGTTGGGAGTTGGGCAAATCCTGCATCGGTAGCCACTGGCTGATGGAATCCCCCAAGACAATGCTGAGGCGATTGCTGCCCTGGCCCTTACTCACTGCCCGAGCCTCCAGGGCCAGCAGATTCTTCCACTGGTTGTAGTCGGGGTGGGCTTTCACATTGGCCCACTGGGAGCGATAGCTGTCAGCCGGGAGGCGTGTGTAGAGGCGCCCTGACTTGAGGGCAGCAATGCGCTGGTAGTAGAGCTGGGGGCCGGAGCGAGGGCCATTGCTGACGCTTGCTTGGGGCTTGCTGTAGGAGCGGTAGCTGTCGCTCCAGTACAGCGGCGATGTCAGCTTCGACAGGGCTTCACTGGCCGAAGAGGTACGAGCAGCCAGCAGCGTTTTTTCTGAAGAGACCTTGGAGGCTGCTTGGCCAGAGTCGTAGCAGTCTTTGCTTGTTGCTGGGCCGTTTGCTGGGCTTTTTGCTGGGCTACCTGAGGCTGCGACCTGCGGACTGACGGCGGGGTGCCCAGATCCCTTGTTGCCCATGAGCTGGACGCTGAACTCAGCGCCAGAGACTGACGTAAAGCCCTTGATTGGGGCGGCATAGCTGCTGCCCTGGCGGGCAACGGGCTGAAAGCCGGGCTTGTAGTAATTGTGCTTGGCTTGACTGCTGATTTGGTCGAGGCTTGTGGGCTCGGGGTCCACGGAGACGGGCTGCTCCGCCGCCTGCATTTTCGCCACCATGGCAGCGACGAGGCAAAGATCACTCATGGAATTTAGCGCTAGGGATCTATTTGGTCTCCTCTACTTCTCGTTCCCAGAAGCGATGTATCAGGACAGTCTGAGGAAACCCACCCAACTGATTGGACCTAATTATTCAAATGGTTGGAGAAAAATACCCAAACGAAAAAACTGGGGCTCCTCTTCAGAAGGCTCCAGAAAAATGCCTCAAGGGCGGGTCAATAATGCTGGTTGGGAACAGCTAGTTGGGAACAGGCAACTTCAGAGACGGGGGCTAGTGGAATAAAAGGGCGGGTGAGGGGACACCGCCCCTGAAGTGTGTTCCTGTCATATCTCACGTTCCTAAGATTAGACTTCACGTTGGCAAGGGCTGAGTTCCGATGTTTATGGAAGGCTCAAGGAGTCTTTACGGTGCGAATACACTACGGAAAGTGATTAACGGCGAAGATTGGATTCAAGGGAGAGGTTAGGGCTGGTGGCCTAGCTCCTGCAGCGTTTGCCAATAACCGTGGCTCCGATGGGATTGTTGATGGAAGTCTGGGTTCTCCATCAATGCTGCATGTAGTGCCGGTAAACGATAAAAGGGCACATGGGGAAAAAGATGGTGTTCCTGGTGGTAGCTAATATTTCGTGGAACCAAAAAGATTTGATCAAACCCTGAAGGAAGGGTCGTTCTGGTCAGACCATAAACTGGATGGTCGTTGTTAACGGCACTGTGCTCTCCGGCCAGGCGTAATAGGTTCGTGAAAATAAACCACGTGCATAGGGGAATTAACCAGTAGAGCAGTAAGAATCTTTCTGCTTGGAACCCAAAGATGACACCTAAAATTGTGGCGTAGTAGGTCAGACTGAGCAGTCGATATCGCAGGGTTCCTTTGGTCAGAATTCGATGAAATGCTCGGCAGAGGAAGAGCAGTCCGGCCAATCCGCACAGGCGCAGAAAAAGCCATCCCGCAAGGCGTATTTTGGTTTTGGGAAATGTCCAGGCGGGTTTGAGTTCTCCCGTAATCGTATGGGTTTGATATTGGGTGCGATTGCCATCTTTATCGGTCCCCAGGTGTTGATGATGGCGGAAGTGGTATTGCTGAAACCATTGGTTAGAAAGCAAAATCGGCCAAGCCAGTAGCAGCTCTGCCACAACATTGTTCCAGGTTTTCTGGGGGAGGAGCCGGTTGTGGGCGGCGTCGTGTTGTAGGACTGCGAGGGCGTGTTGTCGGGCTCCGATGAATGGAATCGCCAGTAGGTATAAAGCGGGATGCCAGAAGTGATGGCATAGGCCAATCGCCAGCACAATGGCAAGCCATTCGGAGGCGATCGCAACCATCGCCTTTACTCCATCAATTCGTGATAATTGCTTGAGCTGTTCCCTCGGTAGATGAATGGCTGCCTGACTGAGAAAGTCATTGGATGAGCTGTCATTAGACGGTATTGATTGAGGAGTCATGGTGAGCGATTCCCTATTTTCAGGCATCAATAGAATTGGGTGCAAGGGGTTGGGAGATGGGGCGGTTTTAGATTTCCTGCAAGCGGTCTACTGAAGTGCTTAGGACTGAAGACCATAGTCGAATTGCTCAAACGAAAACATCCAGCGCTGTTCGACTTTCTTTTGAGCCTCAGCAGAGAGCTGAAGCCGGTTCTTTTGATAGGACTTTTGAGCATCGACATAGGCTTGGAAGGCGGGTTCGACTTCCTCGTAATCAGGTAAATCGAGAGACGCATAAATCCGTTGCAGCTCGCCCATGGGGTTCCGTTCCAAATCCTCAAATCGAACCTCTACAAGGTGCCCCTCAGGGATGAGGTCACGCTCCTGTAGATACCGCTGCATCATGGCTTCGTACAGCATCAGAACTGTTTCCTCAGCCCGGTTTTCATCCATGAGCTGTAGGGTTGTGAGCGTTGATAAGGTTCGATTCAGGTTCCGTGCCGACTTAAAGACGTCATAGGGAGAGCGGTGGATGTGGATGAACTTTGCATCTGGAAACAGTTTCAGCAAATGCCTGACCCGGGCCGTATTGACTGGATTCTTCAGAATGAGAGGTTTGCCTGCGGAGTGAATCGTGGCAATTTGCAGCAGGCGATAGTATTTGCGCTCAAATTCCTGGAGGACGGCTTGCCCAGCATCTTCCATCAGGACATATTTACGGAAGAGCTGCTGTGCCTTGCTCGGAAATAAAAACTGGGTGTAGAACGACGTGGCCATGGTTTTGGCCAGGGCCACTTCTTCTTCCTGGGGTCCATCCATGGGCCAGGTCATGTTGTCCATCGGGCGTTTCATCGGCACGATGCGGCTCAGGAGCGACTTGAGCCAGCCTTGGCCGACGAGAGAGCAGTCTGGCACCATCGTTTGGTACATCGAGACATACCCAAAGTTCTGATCCTGAGTCATGAGGTT